>JAADHS010000104.1 GCA_013151745.1 Gammaproteobacteria bacterium | reverse complement strand
TTATATTATAGAATAGTATTAGTATATAAGCAAATAGTTATGCGTCATGCTTCATTTCTGTACTTAGTCCTCTATGACCACTGCCGACTTTCTCACCGTTGACTGATGTATTCGGCGCATAGGTTTGAAGCCCTTTAATATTAGGCATTATCTTTCCTTGCCCATCATTGTTCATAACCCCCATTCCCATAGAATCGCGGATCGCTTGATTCCTTGCGTTTTGAGGTTCGATTTTGAGTTCCAGATATCTTTTTTCAGGTATGAATAAGAGGTAACATTTAATTGGGTTTCCATATTGATTAACTCCCACTTCAACGTATTCATATTCTGATGCGGACGTATCATTAATACCTGCAAACGTTTTTCTAGACTTTCCTTGCCTTTTTACCGGCTCAGCGCCTAACTGAAACCAGGAATTTAATTCGCCGTCTTCATCATTACACCCAAATAATCTCATTCCCTCATATTCGGGGAGGCGGGTATAATGATCCCAATCAATACGTTTCTGCTTTCCAGTCGCTATTCTTATCTCTTCCGCTTTTGACATCTTGTGATGCGATGTCTCTGCACCTATAGGGCTTCGGATATTCTTGTTAGCGTTTATCTCGTTCTTCTTTTGATTGTTGTTTTTCATTATTTATCTCCTAACACAGCTTTTGCATAATCGTCAGCATCTTTTTTAGATCCTTTCTTCAACAAAAGATCATACATATCGATATTTGCAGTCGTATCTCTGCTATTCATGATATTTGACGGGATATCTTTTAACCTGGAGCGGTAATCAACTGATTGCGTTGGCTTTTTAGTCCCTCCAGTGGGTGCTTGTTGGCGAGAATTTCGAGAAGACGTGAATTTCTCCGGATATAGCCCTTTAGCCGTTTGCATAGCACCATTCATCGACCTCGATATTTCATCTTCCGTTAAAGTATTTTGTTTGTTTCTGTCACCGCTAAGAATAGAATCAAGCGTCGCATCATGCGTTTTAGCCCATGTGCCATATAAATTCGAGTCAAATTGATCGCTATTAGCATCTAATACAGGGTTTTTGCTCAAAAACTCTTGGATAATTCCCAACGGCCTAACTGTCTGTTCTGTCTGTTTTAAACCATCGAGTTTGTTTTTAGCAGCTTCAAAAGCTTGAATATCTTCATCTTCCCTTGCTTTTTCAATTTCCGCCTGAATTTCAGTTCTTGCTTGCTCTACTCGACGATTGGCATCTTGTTCATATGTTGCCTTTAGCTCGCCAACGGTTTCACTAAATCGACTAAATTGGTTTTTCAAATCTTTTATTGTCTGGATAGACTCACCATGATCATCAAAAGCCTTTCGGCCTCGGAATTTTTCAGGATCTTTTCCAGCCGCGATCCATTGCTCATGCTCCATATACCCTTCTTGCTCTTTTTTTTCTTCAGTCTCTAGATTTTCTTCCACATCTAGCTTTTCTTCTAGCGCTTCATTTGACATTTTCTACCTCACTTTTAGGCATTATCTTTCCTAAGATGTTTTCATCGTTCATAAAACGGTACTCATCACCGTTGAAATCAACTCTAACTCCGGCGTATCGCTCAAAAATAGCAACATCGCTTTTTTCTACCCATGGCTTGTCTCCGAGCCTTCCGCCGCCATAGGCAAAATCACCAACATCAACGACTAAACCAAAATAAGTCCCTACTGACTGCCTCACGGCCTCATCATCTGTTTTATCCTGGAACTCAATCTCGCCAAGTGTCGGAAACTCACTCTTTGAATACGAGTCAAGATTCGTATCCACATGAATAGAGCGAACCATTACCCTATAACCTACCGGAACTGCTTCGCCGTTGGCTATCAACTCTTTAGCCGCGTTAACATCTTCATCACTTATATACATAATATCTCCTAATGATTATATGCAATTTTTGCCGATGTCTCTTTCGGCTTACCTAACGGCAAAACTATCTTCTCTAGTTTTGCTCCTAACTTAACAATGGGCCAATCCTCACAATAAAGCACCATCAATAACGACCCTGTTGTTAAATCATCTGCTTGATTTATCTTATGGGCGTTCTGTTTTTTTAACATGTCTTCTAAGACATCACCGGCATTCTTACCGTGAGCAACTAGCTCATTCATACTTATGTAACCTAGCTTTAGTCTTCTTTCCATTTATTTTATATAAACCCATTCATTAGAAAATAGCTCAATCATAGTTTCTTTCCACGGTCCTTTCCCATGTCTCGACTCTACATATAAATAAGGGGCCGTCATTTTGCTATATGGGCCGGGGTATTGCGCTTTTATTAAAACGTCAGGCATCCATGATGGAAGCCGCATAGCTCCACCTTTTTTCGTTTTATCAAATGCCTCACCAAAGCTTAATTCTGTATCTATCTCTTTATCCATCTATTTATCCTCTATTTTCTGTTGTGTGGCTTGTGCTCATAGCCTTCAGGCATCCTTGTCATACACCCATACCACATTGCCTTGTACTTACTGGATCGCTTAAACGTTGTGCTTTCCCCATCTCCTGAAATATCATCATAATCACCATCCCTGTCAATAACTACTCCCATCCTATCTTGTATAATTAACCGGCCAGATCCTATGTTCATACCTTCAAGCTTAAGAGCAATCGCCGAATCTCTAAGCGAAATCAATATCTCTCCAATCATTGTTTTAAGAGCCTTCATGTTTACCCCTTCCACGTTCGCAGCATAAACATGATTCTCAAACCTAAGCTGATTGCCGATACTGCATTCATAATTCTCATTAGCACATAAAGAATCGACAACCCCAAATAATCCCCACTTACTAAAGTCTTCTTCGCTTTCAAGTGATTTTGCAAGGTCTGATTCTATCCACTCCTTTAACTCTATCTTGACAGGTAGGCCGCTTTCTTTTACCTCTATTGTCGTGGTAATCCCCATAAAATATTACTCCTCCTCTGCTATATCTTTAAAATCTGGAATATCTACATCAATTCCGTCTTCTAAAAAATCAAACCGATTAAGCTCACTGAATACATCCATCGCGCATTCATATCCTTGCTTTTTACCTTCATAAAGCGCTGTATCTACAAAGGTTTTTTCCATGCTATTGACGTTAAATGTTCCGCCGTTACCTTGCACTTCTTTCAATTGATCATTGCTCCAGTAAATAGACTGGAAATATGCTTTAGTTACCGGATTAATCAGCCATTGTTCTAGTTGTATTTGATCTATTTTCTTATATGTCAAGGTAAGCTCCGCAGTATGCTCTAGCAAACTGGCCGTCAATATTTCTTGTTTGTCTATTATTATCAATAAGTTACGCTTGTTTTTAGTCTGTCATTTTGTATACATTAATGTTATAATATCTCTTTAAAAGGAGAGCAATATGTATTGTTGGACATACGGTGTAACTTGGCCAGACGATGATTTTAATCAAGCCCTTAAACCTCTTTATAGCGGTAAAGATGAAGGTATGGCAGTCAATATAGCTAAAGAGAACCAGCATAAGTTCTCTAAAACTGTAGTGAAAAGCCTTGGCACTGGGTGTATTTATAGATATGTTAATAAACATCAATCTTGACTATCTTCATCGTTAATTGCGCTTAATCCTATAGCTCCGACCGCACCAGTCGCAAATACATTAGGATCTAGCTTCTTAGAGGGGTCAAAGGCTGCTGTAAGGTCTCTGACCCCTTCTTTTGTAATTTTACGGACATCTCTTCCTGTATCTATTGCATCAAAACCTGAGGCTTTTAAAATTCCTTCGGGAGTTTCAATGCCAACATTATCTAAAAGTTGGTATAATGTTGCTCCTGATATTTCCCCTTCATAATCAGTAGCGACAATATCCTGCAAGTAAGGGGATAATCTTTTGTCACCTATTTTATTCAAATAAGATTCGATATCATCTATATCGGCCTTATTTATAGCACTATTCCAATTTAGGGGTTTCTCGATATTTAACATATATTCTCTAAAATCTGGCGATTTCTCACCAAACCCCTCGGCATATTCTTTATCTCTTGAATAAAATTGCTGACCACCCATAAGTCCTTTTTCGTCCGGGGGCTTACCGCCCCTGTAAAAACCTCTTTTATATCCCTGCTCTTTCGCTCTTTCCATCTTGCTTGCTTCATCCATAGGTGGGTTATTTACTTTTCTAACCGTGCTCAGCGCCGGGACAAAAGGAATCAATCCAGCTGCCGAAAGCCCCGCATTTAACAATGTCCTACTTTCTGGATCATTTATAAACATATCGGCATCAGCTACTAGGCCGGTTATGTCGCCAATAATAGGCAGTGGTGCGGTTGCTAATGCCGCCTTATCGAAAGGGGACATTCCGCCCCATGCTTTCTTTGCGAATTCTTTTAGCGGTGCAAATTTCTCGTCGAGTTTTTGTTTCACGAATTCAATGGCTTCAGAGTCTTCGTAATACTCTAGTGGAGTATCTTTCCCTTTTATGTATATTTTAAAGTACGGCATTTGGTTCTGCCATCATAGGTTCAGAAGGAGAGATAGGTTCAGACGGTGGCATATCTGGAACCCTATCATTTATAGATCCGCTAAATGGATCGTACTCTAGTTCTATTGGCGTGTCTTTACTCCCGGCCTTGGAATCAATAAACGTACTTTCTATTTGTTGTGTTTTTGAAATTGCGCTGTCAATAGGAAGACCTAGGTTAACTAAATCAACAAGTGACTGAACATACAAACGCTGTATCTCAGCCTCTGTTTTGTCATTCCTAATGCCAAGGTCTCCCATGTCCTTAGCTGCTTGCATAGCCTGCTTTTGCTGTTCCATTGTGATTCTAAGCTGCTTCATTTTGTTTTCTTCGGCTCTTAAATCTTGATCTTTCTTCTTCAGCTCCATATCGGCCATTTGCTGCATTATCATAGCTTGCTGCATTTCGGCCTGGGGGTCTTTTGCATTCGGGTCTGGCTCAGGGGCAAGTTCATCGATGTTCGGTGTTTTCATGGCTTCTAATAGACCGATATAAGCCGCTCTATAGTTACCAACCTGCTGTGGTTGTTGAGGGTCTTTCGCCATATCAAAAACAATTTGAGCGCGCTGAAGCCTTTCAACATCCGATCCCTGGGATGGGTCAGCAACCGGTTTTAAATCAAAGTCTTTGGGGTTGAAATCCTTTTCCATCGACACCTGGATATCAATGTCAAGGATATTATTGTATAGCTCATCGTCGAAATGCTTGTAATTAAGCAGGGATATTTTTTTAAACTCTTTCTTAGCGCCATCATGTACTCGCATGATGATGGAGTTTGGAATCTTCAACCCTTGCTGTAATTTAGCGAGATAAAGCGCAGCGGCTTCCCCCGCCTGGGCTTGGACATTCACAGCGGCATTTGTCATTGACCTAGCGGATGCTATCAGGGACTCTAATAGCTGCATCATGACTGGGTTAGGACCAGCGAATGGGAGTTGAACAATGTTATCTCGCAAGCTACCGGAGCCGCTCATTTCTATTTGGGTAAACTTGCCCATGGCGATTTCAATTGGCCCAGATTTTGCCGCATTACCTCGGCCAGATGCCATTTGCTTAGATATCAGCCCTGAGTTTGCAGCGGTGAGGCTTAACGTACCTGCATCGTTAAGCTGTCTCATTGTCGTATTGATAGACTCAAACATCGGGCCTAACAATATTCCCCAGCCTAAGCCCATTGGGCCGCCCTCTGGATCTGGAATGAATCGATACTGGGTGAAGTACTCAATAGGCGTTACTTTGACAATTTCATTTTTTTTATTCATGATAATTGTATCCTCGTCATAACAAGGGTACAAACAGACAATCTTATCTATTTCTTTGTAAACAATAGCAACATAAGGCTCTTTGAGACCGTCATCGTCTAAATCTATCCAGGTATAAGCCTTAATGAATTTAAAGTCTTCTTTGTCTTCTTCTAGATCATCCTCACTTAGATCCCACTTTTGCTCACCTCTAATAAACCCGATTACCTGGTTTCTAGTAAATTCGCATTCTTTGAACTTATCCGGGGATTCTTCAAATGAAGAGTAATTGTGATTAAATACGATTTTATCCGCTAGTACGAGGTCAGATTTTACTCGTTGCTCTTCATAATCGTAATATGTTTCTTTGTAGGATGTACCAACAATCGGAAGATTAAATAAGCACTTATCTTGCTCTGACTTCCATTGCGGGATTAGCTCGTCTAGCTGAGCGTTGGAAAAATCTGCAACACGCTTAACTCTGTCTTCCTTCTCTTGTGTATTTTTACCATACGCTTTAACGTGAACTATTTTATTAGCCCATGCTAATTCTGGAGCAGATCTAGAGTTAAAATCAAGAGCCGCTTCTAGGATGTAAGGCATCATCGCCAAGCTTGCGCCGTCAAAAGGAAAGGTTTTTTTCGTTATTTCCTTACCATTTGCTGTGGGCTGTAACTTTGCTAGGTTTAGAGCGCGGTCGTACTTTTTACGCCAAGGCTTCATTGAGATAAAAGCCTCATCATACAACCCAATAATATCGGTAGCTGTTTTTGAGTTGTCTTCTAGCTCTTCGACAATATTCCCTTGATCTAGATATTTCATCAATGGAGAGTCGGTTTTCTCTTCTTCACCATAAGCATCGTCAAGCTCAAGATTTTCTGAGGGTGGTTCCTCTATATCTGGTGGTTGAGGCATTAACCCGCGCATTTCATCAGGAGGAACCATTAGCGTTTCCTTCTTTTGATCTTGTCGAGTTCTTGGGGAGTAAGCAGGCGGTAGCCGTCACAAAGAGTACATTTTGCGTAAGTAAGCGGCTTATCTTTTTCTTTGATGCAATTTGGGCACATGTCTAAATAAGAATATCAGCAATTTATAATATTCTTATTATAGCATGGGTTTTGATGGGCGCAATTATTTTGATTGCGGGGCGGTATATTGACTATTATTCGACCTGCGTCCGTATAACAGTATGTTATGCGTCACCACGCCTTAATATGCATCTTGGGCAAAAATTCCACTTACTTCCGTTCGGAACTTCCTCGCCAATCCGCCATTCTTCGGCTTTCGCTAATTTAATCACCTCTTCCGATGTTTCAAAGTGGTATATGCCAGTTCCTTTTTCAAAAAACGAAGTCCCGCAATCAGTGCATGTCAGCGAATAGCTAACCTCAACACTAAAGTCATTTGCATTTTTATCAGTCAATGCGTAAAGCCTTCGCATTTCATCGGCTGAACGCTGCAATAACTTGCTTGTTTCTCGCTGCTTAATATGGGGTGCGCACTGCCCTAAGTGCAATCTGATAGCGTCGCATAACAAGGCGCATTCAGTCGGAACGGCCTCGGCGTTGTTTTTCTGGTCTTTAGTGTCATTCATAGCTATAGCTTCCTTTAAGGCCCAGTGTTGCCCGTCCGCTGATGCGCGATGTTTCGCCGCTCTCAGCTTATGCGTTGAGCGGCTAGCCAGCTAAAAAATAGAAGCAGAGATGGCGTCTATTCTCTTGTGCAGCTTTTCGGTCTTGGAGCGGATATGATCAGGAGCACTATTTAGCACGCCTGAAAGTGTCGGCATTGCGTCGTTAGTATCGATGATAACTTTACTTTCTTCTGGCTCAGGGCCTCTAATTCTACAATACAATTCATCCAGGCGTGACTGTACAGAGTCTATGTGGTTTATTGCCTCAACAAGATTTACGTGATGTTCTTGTCTGTCTTCTGATGGAGATGGAATTATATTCATTATGATTTTGACCTTTTTAATAAAGCGGCATAACAAGCAAAATTCAGTCGGACAAAATGCCGCGTGGTTTGTCCGTTGCTTTTAAGTTTTGTAGGTGGCATCTGCTTTTGCTTGTTATGCGTTAATATCCATAGACGCTGTCATTAGTTTATGTATCGCGTAATTACACGCAAATATAGTTTCAGATGCCGCGTCGTTATCGTTGAATATGCCAATTTGATATACATTCGGTATTGCTATCAGCGTTATAGCGTCAGGGTTTATATCACCACGCTCAATACCATCAGCAATATTTCTTAGTGTTTCCGGAATATTCATGCTCGGTTTTATCTCTATAACATCGCCCATTCCTAATATTCTCCAATAGGATATAACTCATCTATTTTGGCCATCGCTTTTTTTGGAGAAAAATACTTTCCTTCCAGTTCTTCTCCGTACATATTTGTGCAAAATAACTCTTTCTTTAGTGTGTTTCCAGAATTGCCGTGGTTTCGAACAACTACCGACATGTCTTCACGAAAATAAGACATATGCGGGGCTCCAAGTCCACATTTACATTCCACTTCATCCCACATGCTTTCCTCTCCGTTCAAACCTTACGGTCTCACCTTACGGGTGTGTGGATTGAACTAATAGTCATAGATTAGTACTCATACCGTCTCTCGTATAATCATATTTCAGCCTGTGACCTTAGAAACTTATCCCCGTGTACCCAGTGCCAGAGGCCGTTAGATTCGTGGCCAATGTCGGCAATAATCGCTTTCGAGATAACTGATAGCTGATAGTGTAATCGATCATCTATATAGCAATCTCCTTCTTTCTCGCTACTCATTGCAGCACATACTAGACTACCATCCTTTCTCCATCTAATACTCATCCTTCTCATTCCAGTTCGCTACAATTCCAATTCCACTCATACCTAACTAGGCCTTCTATCTCTTGGTTCTTTGTCACGCTTGGCCTTATATGCATTAACATTTCTCCAGTGTTCACAACTGGCAAGCCAGGGCCTTCAATAAAGAGCTTTATTGTTCTCGATGAAAAATCCCACTCACCCCCAACGATTTCGTATCCTTCCGGCATAAATAAAGCTTCTTCTATTAATTTCGGAGTAACTGAAAAACTGGCCATATTTCTTTTCATGATTTATCCCCTCGTTTCTTTAGTTTCCCACATAAGTATATTTCATCGACTTCTTGCTCTCACACATCTCAATATACGGCAGTATACAACGGGGAAATAAATGCCTATTGCCTTTTCTATCTATCTCCTGAAAGCACTTGTCTCTCGCTTTATCTCTCGCATTTTCGCATACTGTTTTTTTATCACCAGCATAAGCGGGTATGTTAAAGCCTACAAGTAAGCCAAGAACAATAATTAGTATAAGTTTCATTTCGAAGTAACTCCTTGGTATTCTAAACGACTAGTTCTTTTTTGCGTTTTACGCATATAATACTACTTTGTGTTTGAAGCTTCTTTCATTAGAATCTTTAAGAATTCAAGTTTTTTGTTTGCATTTCCAACCATTTTACCCGTGCGGTTTTCTGCGAAATAATTACAAAGCAATTGAAAACAAACCTTATTATCTTTTCCCCTTACCCTACACAACTCTTCTCTTACAGTTTTCGCGGTCAATATTCCCCATGCAAGAGAGTCGCAATCTCCATCTCTTGCAACATAGTTTACCAGTGCCTGTGCAACATCAAAGTTGATCATCTTCATCGCAATATTCCCCATCAGTTCTTTCTAATATCCATAGTTTCATTTTTCTTTTTCCAAAAGGTATCTAAGTGATATATGGCTATTCTCAAGACCGAAATTTCCTTTAGAAATATGAACTTCAAGTCTCTTTGATACTTTCTCAACCACTAAATCAATCTCTTTTTCCGCCGTATCCATTAGTACGCTCTTAAGTTCCTTTTTTATCCCAGACATGATCCCTTGAACCATATGAGAGTTGATTGCATCATCATCTAATCGTAGAAGACTTTTTTGCCCCATTTTATACTCCTTAATTGGCAGAGACGGATGGAATCGAACCACCGACAACGGCTTTGGAGACCGCTATTTTACCGCTAAACTACGCCCCTATTATCTTATCTAAGTCTGGGAGTCTTGCCCAAATATCTACTTCTTGCCCAAAGTAAGCGCCAGGGCCAATTTCATCCCATACATAAGGAACTAGATTGTTCCCGTGGACATCACCACACTTATAAATTGTGCTCCTTTTACTCTCGCTAGAAACCCATTTTCCTGGGGGTGTTGGGCACGTCCATTCTACGGTGTCTGGATCAATCAATTCTCCATTTTTCATTTTCAGCCGATCTTCTTCTGAAATACCTTCTCTGAACTTAGCAACCTTCCAGTATCGTTTTCCAAGCGGGTCATCAGAATCACCCCAATTATTTTTCAATAAATGAATCAATACATATTCGCCATCTTCAGGGAGATCTTCAGAAGTTAGGTAAAAAGACATAGCAAGGTCTAGCGTGGTAATTGTTTCAATTGGTGTGGCTTCACTATTCTTCACCAATACTTTCACCCCTCTGCTATGTTTGGACATAAAAAAAAGGTGTCCCTAAAGGTGTCCCTACTTGAATATAATGTCATACTGGCGTTACCTCTCCAACATAAATTACATGAGTAAAAAGAATGAATGCACTTGCCTTCCATTGTGTTACTTCTTCAGTCGGCATGCCATCCTTATCTATATAAACCTCAGACCATCCAAACCACATATATCACCTCACATCTCACTCAACTTAACCTTGGTTAGCTCGCCGCAACTCGTGTACAGAATCCGCGACCTTATTATTCACCAATACCTTTAAAGTTCCTCTGGTAATGCCTTAGTCCGTACGGGCATTCATCAAGCCCAACGCACTCTGAAATATACGCCTCTTTTGGGCTTAGAGCATCATCGTGCATTCCTTCATTTATCATTACTTTGTTGCAAAAATCTTTAATTGACCGATCATGAAATGCGATTTCGTCAATAGCCTTTTTCCACTCAAATAAAGTCATATATCACCTGCTAATAAATAATTTAACATCGCTTCGACCATTCCTAATCTTCTCTATTCTTACGACCATCTCTCATCTTCTTTACCCTGCACCTTACAGAGCATGTTTTAGCATGCGAGTTCTTCAATACTTTATGCTTGCATATTGGGCACGTTAATAATTTTGGCATTAGATGCTCACGACCCCGACCCCGACCCCGACCCCGACCCCGACCGCGTATGTTTTTTACCGGCAATCATTTTAGCAACCCAAATGATTCGATTGCGGCTTTCTGTATATACCAATCTTGAGGTAACTTTTGAGCATCAGCCCATTCTTTTTTATTAAAATCTCCGGTTTCGTATACAATAGATGCCTCTGTCAACAATACACATGAGTCATTCACCCCGGTTAATTGTCCAGTGTAGATATAATTCATACAAAATACGGTCACTCTTTTAACTTCTTCAACTAGTTTTTTCATGCTACTATCTCCTTGGTTGTTTGATTATTAAGTGTAACACTTATGGGCTGAATGTCAATAGCCAGTTGTATCATCTCGGCTTTGATCTTGCTGCAAATGCTGGTAGTCGTCTTGATATAGATCCATTATTCTTATGGCGTGGCGGCGCATCATATATGCATATCTAATTGCGTCTAATAAATCATCTTTAATCTTTACTATTTCAGACTTTCCGTTTCCGGTGTCTTTGGTGTGATACTGTCTAAGCTCTTCAAAGACCTCATGAAGCGAAGAAACAATCTTTAGTCGTCCAGTTTTCATTAGGTTATTAAGCTCAACGATACCAGCCCATCTGCCATTGCCCCCGTCTTCCCATGTAGCATGTTCAGACAATAGATTAAAGCCTTCGTCTTTGTAATAAACCCTCTGTTGTTTTGCAGAACCTTTTTCAGTTTGTAATCCATCGCTAGGCCAAGCCGTAGGTATGTTTTCGGCCCACTTCTTGATTACATGCCAAGCCTCGAACGGCTGTTTTCTAGATGCCTTCCACGCATTTATCACATAATATATATCGGCATCACGATCCCATACGAGTTGTATGTGTGCTTGCGGGTGGTTCCATCCGAAATCTAACCCGTTAATAACAAACCAATAGTCTGGTATTTCAAACGGCTTACATTTTATTAGATCCTCATCCACGTCATATATTAGCCCAGCCCCCATTAAAGGTACGCCCATTGAGCGCATTTTTTTTTGGTGAGCCGGATATATTGACATTATTTTACGTCGAGCGTCTTCGTCGATATGAGGGCATTGATCCCAGGTAGCAGTTTGTAAATACATGCTATCCGTTTCGATATTTATCTCATCTTCGCCCTCTTCTAAATCAGAACTTTCTCCCATTAGCTTACAAATTAATTGGGTCTTCCCGTATTCAGGCGTTAACGTGAGTATCCCCCCCCCACCCTTACCTCTGTTACCTGTTAATGTTCTGGTTACAACCTGCGGGAAAATATCCGGCTTCTCTGCTTCTTCGTCAAAATGAAAATGGTCAACATTATCACCCATTAACGCGCTCTGTCCTTGAGAGTAAGACCAGAATTGGCATGTAGAAATACCGTTAACATGCTTGACTCTGACCTCTCTCATTGCGCCAGACGTGCCTTGCATCGATAGATGGCTTACGATTCTGTCTGCGGGAATAAGCCCTCCTTCAAACCTTTTTTCGATGTATCTCCCGAACAATTTATACTGTAGTAAATCGCGGGTTTTTTCTCCTGAATAGCCTAATAGCCAACAAAGCGGCGGAAAGTCATATTTTACCCCAGGCCAATTCTCTGGATAATCACCCCTTAAGTGATATGCATCTATCACTAGACCTGTTCTGGTTTTTCCGACCCTGTTTCCTCCAAGTAATGCGGCAACAGTATAGTCTTTCGTTCCCGCTACAAACTTCATTTGCCAATCGTAGAATGACTCGTATATCCGTTCGAGGCGACTATTGTTATTCCTCCTTACTTGCTCTTCCATGATTTGGATGTATTCTATTGTTTTGCCTTTTGACATATTAGCGTTTTCTTATATTGTTGTTGTAAGGAGATTAGCCACCTGTTATAAGCCAATATCATATCTGAGAGACACGCGCTTCAAATGCCTTTTCTCTAAACATTTCCAACTCATGAACTTTTCTTTGTAGCGCGTGTCTCTCAGATATGATCTCATCTATTCCGGCGGAATAGTGTTCCTCATATTCATTTATCACGGCATGTACAGGTTCTAGAATTTCGTAATCTATACACTTATCCATAGCCTCCAAGGATACCTTCATCTCGTCTAATGCTTGCTCAAAATCTTTTCTATTAGTCTCTAAATTCATAACTACCTCCAAAATATTAGTGTTTCCTTATATTGTTGTCATAGGATTATATTTCAATTTCAATATTCACGTTAAATAATCTTGTTCTACCATTCTTTGCCTCACTCGCATTAACCCATAATTTAAAAACCCATACTTGCAACATATATGTTTTTCCGATACCAGATGAAGGAACAAAATTACTATATTTTCTCCCCTGCCAGAGTCTTTCTTCTTTATCTCTGAACTTTACCCCAATTTTTAGGTCTTTCGGCATAAGTCCTGTGTTATATTTCATTGCTTACACCAAAACTAATCGCTGCTATAGCCCATGCTGTGGACTCTTTCGCAGCATTAAACCCTTTCTCTTCGCCTTCTATTTCAAATCTATGCCAATGTTTTGGGCCATCATAAACATCTGGCTTTTCAAGTAATTTAAGCCCGCATGATTTATAATACTCGATGTCATTATCTGTTGCTATGTAAAACATCAATACCCCCTTGTATTGTGTCGCGCCTTAAACAACGGCACTTCCCCTGGCATCCGGGACTGCACGGCTCACCGCACTTAATGTTTTTAAATCTATCAGCCTGGGCCATAAAGTGTGCAGCTGTTGGCCTATCTGATAAGTCAATATAAGGTTTTCCGTCTTTATCAACTCCTGCTTTGATTGTATTGCTAAATTTAGTTGTGTTATGTTGCTGTTTATCCATTGGTTTCTCCTGGACTGTGCATACTGTTATGCGTCAATTAATCATGCCTTAAATGCTTTTTCTCTAAATTCTCTTAGCTCTTTTAACTCGATTCTTTTTTTAACCAGTTCATCAATAGCTATCCATGCTTGCATGATATGCACGCCATCGTATTCACCAGATTTCAGTCGCACTCTTAAATCCTTCAATTCATCATTTGTCATTTGTCATTTTACCTCACACATATTGTCCATCGTTTTTATACTCTCTCAGTTGCTGCAAACACTATGTATAAAAGGATATATACTTTTCGTGGTTTTCGAATATTTCATTAATTAACAGTGAAATCTGCTCTGTATGGAGAACTTCCCCGTCAGGATTATTAATGCTATCCGATAACTTACGCAGGATTAAGTAGAAGCAAGCATTCTCCGCACCTATAGCATCACTGATCTGTCTTTCAATCAGCTTTTCCACTTCATTAAATAAATCAGCTTCACTATGTTTATCCATAAAAATTCTAAACAGTTCTTTGTTTTTCATAGTTCCTCTCTATACTTCATTAGTGAGATTCCTTCTAAAGCTATACGCCTTGTCCCCAACTACGATTTCATCTTTGTTAAGCCACTGAGTGACCTGTGGGGCTTAACGCCTAGTGCCTTAGCAAATGCTCGTTGAGTGCCGTAGTTGTCTTTAATGTATTGCCTGAGCGTTATAGCTTTCTTAGGCATTTCATCTTCTTTCGCGTTCATTTAAAGCTGTTCCTAGTAATTCTTTAAAAGAAAAATATGAGGTTACAAATAGTGACAGTGCTACTTGCTATACTAACATAGCAATTAATAGCGACCCCTGCGATAACTTCGTTATGTATTATTATAGCCGTGTTTCCATCTTCCCTTATTTGCAGTTATCCACTGCCACTGCTGTTAGCATGTGTATCTCAACAGGGTAAAAAGTAAACCCTAAACCAACAGCAAGTAATATCAAAATCATGACCGTTAATTTCATTTCCGCTTCCCCATGTGGGCCATAACCGCCCAGCCTAAGAGCACACCTATCAAAAAAGATAACAGTATCGCCTCGATTATTAGGCTTATCATTTTACTACCTCCTATCCTTCCTTCATGCTCCTTTTAGCGCATCTTCCATTGCACTGTTTGTGAATACGGTTTGGTACTCTACCGGGATGTTATAATCCGGCTCAGTTCTATGTTTCGAAACTTTTTCCTCGACCCATTCGGGGTTAATTAAGCTGTCTGGAAGCGGTATCATTGCTATACATGCTCGTAATATTGCATGCAGATGCCTAGAATTCCGGTGGTTGGGACAAGCTAAGCCCATCACTACAAATGCGCCTTCGATTCGATCCATTCCAAAACCGTTTTTCCCTCCAGTGCCGTATAGCATACTGGAATACGCGTCACTGTGCTGGCTTGGGTTCCCGGCTAATCTAATCGCATCAGCCTTTTGGTTTTTATGCCATTTCCGACATCCATGTAGTGCCGCCAATACTACAGCGCCGGGCTTACTGTCCATTGCTACAACCCAGGCTAGAGCATTTTTTACAGCCCCAGGGCCACCCGCTTTTAATATTTTCCAGGCTTTTTCTTTGCTGTAGCCGGATAATATGAGCATGGATATCTGCTCTTGCGCGAAATTATGCTGATCTGCTTTAACCGCCGGGTCTTGCTCAATAACAGCTTGGCCGCCTATGTTTTTAATTATTCTACGCCCGTCCTCTTTGCTCCATGTACTTACCTCTACAAATTTGAGGCTGTCGCCCACGCGTAATACTCGCCCGTATTTCTCTGCTTGTCGGTACCTGGTTGGAGCTATTTTCCCCCCGTTTTTTGATTGTTGAGCGCTCCCCCAGCACTCGGCATACGTGCCGCCTAGCATCCCTCCGCTACGTAACATTACGACGACTTCTCCGGCAGGAACTTTCATTTCAATTCCTGCCGCATCTTGTAACGCGGAGGAGGCCTTAAGCCCATCGACTTCGCTCCACACTCTATCCGCGTAGTCCTCTTTTAGTTTATCCCACAAGCCCAGCTTTTCAGCGGGGCCATATCCGTTATCGGCTCCGAATACGCCTTGGCCAACCCTGTCGACATACAGCACACCATCATGACGCATATACGTGTAATCAACCCAGCCACTATATGAGTGACTAGCTCCCTCAATCGATGATCCATAAGCTATTAAAACTGTTTGATGATGCGGTATAGTTTGATTAGTCATTTCAGTCTCCTATTTAGTTAATACCTGAGCTACAATTGCCCACACAGAACACACTATAACCAACAAAGCTACAAGTGCTATTTCGATCCACAAAGCTATTAGTATAGCATCTACTAACATATCCATTATTTTGTGCCCATGCCCATTAAAAGACTTGGGCTACAATCACAGAAACAACGAGCAACATAGCCAAAATCATTGCGACTGGATGCGCGCTCAGCCATGCAAGCATGGTGAATAATAAGATCGATCCATATAACCAATAATCTGCGTGTATGTTCGATGCGTTCTGAATTTTGCAATACGCTGACATGATTAAGCACGATGCTGATAGTGCGAGTAGTATGCCCATGGTCTTACTCCGGGTAAATTACGTGATATGTTCCGAGCGAACCCGCCGTCTCATTATTAAGTCTGCTTGCAAAATCCTTTGCAAATCTCTCAGACATAGGTTCAGGTGCATTTAAAAAATACCCACCTGATATAATTACGCCGATTTCAGTTAATGGGGTGCTACGGGGTGACCATGCTACTCTACAATCATTCATTCGTACGTCTCTCCGATTACTGTATTAATAGTTTTGCTTTATCCGGAAAAAGGTACTGACAATCCGTTGTTAACAAAGTCTTGCCCCCAAACTCGCTTGTTCCAAGTTCTAATCACATTCTGAGCTGTGTTGTGCTCAATGTCGTCGACATCATAAACAAACATTACTCCTAGTGCGTGTACAGTTGCTTTCATTTCATCTTCAGTTGTTTCTCCGCTGAAGCTATCACCATAGAGAGCAATTGCTTCCTCTGCTGAATCGAAGCCGTCAAACCAATGGTCTAGATTGTTCATTGCCGCGTTTTCGTTTAAGCCATCAATAATATGTTTGAATAACGTCATGCTTATCTCCTTTTGTTAACTTGTACCTATTATCGCATATCTGCGGGACAAAGTAACGCTTTTTTGTGTATTTATATATAGTGATTTGTTATATGTATATAAGGGATTATTATTAGTTCATTGCATTAAATACTTGCTTTACTAAAATAGATATAGTATTATAGATACATAGACATTAACAACGGAAAGGATATTGAGATGAATAGCAAAGAAAAAGGGAATGTAATTGCCTTGATAGTTCAACAACTAAGAATTAAAGCCGAATCGATGGGTAGATCTTTTTGCGAAGGTGATACATTTTTTTCACTTTGCTTTAAATCAGACAAAGAATTAAAGCAAATTGCTAAGCTTTGTGGGATATGAAGCCATCTGAAAAATGCAAAGCATCTGGATTGAAAAGCCTTTCTGAGCTTTCGGAGATTAGCGGAACATCTGTGCAAACATTAAACAACTGGCATAAGAACAAGCCTATATTATTTGACCTTGTCTTGCGTGGCGCTGTAGCCAAAAATCATGGAGAAGATAATGGATATTAATAAATGGAAAACAGGGGAAATACTATTTTCGTACAATTGTGTCAGCGAGCGAGAGCTTATAGAGCTTGCAGTTAAAAAAGGTGTTTCGTTAGAATGTGCTGATTTAATCGGCATGGATTTATCGCGCGCTAACTTACGTCACGCTAATTTAGCGTTTGCTAGCATGCAAAAAACTAACTTAACAGATGCTACGTTAACAAATTCTAATTTACAGGGGACTGATCTAATACATTCTTATTTATTAGGTACTAATCTATTCCGTTCTAATTTAACAGATGCACAGCTAAAATGATGGATAATTTTGATGGTAAACGGCCGAGGATAGATGGCAGTTGGAATGTCTTCGCTCAATTGATCAAGATGACCAAGCTTATTCGTATCGAAAATGAAAATATAAAAGAGAAGCAAAAGCACTATAACAAGCTTACTTCTGAATTATCAGGTGCGGATAGAATGACGCTGAACAGACGAATAGCTACTAGACTACTAAGGTCAAATAGTTGATCTTAGCGGAGAGGGTGCTGTGATGATAAGAACATGTGATAAATGCAAGTCTTTTAATGAGTATGAAGAACTCAAAAGTAAATTCACCGGCTATTGCGAAAAACTAGGCATACCAAAAGATACGATCATACCTAGCTACTGCCCCATAGCATGCCCGATGGATGGAAAGGTTAGGTCAATCCCTGAGTGACTCCGCTAGTTCGTTTTCTAGCTCTTGCTTCTTACGCTCCAGTTCATCAGAGGTCATGTCTGTTAGCTGGAGATTGCCTTTAATGTTCTTTTCTTGTTTATCGACTAAGCCTAAATCTCTAGCAATAATATTAGCATTTAACAGGTCTGCCGATGCCCCTGCAAACTTCTGATTGTATATTATTTGCTCAGCATTACTAGTGACGCGGAAAAAATCATCTTTAACTCTGTAATTTTCCCATGTTGTTTTATCTATATCTAGAAATAAACACATTCCTGATAAGGTCATTGCTCGCATTTTAGCAACTGGCATATCTACAGGGACACCTTGGTATTGAGTTACTTTATTTTCCCATAGTGGGTTGTCCTCTGCCCATTTAAAGTACTCACAGCAAGCACTCCATAATACATCAGCATCTTTAAATTTTGGTTTTCTTCCATGGGAACTTCTAGCTTCCCAAAATCTATTCCCTATTGGTGCTGCACACATTTCTCACCTCCAAGCCTTCCGGGTTGTACTTAGTAATCTTTTTATATACTCATTCATTATTAGTTCTCGTTGATACTTTGTGCTTCTAAAATCTTTTCTATCGCATTGCTAATTAATTCAGCTGTTTTTCTTGTGGCTGTGTGGATCTGCCCAGCAAGTTCGCTGCTATTTAATACAGTTGCCATTTCTTCTTCACAGCAATAGGCGCATTTTCCACTTCCTCTCGCGTGGTTCTTGCACCCTTCTACGCAGCATATCCCGAATGTTGTTGGACTATGCGGATAGTTTCTTCTCATCTCATGCAAAATAGAGTTAAATTCTGCTTCTCTGGTCACTTATTAGGATATCCCGAATAGCTTACTTCACAATCTGTTGGCATTATACTTCATCGTTCGTTGCTTCAAAAAATGATTCAGCAGCTTTTTCCAATGTTTCACTCATAGGGTTTTTACTCCGCCATTCTTGTATCCTTCGCTCAAGAATAAACGCAAATGCGGGGTCTCTCTCGCACATTCGTTTCATTGTCCCGTAAGCGAATCTGTAGATCATCCAATCCCACTTGCAGACAATCCACGTAATAAACACGGTTAATATTTCCTTTTCCCTTTCGGCATTTTCTTTTTCCCTTTCTTTGCTTTATGTGGTTTTCCGCATGGCATAGATATTCTCCTTTAGTTTACGAGCACGCCTCTAGAACTGTGAAGGTATAATCTGCAACTGTATGATAGACTTTTGGAGTACCGTCTGTGTATATCCCGCATACAGTCCAGGTGCCAGCCTCAGTGAAATCGGTAGCAACTGTTAGGAATTCAAAGTATGTACTTGCTGCTTGATTGCCTAGATCAGGATCATTGACCAATGCAACGGCTGGGGCACTAACCGCATTAGTTGTTAGCTCTGTTTTTTGCAAAGCAATTCCAGTTGGACTAGTGAAATTCAACGTTAATCCTGTGTTGCCGCTCATATCAAAATCATTAGTTGACAGTCTAAATGCTCGCCCTACCTCAGTTGCAACTATCATTTACGCACCTCTTCAATTCGTACTGTGTAATCTTCCATTTTATGTCATAGACCCTAATATTCCTTGCCCATCTTCTTCGATCTTGCCTTCTACACCTTGGTCGTTTCCATTAATCATGCCGAGAACACCGATGCTTGAATCTATTCTTCCTAAAACACCCATTCCATCTGCACTAATAGCACCTATTACACCTTGTCCTGTTGTACTAATATGCCCTAGTATCCCAAATGATAGAAGCGATATAACGCCTTCAGTTTTAGCCGTGAATCCTGCATAAGCTATCCCTGTGAATCCGATAACCCCAATTCGGGTTATTTGTGATCCTGACAGCGCCATTATTTTAAATTAGCCGTATGGCTTGAAGTTACGCTTGTAGTAACCGCCGTGATAGTTGCTGTTTTTGTCGATCCAACGTAGTCAACTATATCGGTTACTTGTTGATCTAATGTCCCAGCATTAAAAACAAGCACCCTACCGTTATAAACATCATTTGTTGAACTAGCTGCTACGCCGTCTACGTTCCCTAATATTGCTGTTGTTGTTGTGCCACCTGTAAATGTAACTGGCAATCCATCTGCTGAGTTACTGACTATATAAGCAAGCTGAGCCGCTGTAGGAGTCCTTGCTACCATTTCTGCATTAGTCGGTGGGTCGTAATCGGTTAACGCTGTGTCGGCCTCTGTGTTGATCTCTGCCTTCATTCCTGTTGACATGCCACCAAGATTGGTTAGACCAGCACCCGCAGAACCTATCTCGGCTGTATCCAGGACAATAGCAGCAAGCTGTGTACTATTAGAGTCTATTTCCTGCCTGACTTCTATGGCGGTTGGAACCACTCCTGCTGCGTCGGGAACAACAGTGTTAGGCGCGTAATTTGGCTGACTAGTTGCCAATGTTGCCCCGTCTGAACCTGTCAGGATATCTAAATCATTTTGAGCGGTTGTCAACGCGGTTCCCGTGGCCGCCACACCCGCCGCATCAGGTACAACTGTATTAGGGGCGTAATTAGGTTGGCTAGTCGCTAAAGTAACCCCATCTGCCCCTGTCAGAGTATCAAGATCTGCTTGGGCGGTTGCCAATGCAGTAGCGGTTGCTGCTAGTTCTGTACCGCGCATAACATCGCCGTTTAATCCCGTCACATCAGCATGCATAGCGCGGATAACTTCTGCCAAACTTACCCCATTACCTGGAGCGGCTTCGGATGGGAATGTTGTTACTCCTGTTGTTCCTACCAGAATATTTATTAACTGCTTAATATACTGCATGAGCGTATCTGTACTAGTTGGGTCTCCTGCTA
>JAADHS010000141.1 GCA_013151745.1 Gammaproteobacteria bacterium | reverse complement strand
CAATATAAAGTACCTCCATAGCTATAATTTCCTGGTTTCAGGGGAATAGCTCGGATTCGGGTTTCACTACCACTAATCTCTGAACCATAATGGAATGGTAAGTTAAATTGTTGAAAACCATTTCGAAGAGGATAGTCATTTCTCGAAATTCCCCATGCAATTTGCACCATCGTTTGCGACCCGTGATGTTACGCCGAAAAAAAGAAGAAGTCGAAGGTGATTTACCCGGGCGCACCATCAATAATTATTTTGTTTCCATGACCGAAGAACAAGCCCTACGTTACGATGAATACAATAGCCGCGTTGCTCGTTTGATGGCCATGACAAAACGTCGCCCACTGCGTAAAAATGCAACATGTTGTTGAAACACTCAACAAAGCTGCTTTTTAATGATTGACAAAATGCTTATTTCAGTAGACGAAACGTATAACTATATACCCATGGCGTTATGAATTTAGGTGTTAGCGCGTGCATATACTTTAGATTCGGTTTTTCTGATTGAAAAAAAACGCAGGCCTAGCGAGCTAAGTCGAGTTTTTTTGATTGAAGAAAAAGCCGAAAATGAGGTGCCGATGTGCGTGAAAAGACCTAAATTCATAACGCTATGAGTATATTATGTTTGAAAAAGGATTGCTGTCCGAGAACAGACTGACCAAAATAGCTTGATCTCGCTACGACCGCTATTCTCGGGCAGCCTCCTAGGAGGCTTGCCCGAAAAGGTAATATTGCACGTTTATTTTATGTACATATTTGATAATCTCTACTACTGCACGAGTAAAACTCATTACGTGGTTTTACTGAAGCATCGCCTGATCCGCTAAAAGGCCACGCACAAGACAGGCTTTAATTAACCACTGCAAATCAGAGGCAGCTTAGATGGAAAAAGTGAATGCACCGTCGTCCCACCCCAAGGCAACCCGGCATACGTCCCCAGAAATTGAAGATTTAGTCTCGGGAGGCACGGACTTGCGTAATATTGACTTTAGTAAAGCGCAGCAATTGTTAAGTTCACAACTGGCAGGAAAAGACCTGTCGGGAGCAATACTGCCGCCACATATTCAACTGAATGAAAGTTTAAGCCAGGTTGAAAGTTTGTCCAAAAATACACGCAACGTTTTTTTATCCACTATTCTCGCCTGTATTTACTCCTGGCTAACCTTAGCCACCACGTCAGACATGGCGCTGATCAGCAATTCCGCTTCTTCGACGTTGCCAATTATTAATACCGCTATTCCTATCGTCGGTTTTTATTGGGTCGCACCGCTGTTATTGTTGGGTCTCTATTTTTACCTACACCTCTATTTACAACGTTTGTGGGATGTGCTCGCCGAATTGCCGGCCGTTTTTCCTGATGGAAACTCACTGGATAAAAAGATCTATCCCTGGCTACTGTCAGGCTTGGTGAATAGCCATTTTAGTACGTTGAAACAACAACGCCCGCGCTTTTCTCGCTTGCAAGTAGGCTTATCCATACTACTGTCCTGGTGGCTGGTACCCATTACTTTTTTCATCTTTTGGATTAGTTACATACCTCGTCATGATGGCTATGGCACTGCTTTACATACCGCGTTGTTAGTGGTGGCAATTTATGTCGGTATCCGGTTTTATGTGAGTGCTAGGGACACCCTGTGTCGACAACAGCAACCGGTATTAATTTGGAAAATGGCGTATAAAAATCGCCGGTGTTATCAACAAGGAGGCATAGTACTCGGTATAAGTCTGTTATTAGGGGGGATATCATTTAGCGTTACTCAGGCGGTACCCGGTGACATGAGGGAGAAAATGGGGTTAAGCAGTATCAACTCCAGAGTGTGGTTGCCGGGTGCTATGCAATGGCTGGGGGTAAAAATTTTTCCCGAGCTTACGGAAGCTCAATTTTCAACCAAACCTGATGAGTGGGATGAAGCAGATAGAGGATCTGAAAACGCAAAACTGATTATGCGAGTAAAAGGCGCACAATTGAAAGGCGTTCAATTGGCTTATGCCAATGTTTTTAGTGCCTTTCTGGTGAATGCGGACCTACGTGGTGCCAATTTGGCTTGGGCAGACTTGCGCCAGGCCGATTTGCGGGGTGCCCGCCTTGATGGAGCAAACCTTCAGGGCGCAAATCTTTCAGGCGCTAAAATGGCAGGTGCATCATTGCGTAATGCTGACCTGAATTTGGTTAACGTTGATGGAAAAGATCCTCTAAATTTTGGCTGGGCTTGGGTCGAAGATTTGCGTGGAGTGAATTTCGTCAATGCGAATATTAATAATATTGACTTCTGGAGTATAAAATTAACAGGTGCCAGCTTTCAGGAGGCTAACCTTGACAATGTTGCTTTCAGCAACACAAACCTAACTGGCGTTAACTTTCAGGGAGCTAATTTTAACAGGGTCAACTTCTTCAAGGCAAATTTGCATGGCACTAACTTTAAAAAAGTCAAAGGTTTGGCACCCGAAATTTTTTTAAATTCTAATGATTTGAGTGTTCCAGTAAATTGGATTTTTGCTGTTTTTAGTGATGAAATACTGACCAAATTAGGATTGCCCCATGATCACAATGTGGCAATGCGTGAGAAAAATTTACGCGCCTATAACTTGCGCAATGCCAGCTTCAAAAATGTGGACTTCAAACAATTTTATTTCAGTAAAGCAAATATGGAAGGAGCCGAATTCTATCAGGCTGATATGAACAGAGCTGATTTTCAAGGGACAAATCTGAAGAATGTCAAATTAGAGGATGTCAATTTTCAAGGAGCTGATCTTCAGGGAGCCAATTTGGAAAAAACAGACATCAGGAGAGTCAATTTCACTGGCACTGATTTACGTAATGTGAATTTTGAGAGATCGAGATTTTATGAAATAAAAATTATCGAAACCAATTTGGAAGGTGCAAATATGAAAGGCGTATCGTTAGCTTCTAGTGACATAAAAAATTACATAGAATCTGATCTCCGTGGTGTGGCAGGTTTAACCTGTAATTTTATTCTAAGTAGCAAAATTGAAATAGCCGAAACAAGCCAGCTTCCTGATCTGCTGAAAACCTGTGGTAATAAGGAAAGTACCAGAGAATAGCCTTGTCCAACGCCTGTTTGTCAGGCGATTATTTTTTGAGAAAAATCACTCAATCATAAGCAGAATACGGTTTAAGGGAAATGGCTACCTCTAAATTTCAAACGCTATGAGTAAATAGAAGCATTTACCCTATCAACAGGGGTTCGAGGATCAAACCTCTGCTGCCTGGGAGCAACGCCCCTATTGAGCGTGTTTTTACTCATAGATTATTCAGAAGACCCCTTAGTTCTTTGCTATTTCTGCGTCATTGATCGTGTCACATAACAGGTTGGATCAGAAACGCCTGCTAACTCGAAGCCTTCTTTGCGAATATGACAAGAATCACAATAACCACAGGCACGACCTTTGTCATCTGCATTGTAACAAGAAATAGTGAGTGCATAATTGACGCCCAGTGTTAGCCCTTGTTGAATGATTTCGGCTTTAGTCCGATGTATTAGCGGGGTTTGTACTTTAAATTGAACCCCTTCAGACCCTGCCTTGGTGGCGAGTCGTGCCAAGCGTTCAAATGCCTGGATAAACTCAGGTCGGCAATCGGGGTAGCCTGAATAATCAACTGCATTAACACCGATAAAAATATCTTCTGCTCCCAGTACTTCAGCCCAACCCAACGCGAAAGCAAGAA
Source organism: Gammaproteobacteria bacterium (assembly GCA_013151745.1). Classification (GTDB taxonomy): domain Bacteria; phylum Pseudomonadota; class Gammaproteobacteria; order JAADHS01; family JAADHS01; genus JAADHS01. The sequence continues at coordinate 7,622 of JAADHS010000141.1, read as the reverse complement.
ATAAAGTATTTCTCGCTGGCACATAAGTCACGGGGATACCTTCTCCGCCAAATTTAGGTACAGGAATGTGATCATCGGTCAAAGCAGAGCCACCAATACCACCCAAACCAATTAATACGGTTTTATGCTCTACCACACCCAATAACTGGGTGACGCGTTGCGCGGCATCCAGTTCAATTTTGTGCTGCTGTCCATAGTCAAAACTCAAGGCATAACAGTCAAAACTTTCAGCGCGTGCAATCGCTAATGTGGTGGCTGAATCCAGCCCCCCTGAGACTAATACTACTGCTTTTTTTTTCATCAGGCATTACCGACCGGGTTGTTCTCCCCACAGTATTTTGTGTAGCTGAATTTGCATGCGCACACTCAGTCTGTCTGCCACAATCCAATCAGCTAATACTCGAGCCTCTAAGAGACCTGTGGCGGGAGAAAACAATACATCACATTGAGTTGATAAGTTATATTTTTTTATTTTTGTTACGGCCCAGTCATAGTCATTACGATCCGTTAGGACAAACTTAACTTGATCGTGAGTTTGTAAATGCCTTATATTGTCGTAATCGTTACGCTCAACTTCCCCGGAACCCGGTGTTTTAAGATCCACAACTTTTTCTACTCTGGGGTCAATATCGGCAATAGATAATGCGCCGCTGGTTTCAAGCGAAACCTGGTAACCCGCCTCAAGTAACAATATTAACAAGGTAGCACATTGTTTTTGTGCCAGGGGTTCCCCTCCGGTTACCGTAACATGACGCGCACCGTACTGCTTTACTTCATTTAATATAGCATCCAGAGTTTTTGTATCACCGCCCGTAAATGCGTAAGTCGTATCACAGTAGTGACACCGCAAAGGACATCCCGTTAAGCGAATAAATACGGTTGGCCAGCCAACCTGCCTTGCTTCGCCCTGCAAGGAATAAAATATCTCTGTAATTCGTAAATAACGATCCAATCTAGAATCCGCAGCTGGACAAGTTGAAATGTGCGTTTGCAGTGGTGTAGGTAGGAGTTACAACGCAGAGATACGCCGATGCAAATATGCAATTCAGCTCGTAGCGGGGTTCACCCAGCAGGTGAAAAGTTGTCTCAACTCTATCACTATTCATAACAACAAGTTACCCTTCAACGCGAGCGGTCAACTGCGGAATCCAGGTTCAATGACCTTCTTTTCCTAATTTTTTCAACTGCGCTTTGGATAAGCGTGCAGAAGAGCTGTTTGGATATTTTTTTCGCACCGTTTTGAAAGCTTGTTTTGCTTCTGAAAAATGGCTCAATTGGTAATGGCTAATACCTAATTTATAGTAAGAATCTGCAAGCTTGGCGCTTTTGGGGTATGTCTTGATGAGCGTATTAAAGTCGTCGACCGCTTGAGAAAATCGTCTTGTTACCCGATTGGCTTCACCTTGCCAATATAAGGCGTTATCAGCAAAACTACTCTGCGGGTACCGAGTCACCAGGGCCTTAAATTGTGTAATGGCATCATCGTATTGTTTTTTGCGCAATATCGCAAAAGCTTGTTCATAGGCTTTACGCGCCTCCGCTTCACTTGATGCTGAAGTCGGTGATGACGTGCCTATGGTCGCTGACGATTTGGCCATAGGGGATGAACCGTCTTCTAGCTGTTGCATACGACGGTCAATATCGTTATAGATATCTCGTTGACGATTTTTTAATCCAGAGATGAGATGATTTAACTCTTCTACCTCACTACGCAGCGTTTCATTTTCTTGCTGAACTTCATTTAAGCGACGCAACATACCGACCAGTGCTCTATTATCTACCATGCGTTCCAATCGCTTTACGCGATCTTCTAACGAACCTGCAGGTACTGAACGTGACTGAGCGGTCGCATTCACAACGGGTGCGGCCTTTTGCGTTAAAGTACGCGAACTGTTCGCATTTGACGTGCCACCAATCTCTTCAATGGCTGCGGGCTGCTGAGCCATTGCGCCTCCTGACATAGAGAAAGTAATCAAGACCAATATACTAAATCGGATTAAAAACTGATTTAAATTACTCATAACTGTTATCAAAATTAGCTATACCTGATTTATTAGCGTTCGTAAACAAGTTCCACACGACGATTAGCTTGATAAGCCAGTTCATCGTGGCCTAAATCAGCGGGGCGTTCTTCACCGTAACTGATGCTTTGTATTTGGTTGCTGCTCGCGCCAAGCAGTTGGAGAAATTGCGACACCGCTTGCGCTCGTCGTTCACCTAAACCGAGATTATATTCCCGTGTACCCCGCTCATCAGCATGCCCTTCCAGGGTGAGACGTGCATTTGGGTTTTCGGCCAAAAAACCAGCATGCGCTTCAACCACTTCTGAAAATTCGTCTTTCACCAACGCACTATCCAGGTCAAAATAAAGCACCCGTTTGGCCAATAAAGTGTCTGTCTCGTCTAGCGGATGCGCTTCTATTATATCCGGCTCATTAAGTCCTGCGCCCTGAGCCGTTTCAATGTCATTCATACCGGTTTCGGTATCTTCCATGACATCCCCAATGTCTGCCTGACTTTCCAGGTCATCCAGATCCTTGATAGCTGAACTACAACCGATCATGAACAATCCTGAAATACTAACTATTGCAACAAGCCTTTTCACCGCCTTCATTCATTTGCTCCTTACTGTTTTACGGTATCAGGAATGGCCCCCACGCGGGTTCGCGTGCATCCCCTCCTCCTTTAAGTTCAAAACGTTGACTCACTCGCCCATCCGCAGAAACAGCGGCCAAAACGCCCCGCTTTCTATCTCGTGTAGCGAATAAAATCATGCTCCCATTTGGCGCAAAAGTGGGCGCTTCATCTAATGTGGTTTGCGTGAGCACGGAAAATGCCCCCGATTCCAGTTCAAGTACGGCGATATGATACCCTTCTCCGCTATTATGTACCATGGCTAAGAGCTTTCCATCTGGAGAAAAAGCACCTCGGGTATTATATTTTCCTTCAAAAGTCAGTCTTTTGGATCGACCACCCGCAACCTCAATACGGTAAAGCTGGGGTCGTCCACCTGAATGCGCAGTATATACGATATGTTTACCACCCGGCGACCAAACCGGTTCGGTATTAAAGTTTGCCGATGATGTCCGAGTTAAACGCTTGGTTAAACGAGACTGGTAATCCACGATATAAATATCTCTTTTTCCTTTACGTGAAATGACCACAGCCAGTTTACTGCCATCGGGCGACCATGCCGGAGAACTGACTTGATCTTTTGTTTTCAATAACCGTTCGCGCTTGCCCGTTGCGACTTCCTGAATATAAACAGTGCTGGGGCCGTGCTCGAATGAGGCATAGGCGAGAAAACGGCCATCGGGAGACCAGGATACTGAAATAATGGATTCTTTGGATTTATATATTGTTTTTGGATTATAACCATCAGAATCAGCGACCTGAAGTTCAAAATCCCGAGTTTCCTCCCCAATTTGTTTAGCGACAATATAAGCAATGCGAGTAGTAAATGCCCCCTGTTGTCCCGTTAGCGCTTGATAAATTTTATCACTGATTTGATGCGCTAAACGACGAAGTTGGCTGGCATTGACTCTAAACTGTTGAGCTTCAATAGATTTGCAGCGGATCGCATCGAACAGCTCATAATTCACTTCAAAAATAGCACCAATCGCACGTACGCTACCGACGACTACATTTTCAGCCCCAATGATACGCCAGTCCTTGCACTGAATATGCGCCCCTTTAGTGGGCAGCGCCAAAAAATCCTTTTTGGCTATGGGTTGAAAATAACCACTACGATGTAAATCTGCTTTAATGACTTCATCCAGGCGTTCTGTAACCGGGGTCGTGGGTGATTCCCAGGCAAAAGGAACAATGGCAATGGGTAAAGCCCCTTCTGCCTGTTGCGTAATATCGATTTGCAATACGGCATAACTCGTCTGAGAGCTGAGCAACAAAAACAAGATTAAAGCGAAATTTCTCATAACAATCCTATATTTATTTTTCATTTCTGAGGTGTAAAAATAAATTCCAGCTCTCGCTCAAATAAAGCACTGTCTGCTGGACGCGGTAATGGCGATGCTTTATAAACGGCATTGATCACCGAACGCCGGAAGTTAGCATCATCAGTATTGCAATTAATGATGTTGACATCAACCACCTCGCCACCGGGAATCTGTTTCACACTCACCACACAAGACATACCCGATTTAGTACCCGGAGCTGTACGCCAGGCTTGTTGTATATCCCGTTGAATCGCATTTTTGTAAGCTATACTTTGACGGTCTAGCTTGCGTTGGGCTGCACTGTCCAGAATTTCTTGCTGCGCGTTATCAAGCTCGCGCTGAAACTCCTCTTCTTCCAAGCGTTTCAGCTCTTCTTCCTGGTGTTTTTTTTCTAGCTCGGCTTGACGTTTTTTTTCAGCTTCCGCTTTGCGCTTTTTCTCTTGCTCGGCCTCGCGTTTTTTTTCAGCTTCCGCCTTGCGCTTTTTCTCTTGCTCAACCTGGCGTTTTTTTTCAGCTTCCGCTTGGCGTTTTTTCTCTTGCTCAACCTGGCGTTTTTCTTCGGCTTTCGCTTGGCGTTTTTTCTCTTGCTCGGCCTGACGTTGTTTTTCCGTATCGGCTTCGTGTTTTTGCTCTTGCTCTATTTTGCGCTTTTTTTCTAGCTCGATTTGACGTCTCTTTTCAGCTTCAGCCTGACGTTTTTTCTCCTGCTCTGCTTTTATTTTTGTTTCATCGATCACCACCGCATTGATGATGTTTTCAGGGACTTTTTGAGGAGTCTGTTTAGGAGACCAATCCACAGAAAAAACTAAAAAAACCAGTAATAGCACATGTATCAACACGGCTAAAATGAAAGGTATTAAATTGTCTGTAATAAAACGCACTCTTTTCAATCTTTATTTGTGGGCAGGTTCAGTCAACAAGCCCACACTGGTCGCGCCAGCACCTTGCAACAAGGACATGGCAATCACTACGGAACCATAGTCTACTTGATGATCTCCTCTAACATAAACAGGCGTCTCTGGCTTGTTACGTAACACGGCACGGACTCGCGCAACCAATGTTTCATTCGTTAGTGCATCCTCTTTATTTTCACCCACATCGAGGTAAAATAAACCCGCTTTATCTACAGTAATAGTCAAGGGTTCTAATTGTTCCGCTTCTATTGGTTCAGATGTGACCTGGGGTAATTCCACCTTAACGCCTTGCGTCAATAAAGGCGCTGTAATCATAAAAATAACCAACAACACCAACATCACATCAATATAGGGTACAACATTGATCTCAGACATGGGTTTGCGTTTTGTACGGTGTTGTTGTTGAGCCATTGTATTCTCTCTACATGCTACTATTTGGTGCGTGAGCCTGCCGCTGAAGAATGGTAGAAAACTCCTCAAGAAAATTATCATACCGAACAATAATACGCTCAACATCATTGGCGTAGCGGTTATAGGCCACAACTGCCGGAATCGCGGCAAACAGACCCATTGCCGTGGCGATCAGAGCTTCCGCAATCCCCGGCGCAACCATTGCCAAGGTGGCCTGGTTGACATTGGCTAAAGCTCGAAATGCATTCATAATGCCCCAAACCGTGCCGAATAAACCAATATAAGGGCTGGTTGAGCCTACCGTCGCGAGAAAAGGAAGTTGTGTCTCTAAACGTTCAATTTCTCGACTCAGTTCAACCCGCATGACTCGTTGAGCCCCTTCAACCACCGCCATCGGATCAATCCCGCCTTGTTTACGTAAACGCACAAATTCTTTAAAGCCTGACTCAAATATTCTTGCCATCCCCGCATTACCACCATGATGGCTCATATCACGCTGGTTAGTCACATCACGGTAGAGTACGGTAAGATCGTTACCTGACCAAAAACGGGATTCAAATTCAGCAGCCGCAGCACGAGCTCGCCTCACCATAAGGCCTTTTTGAAAAATCATGGTCCATGATATTAATGAAACAATTAACAATAATGCCATGACAGCTTGAACTAACAGACTGGCATTGAGCACCAGACTCAGCATGGAAAGATCATTTGCCATTACTTCAACTCCGTAAATAGGTTTGAGGGTAAAACTTTGGGGTGTAACTTAATGCTGTCTACACAAGCAATTTTAACCCGACCCGAACATAACATCGCGCCTTGAGATGCGCCCTTTGCTCCGGCAGCAAAAATATGTTGAGAAAAAACCATACTGGCTTTTCGCAGCTCTACGGAAGATTCAATCACTAATAAATCATTAAAACGAGCAGGTGTAAAATAATCCAGGTTAAGACTGCGAACCACGAACAAAATTTGCTCTTGTTCCCTTAGTTCAGGCTGTTCAATGCCAAGATGGCGCAACCATTCCGTACGAGCGCGTTCCATAAAGTTAAGATAGTTACTGTGAAAAACGAGCCCGCCGCTATCGGTATCTTCGTAATAGACTCTTATAGGCCAAACAAATGTACTCATTGTATTGTAACTACTCAGCTCACCCCTGAAACTCGCCATTTCAGCATTAAAAAGGATTATTTATGTTAAAACCTAGATCCTGTAAGTCTTCGCACTCACAGAGCGTTTATGCCCGCTCTGTGAGTGCAAGCTCTTGATCCGCAGAGCGATATGAAAATTTTCGTTAATCACAATAAGGATTACATTCAAAGTTGTCATTCACTCTGAAAATCCATATCTTACACATTGTAAGCACGATCTAGGTAAAACAGAATATTCGAATACCGTGTGTTTTTATCCGACCAAACTGCGTATTTTACACGGTGTGTATTTTTTATACACCTCATTATTTTTATTCTGAATTCTCCGGTTGGCTCATGCCAAAATGTAAATAAGCATGGGCTGTGGCAACGCGTCCTCGTGGTGTCCGCATAATATAGCCTTGCTGGATCAGGTAAGGTTCAAGTACTTCTTCAATGGTTCCTCTTTCCTCACCAATCGCTGCGGCCAGGTTTTCAACACCTACCGGCCCCCCTGCGAACTTTTCTATGATGCTAAGCAATAAACGGCGATCTTGTGCATCAAAACCTTTTTTATCAACATCGAGCATCTCTAAGGCTTGATCGGCAACCGTAGCATTAATATTGCCGTCGGCTTTAATTTCAGCAAAATCTCGAATGCGACGCAATAGTCGATTAGCAATGCGAGGTGTCCCTCTGGAGCGACAGGCAATTTGTCTCGCGCCCGCATCATTCAGGTGGACGCCCAGTATCTTGGCCGTACGGAGAACAATCGTTGCCAGATCATCATGATTATAAAATTCCAAGCGCTGCACAATACCAAAACGGTCGCGTAATGGCGAGGTCAGCAAACCGGCACGCGTGGTGGCACCAATCAGTGTGAACGGCGGCAGATCAATTTTAATCGAACGCGCAGCAGGCCCTTCACCAATCAAAATATCTAACTGATAGTCTTCCATTGCCGGATAAAGTATTTCTTCAACTACCGGGCTTAAGCGATGGATTTCATCGACAAAAAGAACATCATGTGCTTCCAGGTTAGTCAACATTGCCGCCAAGTCCCCTGCGCGCTCCAGTACAGGCCCTGATGTATGCCTGAGATTAGCGCCCATTTCGTGGGCAATAATGTTAGCCAGCGTTGTTTTTCCTAAACCGGGCGGACCAAAAATCAGAGTATGGTCAAGAGCATCACCTCGCTTCTTCGCCGCTTTAAT
>JAADHS010000063.1:1504-3319 GCA_013151745.1 Gammaproteobacteria bacterium | reverse complement strand
CGGTTGCGATAATGTTTGCCTTGCTGCACCAAATGGCCAAGATGCAAATAACTCTGTTGCAGGCGACTCCCCAGGTCCCGCTCCAGAGCCTGAAGTTCTGACTGTATCTGAACCACTTGCGCACGGGCTGCACTGATACGTCCATTGCTGCGATTCCAGAGCGGAAGTGTGAAACCAATACCAATACCATTCACGTCCTGGCGGCGTCCGTTAAGCGAGTCCCGTTCACGAAACAGGCTCAGCGTCAGATCCGGCATCCGCTCCGCGCGTACCAGTTTGACCTCCGCCTGTGCCGCCGCAAGACGCTGCTTTACCGCCAGCATGGCTGGGTGTTGTGACAAATTTTCCTGTAACTGCACCAGCGCGGGAATGGCATCAAAAGGTTTCAGTGGCGTCAATTGCAACCTTGCCTCTGCCATCCCGGGGCTAAAACCCAGATAGGCACGGAACCGGCTTAGTGCTTCGTTGGCTTTACCTTCGGATTTATCAAGAATTTGTTGTGCCGACTCACGGATAAGATCAAGGCGCAAACGCTCCAACCGGGAAAGCTCTCCGGCCTGCTCCCGCTGGTGCCCGGCAGCCTGCAATGCATTCGCCAACTGTAAACGTAACTCCGCCAGACGCAAACGCTCTGCCGCTAACTGCAAATTGTGATAACGTTGTGCCACCTGCGCTTCCAGGCGTACCTGCTGATATTGACGCTGACTGCGGGCTGCCTCCAGCTGCGCTTCGGCAACGCTACGTTGATGCCCAAGACGACCGCCAATGGGCAACGGCTGGCTAAATGCAAACTGGGTAAAATCAGTACCACTGCCCCCCTCATCCTTGCTCATTGAATCGTCAGCACGCAACTCAATCTCCGGGTTCGGCCATGCACCTGCTTGTTTCAGCGCGCCCTCACGAGCACGAATCAGCGCCTCTGCACCGCGTGTTTCCGGTGCAATTTCCACCGCACGTTGAATACTGTCTTCCAACGTCCATAATTCCTGAGCCAAAATCGACATCGGTGTCACCGAAAACAACACAAGCACAAATATTATGACTTGGTTATTTTTTCGACAGCCTTTTTGACCCAACCAATAAAAACCATTCAACATGAGTAACTCCTGGCGTAATACTCCGTTCACGACAACACAATACGGAAAATGTTCAGCAACAAAACATGCAGCAGTCCGTCGCACAGACCCAAGCCCGCGCACGAGACAGTACCTGCGGATAATTAAACAAAACTTAAATTGGTGGGACGCTCAGCGGAGGAGAAAATAAATATCACCTGGGAAAAGCAGCACGTCTGTCACAACGGCGATGGAATAACCATTGATAAAATCCCGGGAAGAGTAAAGCTAGCATGGGAGCCAATAAAGCCAACGTCACTCAAATGTTCGGAAGAAGCCTGTGCATATTACTGGTCATGACCCAGACTATGTACATGCAATGTGACACCTTGCGCACACAAAAGCGTCACCGAAAGCACCAATACCCACAGAGATAACCCGCATGCTTTCATTTGACGGGAAATCGTCGCCGCAGTCTAAACGAATAATTTCGCTAAAATCAAGCTTCGCTAATATTCATCCAAAGTAATGACACATCAATCAGCGGTGATTGACTCACAAATGAGCCAAAATAATTTTTCAGGGGTTTGTTTAGATATTATTAATTGATGTTACACAGGCCTCAAATGTGAATTAAGTGCTAAAAACATCTGTTTTAAAATTACCGGGTATTTAACGCAGAGGTCGCAGAGGCGCAAAGGCGCAGAGAAAAACACTAAAAACTTTGCGTCCTCTGCGTCTTTGCGCTCTCTGCGTTTAT
>JAADHS010000063.1:0-1408 GCA_013151745.1 Gammaproteobacteria bacterium | reverse complement strand
CGTCATGTAAAAACTGTAAGTCATTGATTCATTATTACGAGTGCGTAACATCAGTTATTAACAAAAAATTCGTTTGCAACTACTCAAATTGCAGTCCTGGGAAAACATAGCCAGCTTAAGAAAGCCAATAACTCTATTTATTCGGGTATTTTTTGATCCTCGCTTCCATATTACCGATAAACATAAATAAAATGATCTAACACCTGTTTCATACTTGAAACAATGGAGTTTACTGATATAAGTGAGTGTTTTTTGACACAGCAATTGGGGGAAAACCAAAAATAAAGGGGGCAGTTAGACTGTTTTGTCTTTTAATTGCAACAGGATAGATATTCCCTGCCTCCAAATATCACGGATGTATCAAGCCATTTTTACACCATTTCCATGCAAACCTAAATTCAAAAACACACGAATAAGTGTTAATTCTGAATTCAATGTTTAATATATCTTGCAATAGATATAGTATGAGCCAGGAGTTAAATCATAACATTATAAAATCAATAGGTTAGCGTGTTTTCGCATCAGCGATCCAGCATAATTCATTGATTTTACTGAGTGGAAAAATATTTTAGCTCCTAATTCAGGTTATAAACAAAGTTACTAAATGGAGATAGTGATGTCTGAAAAAATACTGTATACGTCAGCTGAAATAGAATCCATAAATGATAGAGATGTGGTTTTTATTGACATTCGAGACAAAGAAGACTTTGAAAAAGGCCATATTCCTGGCGCAACAAACATCCCAGAGATCTTTTATTTTCTTAGCACCAGCACAGATGATGGTTTAGATGAACTTAAATCTGTATATACCGAGCTATTTTCAGCAGCAGGTATTTCTTCTGACAAGATGGTCATAATTTATGAAGATAATCTCAACACACGCTATGGCGCATCCTGTCGCGGGTTCTGGCTGCTGAAATACCTGGGCCATCAGCATATTGGGATTCTTGAGGGGGGCTATTCACAATGGAAAAAGACAGGCAACCCAACCACAACCGACACTGAAAAAACCAACCCATGCAATTTTATTGTCAATATTAATAACTCTATTATGGCGACCAAAGATACTGTTTTGAAGGCAATAGACAGTGATGAGATTATTTTGCTGGATAATAGAGATGAAGTTGAATGGATAGGAAAAAGCTCATCACCTTATGGCATAGACTTTGCGCCACGTAAAGGACGTATACCTAGTGCGGTATGGATAGAATGGTATGATTTTATGGATGATAACGACAACATTGCCTCTTTTAAATCAAGTGAAGAGATAAAAGAGCTATGCGCACAAAAAGGTATTTATACTGACAGTGAAGTTATTATTTATTGCTTTAAAGGGGCCAGAGCATCAAATACCTACGTGGCAATGCATCAGGCTGGGTTTCATAACCTCAAGGTTTATTTTGGCTCA
>JAADHS010000059.1 GCA_013151745.1 Gammaproteobacteria bacterium | reverse complement strand
CTTTCTTTGGCAGGACTGGCGATCGCCATTGGTGTGATGGCGGATGCCTCTATTGTCATTATCGAAAATTGCTCGGCGGTTCTGGCACAGCAAGCTCGTATTGACGGTGTCAAACGACGACAAGTGGTGATCGAAGCGATGGCCCATATGATGCGACCGCTACTGTTTTCACTGCTGATTATTCTAGTTTCCTTTTTACCGGTTTTTTTTCTGGGTGAACGAGAAGGGCGCTTGTTTGATCCGTTGGCGTTCAGCAAGACCTTTGCTATGGGGTTGACCACGCTGTTAACGCTTTGCTTGCTGCCGATTCTTGTTGTTTGGGCTTTTAAGCCTAAAATCGTTTCTAAGCATTTTCACAATGGCGCGTGGGTGCGGTGCTATCGTCGGGCATTGGTCTTTACCTTGACTTATCGCTATGGGTTTGTTGTGCTTGGTTTGTTCATGATGGGGTTGGCAGTCTTACTGATGAGTCGTTTTGATACCGCGTACATGCCCGAGTTGGAGGAGGGGGCTATTCTCTATATGCCAACGACATTGCCGGGTTTGCCGATGCGTGAGGCGGGTTGGGTACTGCAAGCGATGGATCGCAAGCTCAAATCTTTTCCTGAAGTAAAGCGTGTTTTTGGCAAGTTGGGGCGAGCGAATAGCGCAACCGATCCGGCTCCTGTGACGATGATAGAAACAACGATTTTGCTTAAACCGCAGCACCAGTGGCGACCGGGTATGACGCGAAAAAAGCTGGTTTCAGAAATGGATGCACAAATGAACATCATTGGCTACGTGAATAGCTGGACTCAGCCCATCGCCGGTCGAGTCCTGATGCAAGACACGGGCATTCAAAGTCCCGTAGGTCTTAAAATTAAAGGGCATGATCTTGAGCTGATCGAGACTTTGACTCAAAAGGCAGAGCGTTTACTGAGTCCTTTACCCGGCAGTGGTACCGTGCTGGCTGAGCGTATTGTTGGGGGGGATTATGTTGATGTCCAGCTTGATTTGACTCGCCTGGCCGAGCACGGCATTCAAATTGATGAGGCGATGCTAACGGTGCGTCATGCTGTTGGCGGTGAGCGTATTCTCGATATTCAGCAGTCAGATGGTGGCGTGGTTCCTCTGAGTCTACGTTATTCACCGGAATATATCGATACACTGGAAAAAGTGGCTCGTGCCTCCGTAATTTCTGCTACAGGGCGCGCGGTCACCCTGGAGTCGATTGCGGATGTCCGGGTGCGTCAGAGCGCGGAAATGATACGCAACGATAACGGTGAACGAGCGGGTTATATTTATATTGATTTAGAGGGGGTGACCGCCAGCGACTATGTCCCCCAGGCCAAGGCTCACTTGGCACGCTATCTTGATTTACCGCGGGGTTATACTCTGGAGTGGACGGGTACGCATCGTTACGCTGAACAGGCTCAAGCTCAGCTTGGTTGGATCATTCCCTTGACTTTGTTGCTGATGTTCGTTTTATTGATGATGGCCTTTCGCTCTGTAGCGCAAAGCATGGTGATTCTCCTCGCGGCTCCCTTTGCCCTGGTGGGTGGGGTATTACTGCAATGGAGTTTAGGATACGCGATGACGACCGCAGTCATTATTGGTTATCTCGCGGTGCTGGCCATTGCCATCCAGACCGGTATTCTTATGGTGATCTTCATCCGCGAGGCATTAGCTCGTAACGAATGGCGACGATGCAGTACAGAAACGGTTTATCTCCAGGCGGTGATCGAAGGCTCTGTGGCGCGCCTGCGACCCAAATTAATAACGGTCACCACCACGGTGTTGGCTTTACTACCGATCATTTTTGCACGTGGCTCCGGTATGGAAATCACCCAACCCATAGCGGCGCCTATCATTGGTGGCATGCTCAGCTCCACCCTCTACGTGTTGTTCATCATCCCGTGTTTATTTATGATTGGACGTGATTTTAAGGCCGATTGAAATTCAGGGACTGTCTGCGTTGGAGTTTCTTTCGTCAATGAAGTATCAGAGAAATTATTGCGTGCACGTTTCTATATATGCTCTGCAGTTTGTGTAATATCAATGTATAAAGTTAATTTTTGACCGGGTTGCAGATATTTCCGCTGGCGCAGGGTTGTCATATTCCATTTTTTAAGTTCGGAAATACGTACGTTGAACAGGGCTGCGATTTTGGAGAGTGAGTCTCCGTTTTTGACAGTGTAATAAATACGTCTGGGTTTTTCGTGAGGTCGTTTTATGTTGCCTTGTTTGGCGCTGTTGATCCAAATCACTAATTTTTGTCCTACACGTAATGGATCTCGTTGAGCCATGCTATTCCAGGAGGCTAAAGAAGACATTTTTACGTTATATTTTTTTGATAGATCCCACAAGGTATCGCCCTGGGATACGACATGAATCGTGTTTTTTTCTCCTCGACGTTTTTTCACCGTACTGAGGTGGCGTTGATTGGCGCTGAGTTTATAGTAGGTCAGAGACTGTTGTGCAACGGGAATAATCAGGTTATGCCCGATGTGGATCAGTTGTCCTTGAAGGCGATTGACCTGCTTGATTACGCTGGCAGTGGTGTTGTATTTTTTTGCTATATGGCTCAGTGTTTCGCCTGATCGAATTTCATGTCTTTTCCATGTTACGCGTTTTTTAATCGGCAGATTGGCTAATTTTTGTTGGAATTTTTTAGCTTTTTTCAGGGGCAGTAGTAAAGTATGCGGGCCTTGGGGGGGCGTTGCCCAGCGGTTAATTGCTGGGTTCAGGTGATACATGTGTTCGATGCTTAGACCGGCAAGCTCAGCGGCCAAGGCAATGTCGATTTGTGAGCCGAGATCAATTTGCATAACAACAGGGCGATTTTTTATCGGAATCAAACTGACTTTGTATTTCTGTGGTTTTGCGATAATCGCACTTAGGGCGATGAGTTTAGGAACATAATCGCGTGTTTCTTTAGGCAGCTTGAGAGACCAAAAATCCGTTTTTTTTCCTTGGCGTTGATTGTTTTTAATGGCTCTTGATACTGTCCCTTCTCCAGAATTGTAGGCCGCGAGCGCAAGTAACCAATCGCCATCAAAATAGCGGTGAAGATGACTTAAATATTTTAAAGCCGCTTCCGTTGATGCGAAAATATCTCGACGACCATCATACCACCAGTCTATTTTGAGGCCAAAACGTTTCCCCGTGGAGGGGATGAACTGCCAAATTCCCGAAGCTCTGCCATGGGAGTAGGCAAAGGGTTGAAAAGCACTTTCAACGACAGGAAGCAATGCAATTTCCATAGGTATATCGCGTTTTTCAACTTCATTTACAATGTGATAAAGAAAGGGTTTGGCTCGTTCGAAAGTCCGGTTGAGGTCTGCCTGGTGGAGAGCAAAGCTACGCTGATGTGATTTTATTGCCGCATTACTGTGCTCAGGTAAGCCATAGCCGTTGCGAATTCGTTGCCAAAGATCCGGGCTGACTTGGTGTGGAGGCGATTGCTGGGCATGGTGACTCAATGATGCGTGCAGAGGTGCGTTTGGCTCGGCATGACTTAATACAGGAAACAAAAAGAGAAATAAAATAGCACATTTGAACAATAGTACGGTGTGATTCAATTTTTTCATTATTAAAATACATCTTTCCAATGCCGAATGACCGAAAAAACAGCCACTTCTGTTTTCAATACCCGGTTTGCATAGCGCTCAGCCGCAGCTTTAACGATTGGCGTATGACATCGCACAAACGGGTTCGTCTCCAGCTCAACCTGGAGAGTGGAGGGCAGCGTCGGTAATTGTGCTGCCCGTAACCGAGCGACGGTTTTTATCCGTTTTTGTATCTCTACATTTTCGGACTCGACTGTGGCGGCAAAAATTAAATTGTCCGCCGTGTATTCGTGAGCGCAATACATATTAGTATCGGCAGGTAGCCGGATAAGTTTCTTGATGGAGGTTAACATTTGTGCGGGTGTGCTTTCAGAAAGTCGACCGCAACCACCAGAAAAGAGCGTGTCTCCGCAAAATAAGCTATTTTCAGTATAATAGGCGACATGTCCCCGGGTGTGGCCAGGGACATCGAAAACTTTGAATTTATGAGGAAACCCTGTGATCGTGATCTCGTCCTGTTCCTTTACCTTATGGTTAACGCCGGTAATATCTTCCTGCTTGGGGCCGTAAACGGGAACGTTAAAATATTCAAGCAGTGCGCCTATTCCGGCGACGTGATCACGATGACGATGTGTGATGAAAATTGCACTCAGGGTATGTTGTTGTTGGCTCAGGACGGATAAAACGGGCGTGGCCTCTCCTGGGTCGACAACAATGACGGTTTTTGTTTTTTTATCAGATAATAACCAACAGTAATTATCATCAAAAATAGGAATGGCTTTAACTTGCAGCATATTTTTACCCTGTTTGAAACAGCGCTTATTTTAACATGGCCGTTTGTGGCCTGAGAAAAGAGTACAATGTAGATGGGATAGGGCGTGGAGAGCTAAGGATTTGAAGTCGAGTACGAAACACCAGGACAATGCTTTAAAACGTGTTGAAATTAATGAAATTCGGCAAACTTTGCGTCGATGGTATAAAAGCAGTTTGGGTCGAAGTTTGCTGATGCAGGAGTCAGAGCAGCTTGATGCTGTGCTCAATACTTTATTTGGCTATCATGCTGTGCAGGTTGGTTTTTTGGTGGGGAACGACTTGCTCGCTTCAAGTCGTATCCCGCACCAAATTGTCATGGATCCCGCGCGGGGTGATGATTTGCCCATTCATTTGTTTGCGTATCCTGATGCGTTGCCAATACAATCAGATATGATTGACTTGGTCATTTTGCCCCATACTCTGGAATTTGAACGAACTCCCCATGAAATTTTACGTGAGGTTGACCGGGTGCTTATCCCTGAAGGACATGTGGTCGTTTTGGGATTTAATCCCTGGAGTGTTTGGGGGATGGTGGGCTGGTTCAGAAAAAAAATGAAAAAAACGATGCCGCCTTGGTGTGGATGCTTTTTGAGCTTACCTAGAATTAAAGATTGGTTGGCATTGTTGGGTTTTGATATTGTACATGAACAAACATTTTTTTTTCGTCCCCCCGTGAAGCAAGTACGTATTATGAAACGCCTTTCATTTTTAGAACGGTTAGGTCAGCGTTATTGGAAAGGGGTTGGCGGGGCGTATGTATTGGTTGCTCGTAAGCGAGTCACGACATTGACGCCAATTAAACCACCGTGGCGTCCGTCGCGTTTAGTCGGGAAATGGGCTGAACCTGCGGCCAGAATAAATTCAAAAAAGGAAAGTGATGTCTGAAAGAATAAAAATATTTACTGATGGTGCCTGTCGAGGCAATCCGGGGCCCGGCGGGTGGGGTGCGTTGATTCAGAGTAAAGATGAAGAAAAAGCGTTGTATGGTGGAGACCTAAAAACAACGAATAATCGTATGGAATTGATGGCCGCCATTGCCGCACTTGAATCGTTGCAATCTTCCTCCGAAGTGGATCTGACGACGGATTCGAAATATGTAAAAGACGGCATTAATGAATGGTTGGTGAACTGGAAACGACGGGGCTGGAAGACTGCTGCGAAAAAGCCAGTTAAAAATGTCGATTTGTGGAAGCGCCTTGATGCCGCTGTAGGGCAACATGATGTCGCCTGGTTTTGGGTGAAAGGCCACTCCGGCCACCCTGGCAATGAAAAGGCCGATGCCTTGGCTAATCTGGGTATAGACGAATGCGCCAAATAGTATTAGATACCGAAACAACAGGACTGGAGCCCGAACAAGGACATAGAGTGATTGAAATTGGTTGTGTCGAGATCATTGATCGGCGGCGCACGGGAAAGTCCTATCACCAGTATATTCAACCTGATAGAGAAATTGATGACGGTGCGATGGAAGTTCATGGCATTACTAACGAATTTCTTGTTGATAAACCCCGTTTTTCAGAGATTGCTCAAGAGTTTTTGGATTTTGTAGTGGGTGCCGAGTTAGTGATTCACAACGCGCCTTTTGATGTTGGCTTTCTTAATAATGAATTAATGTTATTAGGTGAACCTGTTTCTCCTATAGATAAGCAATGCGAGATTCTGGATACCCTGGTCATGGCGCGTCGCTTGCATCCAGGGCAGCGAAATAGCCTGGATGCACTTTGTAAACGTTATGCTATAGACAATTCACAGCGAGAATTACATGGTGCCTTATTAGACGCCGAGATTCTGAGTGACGTCTACCTTGCTATGACTGGAGGACAGACAACGTTGTTATTGGTTTCTCAAGAGGACGAACGCGACGACGGGCAGCATTATCAATTGGATCAAAATCGAGCTCAAATTAAAGTTATTTTTGCAGATGAAAAAGAAATAAAGATTCATAGTGACCGTTTGCAAGCGATTAATAAATTAAGCAGTGGCGCGTGTGTATGGCTGAAGGCGTAGAGGCATCGTGGATATAATGATGAGATCAAGCGTCCTGTCTCTTATTTGCGTCAATAATGTCTATGCATTATAGTAGGAATTAGTCTTTTCGTATTGATTTAAACTTGGAGAAGTGTCCTTGGGGTGCATCGTGGATCAACTGCGCTTTTTAGGTTAAAGGACGTTAGATAGCGATGTTGGACGCTATCATTTTGTTTTAAGGGGTAGTGATGAAAAAAATAAAAAAGTCCCGACAGCTCATCAATATTTCAATACTTCTAATTATTCACTGGATTATAGTCGGTTGTGCAAATTTACAGCCGCTGACCAAACAGGGTGAAGACGTAGAATTATCCTCGACAGTACAGAATAAAAAAGTATCATCGATATCGACAGAAGTTCCTTCAGACTCCTATGGTGTGGCGGTGGCCAAAGCGATTGACCCTCTGAGTCCAAAGAGGCTGGTTTTAGCTGCGCGTTATGGCCATGACGATGTCGTTCAATTTTTATTGGACAATCAAGTTACAATCAATGCTCGTGACAGCAGAGACTATACGGCTTTAATCGCTGCGGCAGAGGGGGGTTATTATGACGTTGTAAAAAAGCTGATTGTCGCGAAAGCAGATGTAAATGCAAAAACATCAAGTGCTCTAACGGCGCTGATGAGTGCCGCAGCAAATGGAGATACAGTGACGATGATCGCATTGCTTAACGCAGGGGCTAATGTCGATGACCTTAATAATGAGGGTGAGTCACCCCTCTTTTATGCGGTACGTAATGGTCATCTTGAGGCGACACAAATACTGCTTGATCACGATGCAGATCCTAATCGAAAAAATACACAAGCTGTCTCTGCATCAACCAGTGGTTATACCCCGCTTATGTATGTAGCTGATCATGCACAAGATATGACGGATGCAAATTGGGAAGGGTTGGCCAGCTTGTTACTTAGCAAAAATGCGCAGCCTAATCTTCGTAATAAACGCGGCGAGTCCGCGCTTTCTATTGCGCAACGTCGATCTGACTCAAGTCTGAAAAAAATATTACAAAATGCCGGTGCGCGTATGGAGCGTGCCTATACGAGCCTGAGCGAAGATGCTGCATTGATTAAAGCGGCGCGTATGGGCGATATTGAAAAAATTGAAACCCTGATCGATCAGGGTACAAACCCTGATGTGAAGAACCGAGGAGGAATGACCCCTTTGTTGGCTGCGACCTTTAATAATCAGTTAGGCGCAGTAAAAATACTCATTGCTAAAGGTGCTGACGTTAATCTTGTACCTGTCGGGTTTAAAAAATGGGCGTTTGCAGCAAGTGCGGCATCATTAAAAGATCATGAACTCATGGAAAGTGCATCGAAGGGCGATACGGCTTTACTGGTTGCCGTAAGGAAGGGACATTCAAAAATTGTAGAGTATTTGATCGCGAGTGGCGCTGACGTTAGGTTCGCTAATCGTCGAGGTGATATGCCGATTTTTGTCGCGGCTGTGGAAGGTCAGCCAGATATTGTGGATAAGCTGTTGGCTGCTGGTGTGGGTCCAGACACATTGGAGATTGAAAAACTGACGGTCTCCATGACCAACGCCCTGGAAGTCATGGGGCGAAATACACCTTTAATTGCCGCTGCTCAGGCTGGGCACCGGGGAATAGTGCAAATTTTGTTGAAATGGAAAGCGAACCCGAATCATCAAGGATTTTTAAATAAAACGGCGTTGTTATGGGCGGTAGAACGGGGCTATATCCCGGTTGTTGATGTGCTGCTTGCAGCGGGTGCTGAGGCTAATCTTCATGATATCGAAGGTTTATCTCCTCTTATGGCTGCGGCGCGTAATGGCAATGAGAGATTAACGTACACGTTGTTGAAGTATAATGCGGATCCTAATCTCACTCAGCAGGCGGATGTGCAAGGCAGGAAGGGCAAGGCCTTTGCTACTACAGGAATGACGACACTTATTTATGCTGCGCGTGGTGGACATAACAAAATTGTTAAATTGCTTATAGAGGCAGGATCCAATGTCAATGCCATCAGTCGTAATGGTGAAACGGCATTAAAAGAAGCCTCTATTAATGGTTATCCTGACATTGTTGATTTGTTAACTGTGGCTGGAGCGCAATAAAAATCTAGGTCTATACCCGTGTTCAGATGTTGTTAATACCTGAACACGCGTGACGATGTTACGAGTATTATGTGAGGTTTTTTTATATTATGTGAGGTTTTTTTATATTATGCAGTTGCTTAGATTGATCATGGTACTG
Organism: Gammaproteobacteria bacterium; assembly: GCA_013151745.1. Taxonomy (GTDB): domain Bacteria; phylum Pseudomonadota; class Gammaproteobacteria; order JAADHS01; family JAADHS01; genus JAADHS01. The sequence continues at coordinate 30,965 of JAADHS010000059.1, read as the reverse complement.
AGTTTGTGTTTAGGTTTGCAGAGCTGGGTATGGGCTGGTTCGTTGGACGAGGGTGTAAAAGCTTATCGAGCCAAAGAGTTTAGTAAAGCCTATGATTTACTAAAGCCTGCGGCAATCGCGGGAGACGCTCAAGCTCAATTTTATGTTGGCCAGCTATACCATGAAGGTAAAGGTGCGCCTCAAAATGATAGAAAAGCAGTGATGTGGTATCGCAAGGCTGCAGATCAAGGTTTGCCTGTGGCACAGAATAATTTAGGATTTTTATATGCCAATGGTTTAGGTGTAACTAAAAATTTTGAAGTGGCCTATAAATGGCTGAACTTGGCGGCAGCTGCGGGTCATGAAGATGCGGTTTTAGGAGTACAAAACCTGCGTACAAAAATGACGACACGGCAACTGGCTGAAACGGAAGCTAAATTGGGATGGATGTATCATCGTGGTTGGAGCGTAGAAAAAGACGCGAAAGAAGCAGTACGCTGGTATCTTAGTGCCGCTCAGAGAGGTCATCCTACAGCGCAGAATAACTTGGGTCAATTGTATGCCAAAGGCGAAGGCGTGGTGCAAAACTACGTTGAAGCAGCAAAATGGTACACCGCTGCCGCCACACAGGGACATGCTCGTGCTCAGTATAATTTAGCTTTACTCTATGTCAATGGTGAGCAAGGTGTCGAGAAAGATTATGTTGCTGCTGAAGCTTGGTTGTACCTTGCATCTCAGGCCGGATTTGGTGAGGCAAAGAAAGAAATTATTTTACTTAAACGTCAGATGTCGCCTGAGCAATTGGCCATGACTAACAATCGTATCGGTGTGTTTTATCAGCAAGGCGTTGGCATTAGCAAAGATTATAAAAAAGCTGCAAACTGGTATAGAAAGGCGGCTCGTTCTAATTATGCTGCAGCGCAATTTAACCTGGGTTTGCTTTATCACAAAGGAATAGGTGTGGTGCAAGATGAAGCTCAGGCGGTGGAATGGTATATTAAAGCGGCCAAGCAGGGACATGCATTAGCGCAAAACAATCTGGGCGTGTTATATCAAAAAGGTGTGCGTGGTCGACAGGATAACAAGAAGGCTTTTTTTTGGTATCAAAAAGCAGCAGATCAAGGTGTCGCTGGAGCACAAAGCAATCTGGGTTTGCTCTACTATCTGGGTCTGGGCGTTGGGCAAGATTATTTACAAGCGACAAAATGGCTTAATAAAGCGGCGGATCAAGGGCATTCCGCTGCTTTTGAAACCTTAGGTAGGATGTTTTTTCTTGGGCATGGCGTCGATAAAAATAATATATTAGCTTATAAATGGTATAGTTTAGCGGTTCATGCTGGCGCAGCTAAGGCGCAGGAAGGGCTGGATGTTATTAAACCTAAAATGTCAGTGGTTGAAATTGACGAAGCTGAGCGATTAAGTCAGCAGTGGCGGAGAGAGCACCAGGTGATGGATTTAGCTTTTCCTCTCGTCTCTCCAGCGGATTGATTGTTATATACCCGTAGCGATTAAGATTTAGGTGTGATTACACGCCTTCTTCATTCCCTGGCTACGGAAACTCCTCGCAATAGCCCGCTACACCTCGTCATTTCGCCTTGTCAGGGAATATAAGGCGCACACTCAACACCTAAATCTCAAACTCTACGAGTATAGGGCTGTGATCACACATAGATTCCTTAATGACTTTTTTTCAATGTTTCTTCAAACTCAAGTTTGAGTTTTCGGATGCGTGCATTGATCCGTGCGGATTGATAAAAATTTTTTCCCTGGTTGAAGTTCAAAGCAAGCTGAAGCTGTTGAATAGCGGTGCTTGTGTCTCCAATTAAATAATAATACTCAGATAAGGCTTGATAGGAGTCTGCTGTATATCCTCCCTCTCCTGCTGCTCGTGCATAGAGTCGGTATAGGTTAGGGTTTTTTTTTGTGTAATGGAGTTGCGACTGCAATACTCGACGCGCTGTTTCATAATTTTTGTTTTTAATTAATGCCTCTCCATAGAGAAAGGTCAAGGCGCTATGCTTTGGATAGAGTAATAAAGCCTTTCGTAGTTGTTCTATAGCGGTTTTATACGCGGCTTGCATGAGTAGCACTTGTGCTTTGGCCAAAATAAATGCAATGTTTTCAGTATCATTATCAATTAAGGTTTGGGCTTCTATCAAGGCGGTGTCGAGCTTTCCGCTCTGTGTGAGTGCTAGTGTATAACCATATCTGGCTGGGCGTGATTTTGGATTGTTTTTGATTTTTTTTCTAAAGTAATTTACGTTATCGCTTGATGATGGGTTGCTCAGTATGCGAATACGGGCTTGAAAAAAATCATAATTCGTTAGGTTTCCTCCCTTGAATGGTGGGTATTGCTCCGCTCTATTAGCCGAATCTGAAATTCGGGATAATGTGATCGGATGGGTGCGAAGAAATTCAGGCAAATTGTTTTCGTAAAAACGGTATGCTTTTTGAAGGCGACCAAAAAACTGGGGCATGCCTTTTGGGTTAAAGCCCGCATCCGTTAGGAGCTGCATACCCATACGATCTGCTTCTTTTTCATTGCTCCGGGTAAAGTTAATTTGACTTTGTTGGCTACCTGCCAGTGCTGTTGCAAGTATAGCTTCCGTCGCTTGAGAGCTATTCCGTCCCAGGATGAGTGCCGCGACAAGTGCAGCAGCAGTGGGTAAGCTTAATTTCGATGCTTGTTCAAAGGCACGAGGTAGATGACGTTGGGTGATGTGAGCAATTTCATGAGCAATGACAGAAGCCAGCTCACTTTCCGATTGTGTTGCTAATACCAAGCCAGTATGAATACCGATGTACCCCCCCGGTGCGGCAAAAGCATTAATGGACGGGGCGTTGATCAGGAAAAAGGTAAACTTTCCACGGTGATTGGCGTGAGACACAATTTGTTGTCCCAACGACTGAATGTATTCGTTACTTTCCGTATCGTCGATGATTTTAACGGAGCGGCGCAATGCACGCATGAACGCTTCACCTAAACGGCGCTCTTCTTCCGGTGAGATGATCGTGCCTGAAGCGTCCCCCATCTGAGGTAAATCTACAGCGGCCAGGCCAGGGTTGACTAATAATACGAATAGTAAAGCACAGCATAGTAGCAAGTGCATAGCCGTGAATGAACCTCCAAAAAATACTATTATAGCATTACTGTTTGCTTCTATATTTTACAACTCTGATGGTTTATGCCAGTTCAGAGTGTCCAGGTACAGTGCAGGATGGTGCAATATCTTTAAAGCAGCCTTCCTGGGCTTTGTCAAAAATCCATTCTTTATCACGATCCAGACATTCCATGAAAATACAATCAAGAATATCTTGTAACTTTTCTTCGCCGCTATGATCTATTGTACTTCCTTTGGCATCATAGGCCATTTTCAGGTGTTTCATTGCATATTTGACTAACTCAGAGTCATTTAGTTTTGCCAATTTTTCTTCACGTTCAATGGAAATCATGATTCACCTTCCTCTCGGTTTTTGGTGTTGCTATGAAGCACTCTCTCGTTATGTCGGTAAGGAAGATTGCATATCGTAATAGCAGAGCATGGAAATGTGAGAGGTTTCACATCAATCAGCTCGCGATAGCGATAGTATTAGCATAACCTTGACCTTTTGGGAGGCTGTCCGAGAACAGACTGATTTACTGAGAGCAAGCCATTTTGACTAGATTTTTACGCCCTTGCGGGTGCAAAATAGCTTGCTCTCGTTACTATATCTATTCTCGGACAGCCTCCTGGTGCTGAGGTGTTGGTTGTTACTGTGCGTTCTGTCACAAAGCGAGAGAAATAATAAGAGCCACCTGCCTTGGTGGCGTCTGAACCGGATAAGTCATCTCCGTTAAAAGGTTGTATGCTTATAGCGACACTCATCATGTTGTGATTGATAATGTAAGCGCGTTCTTTATTTTCAAGTCATCATTATCGTATTAATATTAGGGTGGCAGCGTTTTATGTCCTCCAATCGAAGCTAGGTTCTGCATGTGTAGTTTAGCGAGCTGTCATTTGTATCCATATAATGGTATGGATTATTCAGATACGTATAAGTTCCTTTTTAAGTTGAATTAAAACAGATATATGTCTACTTAAAACAACACCTTATGTTTTTTTTGATTGATAAGTTAAAGGAAGTTAATTAAACTCCCTCTCGATACGTTAAATACGGAGGGGTGTCCGAGTGGTTGAAGGAGCACGCCTGGAAAGTGTGTGTAGGTCACAAGCCTACCGAGGGTTCGAATCCCTCCCTCTCCGCCATTTAACTTAAATCTTTGCATAAGTTGTGCCCCAGAATCGTTTCACTGCTTTTATAGCAGCATCTACTAAGGCACGATACTTCTCTAAGAGCGCCTGAACCTGATTTTTATGAGACGATAGGGTGCAATTCAATGTATTCTTAGGAAAAGTCAAAGGTTAATTGTTTACTTTTCTCTTGTTGCTTTCTGTCATTGAAATTGACGCCGAAGCCAATGAGCCGAATGGGCTTTGTTTCTTGCCTTATTCGTATTTTGAAAAGTTGGCAAAATGCGGTTGCTGAAAAACGCAGGCAGGGGGATTGCGTGCTGGTGATGGTGAAGTCACTAAACTTTATTTTTACGACTATATTTTTTATGTCACTTTCTTTTTTTTCAGACTTGCCCAGGCGTGTTTTAAGTTCCTTGAACAGGCCATCAAGAACCTCATCTGAAACTTTGTGAGGTAAAAAATTTCTTTGGAACGTGTTTTCTACGCTGAGTGATTTTCGTTTTTTTTGAGTTATGATTCTTCTGTCATCTATACCGTGAGCCATTGGGTGAAGTTGGTTGCCGTAACGACCCATGAGGGCGACCAATTCAGGTAATGATCGTTGTTGTATATCACCGCAGGTTTTGAGATTAAGATGATGTAATTTTTTTCCTGTTACTTTGCCGACACCAAATAATTTTTTTACAGGGAGGTTAATCATGAATTCTGCAATTTGGTCAGGTGTGATGACATATTGGCCATTGGGTTTGTTCCAGTCACTGGCAATTTTCGCCAGCATTTTATTTGGCGCGATGCCGGCTGATGCGGTTATTTTTTGTGATTGAAATATTTTTTGGCGAATCTCTTGAGCAATCAGGGTGGCGCTGCCAGAATATAATAATGAGCCGCTCACATCTAAAAAGGCTTCGTCAAGAGAGAGAGGTTCTATTAAGTGAGTATAGTTGCTGAAAATCTTATTAATGGCTTGTGAAGCTTGGCGATATTTATCGAAACTGACCGGGAGTAAGGTCAGCTCTGGGCATAAGCGTGTCGCCTGTGATGCAGGCATGGCTGAGTGTATGCCAAATTTTCTTGCTTCATAGTTACAAGTACAAATTACGCCACGCCCGCTGGCTGAACCGCCCACCGCCACGGGTTTGCCTTCTAGTTCAGGATTATCCCGTACTTCTATTGCGGCATAAAAACAGTCCATATCGATATGTATAATCTTGCGTTGTATCATGGTTTAATATAATAAAAGTGTAGAATATACCCGTGGCGTTTGAGATTTAGGTGTTAGTGTGCATTCAATTCATTTCATGGTAAGGCAAAATGACGAGTAATAGCTGGCTATTGCGAGGAATTTTAACGCCGCCATGGAATGAAGAGGACGTGCAATCACACCTAAATCTCAGACGCCACGGGTATATATCCTGCATTAATGATGAATATGAGTTTACATCGCCTCGCCAGAAAGAAAACGTCGCCAGATTTTCCTGGGTAGTTTAAATGGTGATTCTATTTTAAAATTGGGTTGAATATAATTCTCCAATAATATTATTATAAATACGTAAATAATTAAAGACAAATAACGTCTAGGTAGTTTATGAAACGTTTAGTTGTAGCTATGGCCGCATATATATTAGTGGCCTTTTTATTGGCGTTGGCGTTTCTCTATCCCGAGCGTCCTGCGGTATTCGCGGATTGGATGTCCGTTACGGTTGCTTTATTACCTTTGGTCGGTATTTTTGATCTGTTGGGTGACAATATTATAGATAGTTCTTGGTTAAAGAGCCTTCCCCAGATAGCAAAAGCTGTAGTGGGTTTCGCTGGGTTAGGTCTATTTTTAAGCGGTCAGTATTGGGTGGTTCAGTTTGTTACTGTGACCACGGTGCCATGGTGGTGATTTTATCGTTTCTTTTGCTAGTTTCTCATGATGTGTTGTGTTTTTGAAAATTACACATTATAAATAGCAAAAAAATAATTGTTATCTTGGGGGGGGGGAGGTATAATACAGCGCCGCTGATGTCTAACAAGGCATGGTGAGAGCACATTCCTGAGTAGCGATTTCTATAAATTGTATAATCTATTGGGTTGAAAAGTCAGCTATGTAGTCTTTAATTTTGGCTACAATTCCCTCCAAAATTAGACTCAGAATAAAAATTAGAAGCAAATTTAGAGGAGAGATAGGTGGATCAAGCGGAATTAGAACTTCAACTAAAAGTATGGAAAGATCTTGCGATAGATAAGCAAGTGTTAATGCGAACCGCTACGGACGCACTGAAGCTGGATCCTGAATGTAGCACATCCGAGTTAAAAGAGGCGCTTGAAAAAGCAATCAAGCAATCTATTGATGCGGATATTAAAGTGGGTGAAGCTCAGGAACACGCTAGTCAAGCGATTGTTGTTATGGAAAAAAAAATAGCTGCCAGTGAGAAAGCTCAGGCTATCACTGAATCCGCATACTCTGAACTACTTGAAGCTAAAACAAGCTCGGAACAACAGATGAGCGCCGAACGCACGGTTCATGCCAGTGAGATAAAAAAATTCAAAACACAAATTGGGGAAAAAGATAAGGCCCTCAAAGCGATTAATAAATCTCTGGCTGATACACCGGAAAATGTAATAAAAAAACTCAAGACGCTGAAAAAACAAAAAACGGATGAAGCAAATGCGTGCAAGCTGGTCGAGGCCATCGCGGCGACTCTTCGTAAGGAGAAGCGTGAACTGGAGCAGCGTAGCAAAGAGATGAAAACGGGTCTGGAAAGCAGTGAAAAGCTTGCAGAGCAATACCGGGACTTACATAAGTTGAGTTTGAGTTTGTATGAGCAGCTTGATCCCTTGGTCGATGATAAAGAAGCGCTATCCAGTGTGCCTGCGTTGGATGAGCAATCACTTGAAATTATTAAGCAGGTTGTTGAAACCGAAGAAAAATAAATGAAAATTCAAATGGAAAGTTTCCCCGCCCTGTTACACAGTGCATTCCTTATTTTTAGGAAGGCTGTCGAAGGCCAGACAGCTTTCGGTTTTTAATTTTTGTACGTTGTCTGCGAACAAGACTCAGAAGCAATCGAACTTATTCTTTTCCGGCAATCACCTTACAGGTATACTCATATGCCTGACTTGAGTAATAGGTGATCCATGAATTTCAAAACCAGCTTGTGCTTTTTATTTTTAGTCGTTTCTGTGACGTTGACTCATTATGCAGCCGCTGATAGCCATGACAGTTATTCTGCATGGTTGGTCGAATTTAAAAAAGAAGCGATGGAAAAAGGGATTTCAGAAAAAATATTAGAAAAAGCATTTCAAGGTGTAAAACCACAACGCCGTGTGGTGACGCTGGATCGATCCCAACCCGAAACCGTGCAAACTCTACAAGACTACATAAGCAAACGTGTTACGCCCTATGGTATTGAAGTAGGGCGTAAAAAATTCACTGAAAATAACGCTTTATTAAAAAAAATAGAATCACGCTTTGCTGTTCAAGGACGTTTTATTGTTGCATTTTGGGGAATAGAGACAGGGTATGGTCGTTATACGGGTGGACATAATGTCATTGCTGCAATTACAACCCTTGCTTTTGATAAACGTCGTGCTTCTTTTTTTCGTCAACAATTATTAGACGCTTTGTTTATTCTTGAGGAAGGTCATATTACGGTTGAAAAAATGACAGGTTCGTGGGCTGGCGCGATGGGTCAAACTCAATTTATGCCGTCTACCTTTCGTGCTTATGCAGTAGATGGTGATGATGATGGTAAGATCGATATATGGGAGTCTAAAGCAGATGCATTTGCTTCCGCTGCAAATTATCTTTCCAGGATAGGCTGGAATGATGATCAGACATGGGGGCGGGAGGTGCAGCTACCCAAGAAATTTGACTCTCGTTTGATAAAGCAAAAAGTAAAAAAGAAGTTATCTGAATGGCAAGCGCTAGGGGTACGTAAAGTTAATGGGGGCAATTTACCTGCGCGCAATCTTGAGGCTAACCTGATTCAGCCCGATGGTCCTGGAGGGCGAGCCTTTGTCACCTATCCGGCTAATTATAATGCCATATTAAACTGGAATCGTTCCCATAAATTTGCTATTTCTGTTGGTACGCTTGCTGACGCAGTGGCGCGTTAGGAATGAAAGTTATTTAATTTTTTATTCCTTAGCCAGGAGGCGGCTTGAGAATAGAAAATCTATTGGTAAATGGAAATTGAGGTATGAAAGCCAACGAATTAAAAAAAGGACTGGTTATTGTAGTAGATGGGCACAATGTTTATATCAAGCAAGTCATCGTACAGTCTCCCTCATCCCGAAGCGGTAATACGTTATATAAATGTCGTGGTCAGAACGTACTGACAAGGGTAAAGTTTGAGCGGAATTTTAAAGGAGATGAGACGGTCTCCACAGTAGAATTTTTTCGTCGACCTGTTCAGCTCCTTTTTCGTGATACAGAAGGCTGTACTTTTATGGATAGTGAATCCTATGAACAATTTACTGTACCGGATACCTTGATCGAGGATGAGTTGCCCTATATAGGGAATGAGCTTGAAGGGATGTTTGCATTAATTGTGGAAGAGGTCGTTATAGGTATAGAGTTGCCTGCAACTGTCGTTTTAGAGATAACAGAATGCGCTCCAGGTATTAAAGGAGCCTCTGCATCGGCGCGAACCAAACCCGCAACGATGTCAACCGGTTTAGTTGTACAAGTACCCGAATACCTGGAAGTTGGAGAGAGGATAAAAATTAACACGAGTACTCATGAGTATATGTCTCGCGCATAAATGAGATATCTTCCCTATTGATACCGGAACCTAATATTTAAGCAACTGAATTAAGTGCTCCTTCTAACTCTGCAAAGCTATGTGCCTGATTGCTGGGTGTTATTGTAATGCCCAGCTGTTTGGTTATTTGTGTTGCAGAAATGATACCGCGAATTGTATCGGGCTCTCCCGCCTGGCCTTTTTCAATCACTAATGCATGGTGGCGATCAAATAGACTCATGCTGGCGACGATGTTTCCAACCTTGGATGTTTCTATATCAGCCAGCAAAATTGCTTCCAATTTTTTTCTAGGTGTCATGATGTCGCTGACCAGTAACTCATTATGAGTGATTTGACGTTCGTGAGTTAGTCGCAGTGGTTTTTCCCCTAGAATATCTACCGAAGTAATTAAACCCGACAGGGTGTCAGAATTTTCAGTAACAAGTAGCAGCCGTACTCCATAAGCAATCATTTTCTCATTTGCAATATCAATACTTACGTCCGGTTTAACGGTAATGGGGATTGTTTGCCTTAAGTCGGTCATGATGCTTAGGGCGGGGTCATCCAGTGTTACTTTTAATGGTAAGTTGTATTCAGGTCGTTGTAATGCCACGTTTTGGCTCAAAGTGGTGTAGGGTAGTGGATGGTAGTGGTTTTCCATATGGGCTAACCTCCGTAGTCAGCAATGCACAACTTTAAGTATAGTCGGAAATGGAGATTATTAAACCTGATTGGGTGTTTTTTCTAAATTTCAGATATGTTTATCCAGATAAAACAGCAGCTTTTCTTGACAAAAGCACTCATCTTTGTCATTTTAGGCTATATACTTTAATCAGCTATAGAGGGGTGAATTCATGTTTACTGGCCAGTTTTTTTTCTTTTTGTTTAGTCTTTTAGCCGTTGTTGGTGTGTTTACATTACTGTCTCTTCGCGCTGAAGCAAAGCGACGATTAGAGGAAGAAAGTTAAAATGTTCAGGAGCTGTCGGACGTAGAGGATTTTTGTCTAATTCTGGCAGTTTTTATTATCCTGTATATTTAAAGAAATCGCGGCTACAAGTGGGCTGGTGGGGTCGTCGTGCTGACGATGTTGATGCAAAGCTTCGGCCTCTTGTTCGACTCTTGCCTGTATTAACGCTTCGTTATCCAGGTCGCTATAATAAAATTCGTACATCATGCATTCCTCTTTTTGGGTCACTTTAATATTGCTTGGTTGATGGACTTACTTTATCGCGTGATCAAAAGTTTTGCAGTAAGACATATCACCTATCAAAAGTAAATAATCACCTCTCATGTTTATAGTCGAGACTTCGCGCCAGGGTATTAATTTAAATACTGATAATGTGACGGGTCTCTCAATGTATACCCGTGGCGCTTGAGATTTAGAAATGGAAATTAAATAACGTTACAGATCCTTAATTTAGAAGAAACAAAGTGATAATAACTATACCGTACGCTATGGCGATACGTAATATTTGCATAGCCATTGTTTTTTCTCGTCGCAATCCCTGATAAGGGTCAACAGTGGTCGTATCCATTTTATTTCTAACCGTTAATATTTGCCTGGTCATTATCATTGTTGTGTCTCGTATTACTAGTGAAGTGATGTTTTACAGTTTAATGAAAACTAAAATGAATTGCGGTGGCTCAAATCACGAAGGCAATGTGAAAAAATCACATAGAGACTGAGATTAATTGAAACAAAGCAATTCGGAAGGATAGCGTTATGTTAATAAATCGATTTATGTTTGTGGTTTTGTTTGTTACGCCACTACAGCTTTGCGCCGGGTATGATGTTGAAGCAATTAAAGAGCGTGTAACAAAACAAGACCTGTTTCAGGTAAAGGCTTGGCAGCTCTCTAATGAAGGATGGCAAGCGGTGAGCGCTTTGCAGGGGGCGGTGCTGAAAGTGGGGGAGAAAAAAACCGAATATATTTTGCCCTTTATTAACCTCCGACAAAAAAATACGGCTGAAACACAATGTACCGCTTTGGCTATGTTGGGTTTAGCTCCTAGTAATGAAAAAGAGCGTTTAGTTGTAGAAAATGCGATTACGGCTTCTATACAGCGACATGTTTTGAAGTATACTGATTTAAATGGCGTTAGGTTTACTATAACTGCTCGTCAGGTGGGGCCTGTCGTACAGTTATTTTGTGATTTGAGGTCAGTCATATAATGAAATCAACTCCAGAAAAATTAATTCAAAAGCATGAGCAACTGACTCATTCGGACGCAGTTAAAGTTCTCTCTCATGTGCAAAGAAAATCAGGTGATTGGATTATTAATACGGTGATGATCGAAAGTTGTGATGTACCTTTTAAATTCAAGCGCCAACAAGCATACAAAAACCTAAAAGGACAGCGTGTAAATCTGACATATTATCCTGAGGTAGAACATGTTGGAGGTTTTGAGGTTGAGGTGATGAATGTAGTCCGGATCAAGGTAGCTTAGGGTCTGCAAAGAAACAACCTACGGATTTGACGCTCAGATGTAGTAGCTCAGATTAAGTCGAGACTAATTCATATTACGTCTCTATTTTTCAGTAACGGCCGTGAGTTTTGTTTATGTAGTTACTGAGTTGCGCCGATTCCTGGTTCATTCTCATTAAATTCGTATGTGTAATACGAAATAAGGCTCGCATGATTTTATACACAATTTTGGGATGTTTTTCTAACAGATTTTCAAAATGATCCGGAGTCATTGCGTAAACAGTTGTATCGCCTTGGGCTCGTAAGGTTGCTTTACGGGGTGTTCTATCGACAAAGGCGCGGGTTCCTGCGCACTCACCTTCTTTCATCATATAGATAATACCTGTTTCATTATTTCCACGATGTCTGATAACGGCAAGTTCACCACAGGCCAGCAGGAATAAAGAGTCATCAGATTCGCCTTTTTTAATAAGCAACTCTTTGTCTTTTAAGCGGCGAACGGTCATTGCAGTGGATAATATTTCACACTCTTCTTCGCTCAGCTCTTTACCTAAAGAAGACGAACAAATTAGTTTCGCTGCTGGTTTATCACTCATTGTTTATTCTGCCTTGTGTTTGTTGTTTGGTTATCGGTATTCCTTGGAAAGAGCATTAGTTATTTCATAAGAAAGAATCGTCTTGGTATGTTACCTTATTCCTTAATGGATTACAGTTACTTAAATGACATTCTTATTTTATTCGCGACAGCAGTGGCTGTGGTCGTCTTTTTTTTGCGTCTGAATTTGCCCCCTATTCTAGGTTATCTCTTTGTTGGTGCTGTTGTCGGGCCGTTCGGGTTGGGCTGGATTGATGATACGGAGTTAACTCGGGCATTTGCTGAATTTGGTGTTGTTTTTTTATTGTTCACTATTGGTCTGGAGTTTTCACTGCCCCAGTTGATGCGAATGAGAGGTGCGGTGCTGGGTCTGGGTGCTTTCCAGGTTCTAATTACAACGATGATTACTGCCGTCATTGCATTTCATTATTTCGACTTTTCTTTGACTGGGGCATTAGTACTGGGTGGCGTGGTTGCGATGTCTTCGACGGCGCTGGTGATCAGGCAGTTAACAGAGCAGGTAGAGCTGCATTCTCGCCATGGTAGAAATGTGGTGGGTATTTTGTTGTTTCAGGACTTAGCCGTGATCCCTTTTTTGATCCTGGCGGCAATGCCGGCGCAGTCGTCGGGGGATATGCCGGTGATGACCATCGTTATCGCATTGGTCAAAGGCGTGGTGGTTCTTGGTTTGATTTTGGCAATAGGGCATTGGGTGTTACGTCCGTTGTTCAGAGTGATCGCACGCTATCGCTCTCATGAATTGTTTACATTGACCGCGCTCATGATCGCCATGGGGGCGTCGGGTTTAACTCATGAAATTGGGCTTTCCTTGGCGCTGGGTGGTTTTCTCGCCGGTATGATGCTGGGTGAGACCGAATTTCGTCATCAGATTGAAGCAGAAATACGACCTTTTAGAGATGTCTTGTTAGCGCTCTTTTTTATTACTATAGGGATGTTGCTCAATGTTCAGTTATTGTCCACTATATGGCCATGGGTGCTTTGTCTTTTAGCTGCATTGATGATCGGAAAATTACTGATTGTGGCCGGGTTATGTCGCTTGGGGGGATGGGATAGCGCTGTTTCATTACGGTCGGCCTGGGTGCTTGCGCATGGTGGTGAGTTTGGTTTCGCTATTCTTGCGCTCGCGCTAAGCAATCAGGTTTTTCCGGAAAATGTAGGTCAAACCGTATTGGCCGCGATACTCATCAGCATGGCGGTTGCACCACTGATGATACGTTCCAACCAGAGTCTAACCTCGATATTGCTGCCTGCGAAATTAAGGCAGAGTAAACAAAGTATGAAAACCCAGGTCGCTGATACGGCGGAAGGTTTGATGCAGCACGTTATTATTTGCGGTTATGGTCGTGTTGGACAAAATGTGGCTCATATGCTTGATTTTGAATTTATCAAGTATGTTGCATTAGATCTGGATCCGGTTCTTGTACAAAACGCCATGAGCGCAAAAGAACCTGTGGTCTATGGTGATTCGGCCAATATTGAATTATTGGATGCGGCGGGTTTGGCGCGTGCTGCTGCCCTTGTTATCAGTTTAAATGATATCGACACAGCAATAAAAATTCTTCACAAAGTACGTGCAGTCAACGCTGAAATTCCTATTTTAGTGCGTGCTGCTGATGACACAAAGCTGAAAGTTTTGCAAGATGCCGGTGCCACAGAAGTGGTGCCTGAAACTCTAGAAGCAAGCCTGATGCTGTCTTCGCATTTGTTGATAACCTTGAATGTGCCGCCGATGATGGTTTTTTCTCGCATCCGTCAGATTCGTCGGGAACGTTATTCTCTTTTGCGTCAGCTTTTTGCAGGAGAAGAAGCGATGGCCACAACTGCAGAAAATGGAGGGGAGCAACTTCATGCCATTGAGTTAACGGAGGAAGCCTGGCCCGTTCAGCGCACTATTGCCGAGCTGGGTTTAGAGGAGGGTGGTATTACGCTAACAGCTATACAGCGGCAAAAAGAACGTATAATTAACCCTGATGTTGATACTGTGCTGCTGGCAGGTGATACACTTATTCTTTTTGGTGCAGCAGCAGCTTTAGAGCAGATTGAAACCGATTTGTTACAAAAATCACACTAAGGGAATGGGTACTTAAAACCTATCTTTAGATCGCTCCGCCCAGTAGGTTCGAGCTTGTTCTAAAGCGGTATGTTGTGTTTCCGCTTGACCTAGTAATTTCAGAGCCAGTGCCGTAGTAGCGGTAATTGCAGCATAGCCATATTCGTCTTTCTCTTTGCCTTGCCATACTGAACGTAATCGTGTGCAATCCAGGGTGCTGTCTTTCAGATGACGCTGAGAATAGAGCGCGGGCCATATTTCATTGTGGGTGTTGCCGTTATGCACAGTAAGCGCCTCACAGTCGTTGTCTGGGTTGCGCTCAGCTTCTCCGCTCTCTCCTTTAATGACACAGAGATGTGGTTGTTGTAAGAGTACAGCAGCTTGTTGATGGCGGGCCTGGTATCCAGGGTGGAAGATGCCTTGAATCATGTGCGGTGCCGCCAAAGGGTTCAGTAAGCGGCAAAGTGAATGGACAGGGGAACGCAGCCCAAGTAGTTGCCGCAACGCCATGAGAGCTGAGAGTTTTGGCTGAACGTTTTGTAATTCGACAAAGGCGAAATAATCAGTTTGTATTTGTGCGCTTGCTTGCGCTAATGAATTTGCTGGCGTGAGACCTAAAGCAGCCAATGCGTCACGAGTATAGACACGGTTGTCTTTGATCCCGTAAATGCCATGCATAAAAACACGGACCCCCTTTTCTGCCAGCAGGAGCGCACTTAATACATACCAAGGCAGGTGGCGGCGCTTGCCTGCATAGCTTGACCAGTCTAACTGAACGGCAGAGGGGGGCGTTGGTACGTCTAAATGTTCTCTTGCTGCACGAACGAAGCCAGCAAGCTCTTCGGGCGTTTCTTCCTTTACGCGAAGTAGCATCAAAAAAGCACCGAGTTGTTCAGGTTCAACTTTTTCTTGCAATATCTGGGAAAAAGCAGAATAAGCTTCTTCTTCGGTTAGGTCTCGAGTCCCTTTTTTGCCTCGCGCCAGTATGCGAATAATGTGTGCAAAGGGGTGCAGAGGGGGGGTCAAACCATTTGTACCAGTAAAAAAACGAAGCCCATTACACAGAGTATCGGGATGATCACCGCTTGCCAGTCTCCTTTTTCTGCTTTGGGGCTATTGGCGATCATCTGTTTGGCGCGAGGTAATAAATAAAGCACCATCGCTCCGAGCGCGATTGCGGCAATAATTTCCATCCATCCCATAATGAACTCTCTTTAGATTTTAACGATGAGCTAAACTGAAAAAGCCCCGGCAAGCCAGGGCTTTTAACTAGCTTTGTTAGCTAGTTTATGTGATAAACGGTTTAATCGTCACTACTAAATGCACCTAATAATGATAGCAGGCTGACAAAGATATTATAAATACTCAAATACATACCCACAGTAGCCATAATATAATTGGTTTCACCACCATGAATAATGCGACTGGTGTCATATAGAATGAATCCACTCATGATCATAATGACAACGGCTGAAATAGTCAGTGATAAAGCTGGCATCTGGAAAAAGATGTTGGCCAGTGCAGCGATCAAAACCACAACAAAACCAGCAACCAGCATGCCGCCCATCCAGCTAAAATCACGCTTTGTTGTCAAAGCATAACCTGAAAGCGCCAGGAAGATAGCCGCCGTTCCGCCCAAGGCCGTCATGACAATCGAACCGCCATTGGCCAGCCCCATATAGGCATTTATCAGCGGGCCAACGCCAAAACCCAAGAGACCTGTAATTAGAAAAACGATACCAAGACCTGCGGCAGAATTTGCAAAACGAGGCAAAACAAACCAAATTATGACAATGGCACCTATGGAGCAGGCCATAGGTACGAAACCACCCACTTGGAGGTACATAGAAACACCAGCCATCATGGCGCTGAACAAAAGAGTAACCGCAAGTAAAGTGTACGTATTCCGAAGAACTTTGTTAATCTCTAGAGCAGAGGCCGCAGCAGGGGCAACAGCTCGTTGAAAGTGACTCATTTCTATTTAACCTCCAGTATGTTTTGTTAGTATTTAATGTTACCACTAAGGTAACATGGCGGACACCTCGAAAAAAACTGCTAACAAGGACGAGTAATACACATAACAACTCTTATTTTGTCCGCAAAACTTATTCATGTTACAAGTGTGTGACTTATTGAATCAATTTTAGTTCACAATATCATAGCCATATTCAAAAATATACTTGGGCTAAGTGTTTGATTATGTATGTCTAGAGGGGTGATTTATTAGGAACCTTAAATAGGGACTACCCCTCCGCTGCTTTATCCTTTACAATTGCGCACCATCGCGAATGGGTGGTAACACTATCGCAAATACGGAGAGGTGGCAGAGTGGTCGAATGCGGCGGTCTTGAAAACCGTTGAGGGTTAAACCTCCCAGGGTTCGAATCCCTGCCTCTCCGCCATATAAATCAAACAATTAGAGCCCGATGAGCAAACCTGCTTGTCGGGCTTTTTTTTGGATACAATGGGACACTGAGCTATACTTCATCACTAACTTAGTGAGGTATATCACTGGGCATAAGACATTGCATATGCTAAAGCGGTATGGGTATGCACATCTAAAAGCAGAAGATCTGGTGAAGAAGCTGAGTTAGTTGGTGACAAATTGAATAAAATCTAGTAACTCTATGGTTTTATATTCCCCAATTAGAGATGGTTTTTTTTTGTAGGTATGGTACGAATACCTACTGAAATAATCGCCATTAATAACGCTAGCCAAATAAACAGATTGCCAATGACATTGAATTGAGGGATGTTTGCTAGTACGGCTATGCCGAAAAATAATTTTGATATGTTTTGTGACAGGGCTTTTATTTTACCGAACTGGTTGGCACCTTGGTTCTTTGCCCCCCGGAGGAAGGTAGAGACAATATCCAGGATAAAAAGGACGACTAATGCTGTGTGGTCAATGGCAGGCCAGAACAAGATTAGGGTGGTGTAGGTAATAAATTTGTCTATAGCAGGGTCGAGAACTTTGCCACTTTGAGTCACTTGGCCCGTTTCTCTGGCCAAGGCACCATCTACGATGTCAAGTAGAATAACTATTGTAACCAGTATTAGTGCAAATAGACCAACAGCCTGCCACCAGATACCGAGAAAGTCCCCCAGTTCCTTCATGTATACCCACAAGAACCAACCTGGCACAAAGAAAACAAGGCGGCCTATTGTGACTTGGTTAGGAGAAATTCCCAAATCATATCCGATCCACCGGACAAATTTTGTTAAAAGTGTATTTAGCATTTATAGCATTTTAATGGAGTATGGGCTGGGCCGAAAATAGTTTATTATTATCAGTATCTCATTTTCAGGCTATTTTCGGCAGACCATTGACCAAAAAATCTTGAAATATTTACCATGACTACGTTTTTTGTACTCAAGCCAATGTTACTTAGAAATTTATAAAGACTTAGTGTTGCTGTGATTGTCGCTACAATAAGATTTCGCTGGTGAATTTGAAAAACGCTACTCTGATGGGCTTGAATAACATGCAAATGAGCATGGCGTGCGCTTTATCAAGTGTCGCATTGTTTGAGCAGATTATAGAATGCATCATAGTTGTTCATCACTAGAAAAATGGTTATTGGCGATTGAAGTTGCTTTATAGTGACCTCTTGACCCAGCGTAGTTAACTCGTTACTATTGCGCTGGCAATCGCTGGCAATCGCTGGCAACGCCTAGCCTATACATCCCGCTTACGGGGACAAATCAATGGGGATCGACCGATGGCTCACTCTTGATGAGCTGGTTAAGTATTTAACACTTATCCAAAGCAAGCTTTATCGAGTGGCGCAGAATGGATAGATTCCTGCTTCTAAAATTGGGGTTCAATGGCGTTTGATCGTCATGAAATCGATACGTGGATGACGACCAAAAGCTTGATGCCACCGATGTACCGCAGGAGCAATAAAGTGCGGAGAGGTAGTCAACGGTAAAATCCCTACTCAGGTGTGTGACGAAGTCAAGCATGCCAGAAGTAAACGTAACCGGAGCGATTACTGCGTGGATTGTGGAGAACAGCCCATCCAAACAATAATACAATGACTATGAATGTGGTTCGTGAGGTATTCAACATGGATAACTACCTGGACGGGAGTTGGGGGAAATTTGAACAGTGGATACGAAATACCATTGGTTCGGATTTCCGTTGGCGTGTAAGACCGATGGATATACGTTCCAATCGATTGATGATCGTTGATCTTGTGCAGAAGGAGAGCAAAGAAAACAGGGGTGTTTTCCCCGCAAACAACTCTTTTATTGAACGTCGAGACTAAGAGACTCAAACAAAGTAGCTACTAGGAGATAGAATAACTATTCGCAGTACCGAAGTGTGGATCAAGCCACCCAGAGACATCACGTTACATTACAAGAGAATTCACATGAACGATTCAGATCGCGTCTCCACTGCACTTCTACTGGCCGCAGGTACAGGTACCCGCTTGCAACCGTTGACCTTTGATGCACCCAAGTGTCTCACAGAAGTTAACGGAACGCCCATCCTTGAGCGCTTGATCTACAACTTGCGAGTACAAAAAATTAAGCGGTTGGTCGTGGTAATTGGGTACTTGGGAGATCAGATCAAAGCTTTTCTTCAACAGTATGCTGCGGATATGCAAATTGAATACATTGACAACCCTGTTTATCGAACAACTAATAATATCTACTCTCTCTGGTTGGCACGGGAGCACATCCGAAATTCGCCGTTTCTATTGGTGGAGAGTGATTTGGTATTCGAAGCCTCAATGCTGGATGAGCTGCTCGTTCCAAACAAGATTGCGCTTTCAAAAATACTGCCATGGATGAACGGTACTACGGTGGAGCTCGATTCAACGAGCCGAGTAACTGCTTTTCGCAAAGGTGGCGAGGTGGTTAGTGGTGTGCCTCAGTATAAGACTGTCAATATTTATAGCCTGTCACCTCAGAGCTGGATCGTTGTTGAAGAGCGGTTGCGCTTATATATTGAGTCAGGGCGATTGAGTGACTACTATGAGGCTATTTTTACCGAATTAGTGGCCGAGGGTTCGCTTGATTTCGGCGCGGTTTTTTTCAAGAAAAACCGATGGTATGAGGTTGATACACAAGCGGATCTTGTTGAGGCGGAAAAATTGTATGATTCACCCCGTGTGGTTAATACGGAGGCTCACGCTGTCAACGACCCGCTTATCGTTGTCAATGGCTGAGCCTAATTTTTTTATGCGGCGAATAGGGTATATCGTATCTGTACTTAGGGACGGTAAATAAAAAACTTTACATTCTACTGGTCTACCCTTTCGTCTTCTGTGTTACAAAAAGGGTTACATACAACGAGTATGCGCCCCTTTTTGTGCCTTGAATACAAAAGGCTATCCGGCGCAGAATGAAAAGTTATTTCTTTACAGACCCTTAAAACAATATAGGGGGTATTACATAATTTATGGGTAAGGCTTCATTTAAGAAATGAAAAAACCTCAGCAAACATTTATCTACCGGAACCTGGCAAATGCGACCTCGATTCTTGGTGTCCTTCCACTGTTATTACTATTCGTTGAAGACGGCTACCTGTATCTGATTCCATTAATCATCTTTAACAATATCATGGATGATCTTGATGGCATTATGGCTGCCAGGCTCAATATTCGCAGCCGGTTTGGTGCAGATCTCGATAATGTTTGTGATGCTGTCGCCCATGTTGCAATAACCTTGGTGGTAGGTGCCCATTTTGGCGGTGTTGTTGCCATCATGAGTATGGTTGCTGCCGGATCGATTATTCTCCGTGTGACCACTCGAGTTAATCCAGAAGGGCAGACTGGAAATGGGACGCCAACTAATGAGCTGATGCGCCATTTGCTGTTTGTTCTCCTGCTGACCCAAATGTTTGATGTTGCCCCGACAATTTTTTTAGTACTGTTGTTTTTGTTACATTCAGTCTCCTTAGTTGCGCCCTACAAATTTCCCATGCTCGTTCGCGGAAAAGCAAATTCCGACTTTGCGGTGGGTTCGGTAAACGTCGCGTTGCTTGTGGCGTGGTTAGTGCCGATCGCTACCCCCATTATTGCCGCAGTCTTCATCAGCACTTATCTCTATTCTTTCGTTAAAGAAGGGCATGGTTGGTTAAATGAGAGAGAAAACAGGGTTCGTACTGGTGGCTCGCCTGAAGATTAACGATGAACAATAAGACGATACTAGTTGAAGTCGATGTCTCCAGGATTCAATGGTTAAGCTTTTCTATCGGTAGCGAAACTTTTGCTATTGTAAAAGTTATTTAATTTTCATTCCTAAGACCTTCTGAGATATCACCCGTACTAGGTAGGGGGCGTTGCCATGAACGAAGAAGTAAAGCAATCCATTCAGGGCGCCTATCTGAAGAACGACAAACCTTATACAATTGACGATATAGCATCTGACCAACATGGTTTTTTTTGAAATTCCTCATGGTGTTTTCAATGTATCAGATTCTAATATCATTGAAATTGTGCATCAAGGTGTTGGCAATACTTTAGTTGTTCTAAAAAATAAGATATAAATAATGAGATTTTTGATGGTGTTTAGTCTGTTCACCATAAGCGCCTGCGCCTGATTTTTTATGCAACGATAGGGTTAATGTAGATGATTGAGGATCACCGATGAAATTCAAAGATTTCACACAATTGGTTTATGCGGATCTGTATCGATATGAGGGTAAAACGTCTCTGCGCGCTCTATTGCAGGAGTTGCTTACAGGCGAGGGATACGCATATTGTTTTTGGATGCGGTTTTGTTGTTTCACCTATGGACAATCCTTGCTTAAATATAGTGTGCATATCTTTGGGCGCTGGATGCTGCGTCACTATAGATATAAACTGGGGATTTCAATTCCCTTTACGACAAAAGTTGGTCCAGGATTTTATATCGGTCACTTTGGTACTCTTATTGTCAGTGCTAATTGTTGTATAGGACGCAATTGTAATATTTCTCAGGGTGTAACGATAGGTATCTCCAATCGCGGTATTCGACGGGGCTGTCCACGGATTGGTGATAATGTTTATATTGGACCTGGCGCAAAAATAATAGGTTCGATCACGGTGGGAAACAATGTTGCTATTGGTGCCAATGCGGTGGTCACCAAAGATGTTCCAGATCATACCGTTGTTGCCGGTGTTCCCGCACGGGAATTATCCCAAAAAGGTTCGGCAGGCTATATTAATTACGCTTGTAAGCTACGACAATAAGTTTAGATCGACGCAGCTCATTGTGGGTTCCAGGTTAGAGCATAAAAGCTGTTTTACAATGAAAAGTAGTAAATTTTTTAAATGAAGGTTGTATATGTCTCTACCAATCAACGCTTATAGAGTAGGTGGGTATGTAAGGGATACCTTGTTGGGGCTGAACCCAAAAGACCGAGACTGGGTGATCGTTGGTCATACCGAAGAAGAGGTGTTGGCTCTGGGGTTTATCCGAGTCAGTGCTAATTTCCCTGTGTTTCTCCATCCGGAAACTAAAGAAGAGTATGCATTGGCTAGAACAGAACGCAAAACAGAATTGGGGTACCAAGGTTTTAAGGTCTCTGCGCAGCCTGAGGTTACCTTAGAGGAAGATCTTGCACGTAGAGATCTTACAATTAACGCTATTGCTATGACATCTAACGGAAAGTTAATTGATCCTTATGGTGGCCAGGCCGATCTTGAGGCCGGTCTATTGCGTCATGTGACGGAGGCATTTTCTGAAGACCCAGTGCGAATTTTACGTGTCGCTCGATTTGCTGCACGTTTCGGATATAGGATTGCGCCGAAAACGATGATGCTGATGAAAGACATGGTTCAGCGTGGCGAAGTTGATACCTTAACCCCTGAACGAGTCTGGACTGAGTTATGGAAAGCATTAAACGAAAGACAACCCTCACCATTCTTTCTCACCTTACATGATTGTGGCGCACTAGCGCGATTGTTTCCAGAGCTGGCCACGCTGGATGGTGTGCCACAAAGAGCAACATACCACCCGGAAGTAGACACCTTTGTTCACGTTATGATGGTTGTCGATATGGCTGCACAGTTGACTCCGGATCCAATGACGCGTTTTGCTGCGTTGGTGCACGACCTGGGTAAAGGCGTTACACCACGAGAGAAGTGGCCCCGGCACCACAATCACGAAAACTTAGGGGTGCCGTTGGTTCACATGTTGTGTGATCGCTTGAAATCACCAAAAGAATATCGCCAATTGGGTGTCTTGGTTTCGAAGCTACATCTTGATGCTCATCGTGCGTTGGAGTTGAGATCAAATACGGTGTTAAGAATATTTGAACGGCTAGATGCCTTTCGCAATTCTGATCGGTTAGAGCGGTTTTTAACGGCGTGCGAAGCGGATTTTCGGGGGCGCCTGGGCTTTGAAGATAGAGACTACCCGCAACTCAATTATTTGCGTGAGTGCTTTGGTGTCGTGCGCAAGGTTTCTCCAAACGATATTCTGGCGCAAGGGGTTACGGGTGCTCGCGTTGGAGAAGAGCTACGCATGAAGCGCATTTTAGCGGTAAAAGACGTCAAGAACCGTTGGCGAAAAGAACGCGCCATGTAACCACAGTAACGATCAACGATAGGGTTAATGTTTTTTAATCTATCGTTCTCAATTGATGTTGCTGTTTATTCTCTTCAAGCAGGGTAATCAAGCGTTCAGCGGGCACATAGCCAGGAATTAAAGTGCCATCTTCGAAAATCAGGGCGGGGGTTCCTGTTACACCCAGCACACGTACCAACTCCATGTGTTCGCGTACGGGGTCTTTGCAATCTTCTATTTCTTTCTTGATTTTCTTTCCTGCTTTTGCCAGCGTCATTGCCGCTTTAGGATCTTTTGAGCACCAAGCAGCAACAATTTTATCATAAGACTTGGACCCTATTCCTGCTCTTGGGTAAGCTAAGTAACGTATTGAAATTCCCAGATCATTATATTCCGCCATTTCATCATGAAATTTGCGGCAATAGGGGCAGTCAATATCGGTGAATACGGTAACGGTATATTTTACTTTTTTTGGCGCGAAAACAATCATTTCTGATTCGTCTAATGCTTCGATTAATTTAAGACGACCTGCTCCGCGAACATTTTCAGTAAGATTAATGCGTCGTTCTATATCGACGAGGTCGCCTTGGAGCATGTAAAGGCCATCTTGAGAAATATAAACAACTTCAGCTCCAAAAGTAACTTCATAAAATCGGGGCGCTGCTATCGGTTTAATGCTGTCAGCTTTTAAACCTGGAGCGAAAGACTCCAGAGATTTGGTGATAGCGGTTGCATATTGTGGTTCTGTCGTTTTCGCAACCTCTGCAACTTTTGTTGTTGAAGGGGATTCAAAGCCAAAAATAGAGGGTGACTGCACCGTGCGTTGATCTGCTTTAGCAACGAATCCTAAGCCCACCATAGATAAACTTAACAGATAAATAATACTTTTATTCATAATTACTCTCTAAATTAAAAATGACAACACGGTAGGCAAAACCGTGATTACTGTCCCTTGATCGTCTTAACCCTACGTTCTAGATTTGAAGACACAGAATATCCTAAAGAGTTCATGCTCATCATACCAGAGGTTGTAAGTTTAGCTAAGATTAGAAAAACACTTTAAGTTTTGCATAATAAAGTTATGTTAAAAATTTATGGTTTTGTCTCTTAAAAGAAACGTTCTTACAAAGATGTAATTTTTTTTACCTCCTTTTTTATTATTATATATTTGTTTTTTATTCGATTTTGCTTTTTGGCCTGAAAATTGCTTTTCCTTGTGTGTGCTGGCTACTTGTTGTGATCAGCATGGATATGACTTTAACTTAAGATTAAAGACTAAATTAACAGGGAGTTAATTATGAAGAAAACAATCATTATGGCCATGGTATTAGGTTTTGCAGCAAGCAGCAGTTATGTGTTTGCCCAAGATGATATGGCACCGACACAGCCAGCTGATCCATTTACCTCGTTAGATGCGAATCAAGACGGTAATCTCTCTCCTGAAGAAGTGCAGGGGTTGCAAGGGATAGGTGACAGGTTCAGTGAATTAGATATTGATGGCAATGGTTCACTTCAGCCATCTGAACTGGCGGCTGCACTACAACCATAAATTTTCGGCCATATTTATAGAGAGATAGTACAAGGTGGCTATGGCAAGGTAATTAAAATGTTATAGCCACCAAAAATTATAAGTAAAGGGGAGTAAAGAGATGAAAAATAAAATGAGACCGGCGGTAATTGCATTCAGTTTATCCTTGTTGTTGCTTGCAGGCTGTGAGCAAGCGGATGAGACCGGGCAGGATATGGAAAAAATAACCAGCGGTGTTGCTGATGATTTCAAGAATGATGCCATAGAAATAAAGGAAGAAACCAGCTCAATGATAGAAAACAAAACTGACGCTTCGCAAGAGGCGGCGACAGAATTGCTTGATACTTCAAAGGAGGCTGTTGATAAGGCCATGAATTGAGCTAAGACGTTTTTTTAGGCTATCTTGCAAAAAATGGGCACGAAATAACGACGTTATTTCGTGTACGTTCCTGATCGCGGAGGGTAAAATATAATCACTGACAGACAATAGAAATTGTAACGGGGGAAACCCTCCTGGTTATACTAAGCCAGCCTAGGTAATGAAAATAAATCATGAGTTCACAACGAACATTTGCAGCGATACCTCACGATTATGCTAACAGGGAAAAAGCGAAAATATACCTTCAATCCATTCCTTACGACGGAACAAGTACATGGGGTAAAGGGGCTGATCTCGCTTATGAGGCGTTTCTGGAAGCTGCCGAAAATATGGAGCTGTACGATATTGAAACGGACTACGAGGTTTATAAAAAGGGTATTTACCTGCTGGATGAAAGCCCGCCTTTCAAAGATCCTTCCGACATGTTCCGTTATACCTATAATGCAACTAAAAACTTATTAAGAGAGCAAAAGTTTCTTACTTTTCTGGGTGGGGAACACAGTATCAGCATTGGCTTGATAAAAGCGCATTACGAATACTTTGAAAATCTGACGGTTTTACAAATAGATGCTCATGCTGATTTGCGACCTTGTTATAACGGTACGCCATACAATCATGCTTGTGCGGTTTATGATGCGAGTCAAAATTGCAACCTGATTCAGGTGGGTATAAGAAGCATGGATATTTCTGAAAAAGAGCACATGAATTATGATCAAACTTATTTTGCAAGTGATATTCAGCGTGATGAGAAATGGATAGTGTCGGCTCTAAAAAACATGACTGATAACGTATATATTACTGTAGACCTGGATGCATTGGACCCCTCTATCATGCCCGCTACAGGGACACCGGAACCGGGAGGTTTGGACTGGTACACGATAACAAGACTTTTGAAGTCTACTTTTGATAGCAAAAATGTGGTGGGGTTTGATATTGTAGAGTTGGCACCTATTGCAGGTTTGCAATCACCACAATATTTAGCGGCCAAATTATATTATAAAATGCTGTCTTATAAATTTTATAAGACATGAGGGTTGCTTGGAGAGGCGTTAAAATTAATTATTACGGTTCAGACACCCCCTGAAATGGCAGATTTCAGGGGGCACAGTCTCTGTTATCGTTACAACTTTTCTTTAATGCGAGCAGCCTTGCCTTGCAGTTCACGCAAATAATACAATTTTGCACGACGTACCAAACCTCGGCGCTTGACGGTGATGGATTGAATAATAGGGCTGTGTGTTTGAAATACCCGCTCTACACCTTCACCGTGCGAAATTTTTCGTACTGTAAACGCTGAATTCAAACCCCGGTTCCGTTTGGCGATAACAATCCCTTCAAATGCCTGTAAACGTTCCCGAGTGCCTTCTTTCACTTTCACTTGAACCACAACCGTATCGCCAGGACCAAAGTCCGGGATATCTTTTTTCAGTTGGGCGGCTTCAATTTTTTCAATTACGTTGCTCATTGCTTTCTATCCCCAAAATTACTGGTTTTGTTTTTTAAATTCATCTAGCAGCGTTTGCTGCTCTGTCGTTAGTTTGATCTTACTTAATAAATCAGGGCGTCTTTGCCAAGTGCGGCCGAGCGCTTGTTGGCGACGCCATCGGGTGATCTCAGCATGATCTCCACTCAGCAAAACCGGTGGCACATCACCCCATTGCGACGTCTCAGGGCGCGTGTAATGTGGGTAGTCCAACAACCCCCCCACAAAAGAGTCTTGCATCGCCGATGCTTGATGGCCCAAAACGCCGGGGGTTAATCTCGCAACGGCATCAATCACGACCATGGCAGCCAGCTCACCTCCGCTCAGTACATAGTCACCGATGGAGCATTCTTCATCAACTTCGGCTTGAATGACTCGCTCATCGATACCTTCGTAGCGTCCCGCAACCAGAATAAGTTGCGAGACATCACTAAATGTCTTGATTTTCTTATAGTTCAAGCTTGCTCCCTGGGGAGACAGGTAAACTGTTTTTACTGTGCCATTATTCTGTTTTTTCGCTGCGTTGATCGCTGCGATCAACGGTGCGGGTTTCATTAGCATCCCTGGGCCACCGCCATAGGGACGGTCATCTACAGTACGGTGCGGATCGTTAGTAAATGATCTGGGATTCCAGATCTGCAGGTCAATCAAGCCACGATTCAGGGCTCGACCCACCACGCCTTCTTCCGATAAAATACGAAACATATCGGGAAAGAGTGAGACCACATCAAAGCGCATAAACTAAAAATCAGGATCCCAGTCGACCTGGATCACTGCCGTATCTAAATTAACTGAGACCACTACTGAGTCTCTAACGTAAGGGATCAGCCGCTCACGCTCTCCTGTTAACACCAAGACATCATTGGCTCCGGTTTCAATCAAATGATCAACTTGACCCAGTGTGACACCATTCGTGTTGATGACATTCAGCCCGACAAGGTCTGCCCAATAATATTCACCTTCTGTCTTCGCTGGCAGTTGATTCCTTGAGACGGCAATGTCAGCACCCAGTAAGGCCGCAGCCTGATCTCTGTTTTCGATACCCTGAAGCTCTGCAATGACGGTTTTTCCGTGTCGTTGTCCAGACCGCAAATTATACGTTAGCCAAGTATTATCACAATTAAGCTGCCACGGCGAATAGTTAATGATATTTTCGCGAGGGTCAGTGTAAGAAAAAATCTTTAGCCCACCCTTAAGGCCATAAAAGGTACTGACTCGGCCAACCAGAACGCGCTGCTCTTCAGTTTTACTCATACTATTAAGTCAAGTGTATAACGACCGACCCTGGTTCTGTCGGTTATTCTGCAGCCGTCGCAGCAGCAGCTTGTGCTACTTTAGCTCCTTTTAACAAGTTCGCTACCCGATCTGAGGTTTGAGCGCCTTGCGCCAACCAATGATCAATGCGAGCTGAATCCAGGCGTAACTTTTCTTCGTTACCTCGTGCCACCGGGTTAAAAAACCCCAGGCGCTCAATGTAACGACTATCGCGACGACTCCGCGAATCCGTAACCACCAGGTGATAAAATGGCCGTTTTTTAGCGCCGCCTCGTGCAAGTCGAATAGTTACCATAATTTAATAATGCCTTTAACTTATGTTCGGAATATTGCTCCAGGATCCTATCCCGGAAAAAACAGAGTATTCTACGAAATATTATCTTAAAATACAAATGTTATATTTTGCTAGGAGGCTGTCCGAGAATAGCGATCGTAGCTTGGTCGCAGTAGATCCCGTCTGTTCTCGGAGAGCCTCCTAGCATGACGCGACTAAAACGGCATGCCGCCTGGTGGCATGCGACCTTTCATACCTCTTAACATGTTTTTCATTCCCCCTTTGGACATTTTTTTCATCATTTTTTGCATTTGGGTAAATTGTTTCAGTAAACGGTTTACATCTTGTATCTGGGTACCGGAACCCGCAGCAATACGCCGTTTTCTTGATCCTTTGATTAACTGAGGGTGCACCCTTTCTTTGGGGGTCATGGAATTGATGATTGCCTCTTGCCTGTTGAATTCTTTATCATTGATTTGATCTTTAACTTGGTTGGGCACGTCCCCCATCCCGGGTAGCTTATCGACCAGCTTGGAAATCCCACCCATATTTTTCATTTGCTGAATTTGTGTACGAAAGTCTTCCAGCGTAAATTTTTTTCCCTTTTTCAGTTTTTTCGCCAGCTTTTCCGCTTCTTCCCGGTCAACCTTATGTTCAGCTTGCTCTACTAGGCTGAGAATGTCGCCCATGCCTAAAATACGTGAGGCGACCCGATCAGGATGAAAGGCCTCCAAAGCATCCGTTTTCTCACCTATACCAAGAAATTTAATGGGTTTTCCTGTAATTTCCCGTAAGGAAAGGGCGGCACCGCCGCGAGCATCACCATCTGTTTTGGTCAGTATCACGCCAGTTAAGGCCAAGGCGTCATTAAACGCCTTGGCTGTATTCGCCGCATCTTGCCCGGTCATGCTATCCACAACAAATAAGGTTTCGACGGGATTAATGGCCTGATGAATATCCTTGATTTCGGACATCATATTCACATCAATATGAAGACGCCCAGCTGTATCTATGATTACCACGTCTATCATATGCTTTTTGGCATATTTCAAAGCGGCTTTGGCTATTTTTACCGGTTTGTCTTCTATCGTGCTGGGAAAAAATTCTGCACTGACTTCGCCGGCCAGCGTCTTGAGCTGGTCTATCGCTGCTGGACGGTAAATATCGCAACTCGCGACAAGTACGCTTTTCTTTTCGCGCTCTTTTAAAAATCGCGCCAATTTAGCCACGCTGGTTGTTTTACCTGAACCCTGAAGACCCGCCATCAAAACAACGGCAGGAGGCTGGGTCGTCAGATTCAGTGACTCATTGGCTTTCCCCATAATAGTAACCAATTCATCATTAACCACTTTGACCAATGCCTGCCCTGGAGACAAACTTTTCATCACCTCCTGACCCACCGCCCGTTCACGCACTTTTTCGACAAAACCACGTACTACGGGCAGCGCAACATCGGCTTCCAACAAAGCCATACGCACGTCACGTAAGGCTTCCTTGATATTGTCGTCAGTGAGTCGCCCCTGACCTCTCAATCGTTTAATTGTTTGGCCTAGACGATCCGACAAATTATCAAACATAATTACAATTTCCTTGCTGAATCACTGAATAAACTACATTGAATTTGAGATTATAACTCAAGTTTTAGAGAGAAGCTTAGGGAACGGGGAGATATTATTTTAGGTGAAACCTTTCTCCCACTTGGAGTTGATGCAACTCTCTACCACCAAAGAGTTGTTGACACTCTGAAAATATAGTTTCTTCTTCTCCGGGCTTGGTGTGGGTCAAATAAACAGGTGGTCGATGTTGTAGTTGTACAATGTCTTCCGCCAAAGTTTTTGAGCAGTAATGCCGTGCCTTTTTACTCAACGCTTCATCTTTATTGGAAAAGGCGGCTTCAACAATCAGCAGGTCTAAAGAGGCGTGGCGGTTAAGAGCCGTCCAAAAGGTATTATTATTGGCTGTATCGCCGCTGAACGCGAAAGACCCACCCTGGCTGGACTCGACCCTATAACCCACTGCCGGTACAATATGGTTAACCGGAATCATTTCTATAGACCGACCCGCAATTTCGATCACGGCACCGGGTGCCATTTCTTGGTAGGCCATAACGGGCTTATCGGCCGTGGGTAAAGTGCTAAAGTCAGGCCAAATATCCCAATTGAAAATATGATCCTTGAGCACTTTAAGTGTTGCAGGTTGCGCATGAACAAGGACTGGCGAGGAAATTCGATCAAAAATACTATCGACCATCAATGGCAGAAAATTTAAATGATCCAAATGGGAGTGCGTAAGAAAAACATGACGAATACTGGCCATTTCATCCAGAGTCAGGTCACCTAAACCACTTCCTGCATCAATCAGGATATCGGTATCGACAAGAAAAGAGGTCGTTCGACGCTTAACGCCGATCCCACCACTACATCCTAAAACACGTAGTTCCATCTATTTGTTTTACCATGCAATTCGTTGTCTGCGATGCTAACAGCAAGAACTACTAACAACAACCCCAAGAACAAAATTATTGCACTCTCTGCTTCGTTCGCGTACTCTTTTGACAAACAGAAACCTGCAATCATAAACCTAAAGTCACATCAGTTAAAGAGCATGTCTATTGCTAAAAAAGGGAAATCACGTGTTCTTTTCAACCAATATAGATAGATGTGCCCTGAGTCTTATAGCGTACAAAAAACAGAAAACATGAGTACTATTTTTTTTGGCGCAACAGCAGTAATCCTTTATTTTTGGGTGACGTTTTCTCTCGGTACTCGACTGTTGAAAGGTATCGACGGTACTAAAGATAAAAAAATACCTATTGCCGTCGGGATGGGAGCCACAACACTTCATGGGCTTGTAGTTTACGCTACAATTATTACCGAAGCGGGTCTTAATCTTAGTTTTTTCAATGCTTTATCGCTTTTGACCTGGCTAGGCGCATTTCTTGTTCTGGTTGCCGCCATCACTAAACCAGTAGAAAATCTAGGGCTGGCCATTCTACCTTTAGCGGCAATATTCGCCGCACTTTCTTTACTTTTTCCCGCTAGCAATGCGCATTTAAATGATGCCAAAGTCGGTTTGGATTTACATATTTTAATTTCAATACTTGCCTTTAGTTTGCTTAATATTGCGGCGATTCAAGCCTTGTTGCTTGCTATACAAAACAAACATTTACGTAATCGTAAACCGGGTGGTTTTATCCGGTCGTTACCGCCATTACAAACCATGGAAAAATTGTTATTTCAAATGATAGGCGTTGGGTTTTTTTTACAAACCCTCTCTTTGGCGAGTGGTTTTGTATTCCTGGAGGATATGTTTGCTCAGCACATGGTACATAAAACCGTACTGGCTCTTGCTGCCTGGCTGTTTTTTGCGACCCTACTATGGGGACGCTGGCGCTATGGGTGGCGAGGTAAAATTGCCGTACGCTGGACTCTAGGCGGTTTTTTTATGCTGTTGCTGGCGTATATTGGCAGTAAACTCGTATTCGAACTGG
>JAADHS010000008.1 GCA_013151745.1 Gammaproteobacteria bacterium | reverse complement strand
CCGCCATCAAATTTTCCGATCACATTTCGGCTATCTAAGCGGTGAAATTCAAGCTGTTTTGTATTACACTCTGTTTGCATAAGGTCGTATTTTCTTTGGTTATAACTTATTGTTTGCACAACTGTTATGCCATGAAATACGGCCTTTTTCAATTCAATGGTGAGAAATCCGGGCTAAAGTAGCGGAAATATTAATTGAAAGTCTGATCGACTATATCAAACGTGGATACCCCATTGTTTCCTATACTTGCGATGTTGAAGTCTTGAACACTAATAAATATGTTGAACCAACGATATAGGGTATCCAGCCCCCTTGAATTCTGGCTACCCTTGCTTCGTATAAACTGGATTTTCATCGCCAGACGGAGTTTTTTCTGAAGAAAATGGGCTGTGTTATTTTGAAAACATAAAAAAGGACGCCCAAAAAATCAGCGGAAGAAGTTATGGTACTCCTCTGAGAGTTACCTTTTGTTTTGAGCTGAAATGTAGACACCTTTATCAAAACGGGTAACTCTCTTCATGTCAATACAAAGTATCAAATTAAGTCGAAGCTAATTTATATACAACCTTGATCGGTTACATACCTCAAACTGACCTCCATAATTTGGATACTTTTCCATGTCAATATCGAATATTCATCTCAGCAGTTGCGACTATGAAATATAATGACTTTTTCTGTTTGGATTGACCAATACACTTCTTTATAACAAGACTTTTTCTATACCCGATTGACTCGCTTCTTGTATGAAGTTGTCTTGCCATTGCTCACCTAACAGGTGCTGAGCCAGTTCAACAACAATATAACTCGTTTCAATTTGAACCTCATCTTCATAGCGAGACAAGCCTTGCTGACATGCGGGGCAAGATGTCAGCAGTTTTATTTTTACTGCTGCTCCTGCGGCTTGTTCGATGAGGTTTGCTTTACCCCGCTTCAGCTCAGCACTTTTGCTATGGCGAACTTGGGTCGCAATATCCGGTCTTGCTACTGCAAACGTACCGGCTTCGCCACAGCAACGCGGTGACAAAGGAACATCTTGCCCCATTAGTGTTGAGAGCACGTCGGTAGGTTGATAGCGCTTCATCGGTGTATGGCAGGGGTCATGGTAAAGATAACGAACCCCTGAACTCGATTCCAGCTTAACTCCGCGTTCCATCAAAAATTCATGAATATCTAATAAACGACAACCCGGAAATATTTTTTCAAATTCATATTTAAGCAACTGATCCATGCACGTGCCACAGGAAACAATAACCGTTTTAATATCAAGATAATTTAAAGTATTGGCGATACGATGAAACAAAACTCGATTCTCTGTTGTAATTTTCTTCCCTTTATCCGCATCACCACTCGAAGTTTGCGGATAGCCACAGCACAAATAACCGGGCGGTAACACGGTTTTCACACCTTGGTCGTACAACATCGCCAGCGTTGCAAAACTCACTTGAGAAAACAAGCGTTCAGAGCCACAGCCAGGAAAATAAAATACCGCCTCACTGTCCTCCGTCACTTTATTCGGGTCTCTTAAAATCGGTACCTGCGTACGGTCTTCAAGCCCCAATTGAGCACGCATCGTTTGCGCTGGAAGCTGCGCTGCTGGCAAAGGCCGTTGCACAAAATGAATAATTTGCTCTTGTAGCTTAATGGCACCCGTGGTTGGACCCGGTCGTTTATCGTGATGGATAAAGCCACTGCGTTTAGCTAATTGATAAGCCATACGCTGCGCATGATAACCAAACTGAATCATCACTTTACGCATGAGTTTTATGGTGCGTGCATCGGTGACATTGAGAAACAACATCGCCAGCCGTGAACCTATATTACTGCGACCTTGTTTTTTTGTACTGAGAATTTTTCGCATCCTGATGGACACTTCACCAAAATCAATATCAACAGGACAAGGGTTCAAACATTTATGGCAAACCGTACAATGGTCAGCAACATCGCGCATTTCATCAAAATGGCGTACAGAAATACCTCGGCGCGTTTGTTCCTCATATAAAAAAGCCTCTATAATTAAACCGGAGGCCAGAATTTTATTCCGCGGAGAATACAGTAAATTAGCGGTGGGAACATGTGTCGCACATTCGGGCTTGCATTTGCCACAACGCAGACAATGCCGGATATCATCATTCAACGCACCCAGCTCGCTCTCTTCCATAATCAGGGCTTCTTGTTGTAGTAATAGCAAAGAAGGAGTATAGGCATTAAGTAACCCTGAACCGCGCAACAGTTTACCGCGATTAAAATGCGCGTTTGGATCAACTCGTTGTTTGTATTGTGCAAACGCATCAATCACGTCATCTTCCAGATATTGCATTTTGGTGAGACCAATGCCATGTTCTCCAGAGATCACACCACCCAGGTCTTTTGCCAACGCCATCACTCGATCGACAATGCCCTCTGAGGCTTGTAACATGGCATAATTATTTGAGTTGACCGGAATATTAGTATGCACATTACCATCACCGGCATGCATATGTAGCGCAACAAACAAACGACCTGAACGAATTTCGGAATGAATTTTATCGAGCTGGACTCTAACAGGCTCAAATTCTCGTCCTGCAAACGTATTTTTAAGAACGCGTTCCACCGATGCACGATATGAAATACGCAAATCACGTCTTAATAATAAATCCAGAACACAATCCCCATCTTGAATTTTATTTATTATTTCGGCGGAAAAAAGAGCGTGACAATCCTGTGCAGCAACATCCAGGTTATCCAGCAAAGCAAGCCAGGTTGTCTGAATGTTTTGCAAATGGGTGATTGCCGTTTGCCGTTTGGCATCAAGAAGATCCGTACGCTCCGCACTTAAAGAATAGCCTGTTTCGTCTTTCGACTGGAGTAAATCGTTGTGCAAATACTCGAAAACCGCTTCAATCATGTGCAGCTTGTTGCGGGTAGACTGCTCGATATTAATGCGTTCAATCCCTTCACTATAGTCCGCCAATTTGGGCAAGGGAATCACCACATCTTCATTTATTTTAAAAGCATTAGTATGCGCCGCAATCGCTGCGGTACGAGCACGATCAGACCAAAAACGACGCCGAGCCTCGGTGCTGATCGCGACGAAAGCTTCCCCTTTTCGCTGTTCGACAAGAGATGAAACCGCAGCGGTGACTTGCTCAACCCGATGTAAATCGTCACTCACCAAGTCCGCTATTAACACCATTTTTGGTGATTCTGTCCGTGCCGCTTTGCTCGTATATTTTACGGCACGTAAATAACGTTCATCCAGGTGCTCTAAACCCGAAAGTAAAACTTCTTTTTCTTTAGCTACATAGTCAATAATATCGGTAATTGCATTCACGGCCTCACGTAAATTAGAACCGAAAAACTCCATACAAACCGTTCTCACTTGTTCTGGCATCCGGTGCATAATAAAAGTTGCTGACGTAATCAGGCCATCACAACCTTCTTTTTGTATACCAGGCAAGCCCCCGAGAAATTTATCAGTCACATCTTTGCCCAGACCCGTTTTTCTGAACATAGCGCCCGGTAAATTTAAAACTTCCGTTTTCCCTTTCTCGGTAACGCCATCGGCTGCATAACGAGTGATGTGAAAACACACCTCGGCTTGTTCATGAATCTTACCTAGATTATGATTCACCCTGACCACTTCCAGCCAATCACCATCAGGACTCACCATCCTCCAGGAGGCCAGATTATCGACAGTCGTTCCCCACAATACCGCTTTTTTCCCTCCCGCGTTCATTGCTACATTACCGCCAATTGTTGAGGCATCTTGAGACGTTGGATCAACCGCAAACACATGGCCTGACTTTGCGGCACACTCCGCAACGCGCTGAGTCACCACTCCCGCACCCGCATGAATAACCGGCACCGGCGAATCCAGACCAGGTAGCGCGACAAAAGACAAGGCGCTGAGTGTCGTCAATTTTTCAGTATTCACCACGGCGGTATCACTATACAAAGGAATAGCGCCACCGGTATAACCCGTGCCACCGCCTCGTGCAATAATGGTGAGTCCCAAGGCGATACAAGCACGAACAATCGCTGCGACCTCTTCTTCGCTATCCGGGGTAATCACAACAAAGGGGTATTCCACTCGCCAATCCGTTGCATCCGTAACATGAGAGACTCGTGCGAAACCACTAAAATCCACATTATGACTCGCCGTCACAGCACTTAATTTGCGCATGGCCTTTTTACGTAAACGACTTTGGTTTGGCAACCAGGCTTCAAAACGCTCTACGGCCTGGCGTGCCACATTCAATAACTGACCAACACGAATATCACCATCCGAGCGTTGACCTATTTGATCAAGGCGATGATGTAAAGCATGAGTTAATGATTGCCAGCGTTTGGGGTTGACGGCCAAATCATCTTGAAGATAGGGATTGCGACTCACCACCCACATGTCGCCGAGAACTTCAAACAACATTTTTGCAGAATAGCCCGTCTGCCGCGTTTTTCTGAGTTCGTTAATCGTTTGCCATATTTCTTCGCCAAGAAAACGCTGAACAATTTCCTTATCCGTGAACGAAGTATAATTGTAAGGTATTTCACGTATCCGGCTTAACGTTTCCAACATTTACGATTCCTTTTTTTTTCAATTCGGTCTACAATTACAACTTATGACAATATCGAGTATCCCACCCAAACTGTTTGCATGGCTAGATCCCGTAAAAAATTTACCGGAAGATCAACTCATTGATCTGGCTGCTCAAACCGAGATCAAACAACTGCCCACAGGTGCCGTATTATTTAATATCAACCAAGAGCACAAAAATCTCTACTATGTACTGATTGGTGAAGTTGAACTGACAAAAGCAGACAATAACAAATTAACGATCAAAGCCAAAACAGAAGCAGCAAGACAAGCACTGGGGAGTGGCCTGCCCTACCCTGTATCCGCTAAAGCAACCACACCCATAAAATACATTACTGTAAATAGTAATCTACTCGATACCATGCTGGCCTGGGCACAATTTGCCGATCAAGAACCTGAAGTCATCATGACTGAAGAGGGTATTTTCACCGTGGATAAAGCCAGTTGGCTAAAAAAAATGATTAAATCACCTACCTTTAACAATCTACCTTCAGCCAACATCGAACAGTTGCTTGACCTGCTGGAACCCGTTAAAGTACCCGCTGGTGAAATCATTATACGCCAAGGTGATACTGGGGATTATTTTTATATGATTGACCAGGGCTGTGCTTTGGTGACACGCCAAACGGAAGAAGAGGAAGAGGAATCTATAGAACTCGCTGAACTGAGTGAAGGGACGAGTTTTGGTGAAGCGGCTTTAATTTCGGACAAACCGCGTAATGCTACCGTCTCGATGATGAGTGATGGCGTACTGCTCAGACTCTCCAAACGCAACTTCATCACATTATTAACCGAACCCAATGTACAATGGATCACTTATCAAGAGGCCATTGAAAAATCAGATAAGCGTTTTATCTGGTTAGACATTCGCCTGCCCAGTGAGTTTGATACCGCACATATAACCGATGCGATCAATATCCCCGTTCAACAACTACACCGTCGAGCCCAGGATTTCGATAAAATGGATTGTTACATCTGTTATTGCGACAATGGCAAACGCAGCTCTGCAGCGTCTTTTATTTTAAAACAGTATTCTATAGAAGCTTATGTTCTAAAAGAAGGCACACAAAACCTCAGCCCGGATTTACTGAGTTAGGAACGAGTGCGTAATAACTTCCCTGTTTAATATACCCGTAGCGATTAAAATTTAGGTGTGATTGCACTAAAACGGATTAAATCACACTAGCCACACAATAACGGCATAACGTATTGCCTTACCCATTGCTATATAAGTCATCGCTGTAATAAAAGAAATTTTCAACCATCCCGCCGCGACACAGAGCGGATCACCTACAACAGGCAACCACGACAGCAATAATACAGGTGCTCCCCGCCGTCGTACCCACTCAACCGCACGATGATTTAATTTTGAATCCGTATCGCCGGAACCCACCGAAAATTTATAACCCAAGCCGCGCCCGATACACCATGAACTCACGCCACCCAGCGTATTACCCAGCGTTGCCACTGACCACACCGCCACCGGCCCAGCTAGCTCGTTCAACAACAAAGCAACGACGACCAGCTCTGACCCTCCTGGCAATATGGTTGAAGATATAACCGAACTGACAAACAGCCCCCATAGACTCAGAGATTCGTCCAATTTTGACCTTTATTTTTTAATATACGGAAAAGTAATTTTCTTATATCCTGAATTCGTATAATATATCCGTAACAATTAAAATTCAGGCGGTGTTATGCACCCTCGTCATGCCATGACGACGTTGAAAAACCTTGTAATAGAATTAAGACACCGATTCATTTCGCCTTACCACGAAATGAATCAGGCGCGCGCACCTAAAAGCTCAAGCGCCACGAGTAGACTTTCCCTTAACCAAAAGTGAGTCCCTCTTTTGCGTAAACATTTATCCAGACTAGATGACTCGTTTCGCTCCAGACTATCTACTTTTGACGGCCTGATCTCTGTCTCTATCCTTGCGATCATGACCGGTTTAATTACAGGTCTTGTCATTATTTTATTCAGAACGTTGATAGAAAGCAGTCAAGCGGCGTTTCTGCCTGGCGGCAATGTTGAAGCATACGAAGACCTTTCCCTTATGTCTCGCTTTTTCCTTCCCTTAATCGGTGGACTGCT
Source organism: Gammaproteobacteria bacterium (assembly GCA_013151745.1). Taxonomy (GTDB): domain Bacteria; phylum Pseudomonadota; class Gammaproteobacteria; order JAADHS01; family JAADHS01; genus JAADHS01. Next base: position 4,872 of record JAADHS010000008.1, on the reverse strand, counting down.
GCTGGGTTTATTATTACAACAAGTCCCTAAAAAATACCATGCTGTTGGTGTTGTTCATGTTATGTCCGCTCTTGCGCGTCAACATGGCCGACTTCAATTCCCTAATGCATTAGTACAATTTTTTGCCGCCGCGCTGTGTCTTATTTGTGGCCATTCTGTTGGTCGAGAGGGGCCTGGGGTTCATCTGGGCGCAGCCTGCGGGAGCTTATTAGGCCAAGCCCTGCGCTTACCTAACAATACAGTCAGAACCTTGCTCGCCTGCGGGGTGGCGGCCTCTATTGCCGCTTCATTCAATACACCGCTAGCCGGCGTCATTTTTTCCATGGAAGTGATTTTGATGGAATATACGATCGTCGGTTTTGTGCCCGTCATTATTGCTGCCGTAGTCGCAACAACCCTCATGCAGCTTTATTTTGGCGCTGAACCCATATTGTTAATTGATCCGGTTAATATTACACTCACCACATTCAGTGATATTCCTTACATCTGCATGATGGGGCTGATTATAGGCCTGATTGCGGTTATATTCATAGACAGCCTGAAATTTTTTGGCCGTCAGTTGCAAAACATTCCAATTTGGCAACGCACCACCTTCGCCGGTGCATTAACTGGATTGATCGCGATCATCGCACCCCAGATCATGGGAGTAGGCTACGACACCATGACAAGCGCAATCAATGGCGAATTGGCATTAACCCTGCTGGCACTCATTATCGTTGCTAAATTATTGGCAACCACAGCAGGCTTAGGCTTGGGTTTTCCAGGCGGACTCATTGGTCCCACGGTTTTTTTAGGTGCGCTCATAGGCTCTGGGTTCGGCATACTTCATGACGGTGCCAGCTCAAGTACGATTGGCTTGTTTGCCCTTCTTGGCATGGGCGCGATGATGAGTGCCACTCTGAATGCACCGCTGGCCGCACTCACCGCCATTATTGAACTTAGTGCCAATCCCGCCATTATTTTACCCGGCATGACCGCGATTGTCATCGCCAACCTGACGTGCGGACAACTCTTTGGCCGACAATCTATCTATCTCATCTTACTTCAAAACCAAGGCATTCAATACCACATTGACCCCGTTAGCCAGCACTTAAGACGGACTCGCGCATCGTCTTTGATGAGTGGTGATGTGGTAATCAGCAACTCTGGAATTATGATAGAAACATTTTTGCCGGAAATCCATAACTACCACATAAAATGGGTTTATGTCCCCGCACAAAAAAATCAAAAATTCGGCACACTTTTTCCTGCCAATGAGCTGCGAGCGCACTTAAATGAGATGAATGAAATAAACGAAATGACCGAGAAAACACACCCCGGTCACATTTCTCTGCTTGAGCTACCTGTAAGCAGTAACATCGCGCCTGAAATTTCGTTAACTGCATCCGCACTAGAAGCTTTTGAAGCCATGCAAACGCACCACACCAATACCGTGGTCGTCGCCCACGCTGGGCCTTTTTCTCCTGCCTTATTTGGCGCACTCTCACGGCAAGATATTACCGACCATTTGCATCTCCCTCCCCTTTCCAGGCCCCCCACCAGGCAGTAATTTATTATTTTGATACCCCGCAGGGGGTTAAGGCGAACCAAAGATAAAACCATGATACCGTTCTGAGCTTAATTTTGTATACAACGATAGGGTATACTGCCCACTCTCATTTTTTATGCGTCAGGAACATCAATCACAATGCTTTGGATTAAAGCTTTTCATCTTATATTTATGGTAACCTGGTTTGCCGGGCTCTTTTATTTACCGCGCCTTTTTGTCTATCACGCAGCGAGCAACGACACGATCAGCCTTGAGCGCTTCAAAATCATGGAACGTAAATTATTTTACGGCATCATGACACCCGGTGCGATTCTAACTATTGGTTTTGGTATCTGGTTACTCAGTGCAGGGCTATGGGAGGCATACGGAGGTCACGCCTGGTTACACATCAAGCTGGCATTGGTTGCTGTGCTGATCATTTACCACATATATTGCGGGAAAATCATAAGGGACTTCAAATACGATAAAAACCAGCATAGTCATGTTTATTATCGCTGGTTCAATGAAGCGCCTGTTATCGCATTAATTATTATCGTATTATTAGTTGTGGTAAAACCAACTTTCTAGTTTGTCGAGACAATAAAATAAATTACTCAAGAAAAGTCTTGCCTATTCTTGAACAATATGGCAGGCAATGAGCATTAAGCTTAGAACTTATGCACAATAATCAACCTGTCATGGAACATCTTGTGAAGAGGCGTTCCAACTGACCCTTAACCCAACAAAAAATACGCAACATATTGTTATTAATGATAATATTGAAATCGTCTAGTATTTCAACGATTACTGAAATACGAACATTGACAGGAACTTAGCACCCTTGCCCCCATTTCATCCACAAAGTTATCCACAGGTTTTGTGGATAAGCATAAAATTTTATCTTTTTAGTAAGTTAGAACAAAAGCCTCAACTTACAACAAAGAAATGGCCCTCTTGTTGTCTAAAACCCTGAACCATTATGTCTATATACCGAGTTGCTATCCCCTCTCCATTATATCGATTATTTGATTATTTACCCCCGCTAAACAGTGCATCTCCCATTCACCCCGGTTCACGCGTCAAAGTTCCTTTTGGTCGTAGCTATCGTATCGGTGTGGTATTAGAACAAACCAACCAGTCCAGTGTTATATTCGCCAAACTAAAACCCATCGCCAACATTATTGATTCAACACCTATTCTCTCAAGTGAACTCATTAATCTAGCTCATTGGGCAAGCGACTATTACCATCATCCCATTGGCGAAGTCATCTCGACCCTGCTTCCACCCGCCCTACGAAAAGAGAAACCGGCAACATTGAAACCCTCTTTTATCTGGTCTGTGACCTCAACAGGGGCAAACATCCAGCCCGATACGCTACACAAAGCAATCCATCAACAACACATCATCACTCTCTTACAGCAGCAACCTGCGGGACTCAATCAAGAAGAGCTAAAAAGTAAGGGGCCTGAAAATTGGCGTAGTGTCATTAAAACACTGATAAAAAAAGGATGGGTGCACGCCGCGACAACCGCAATCCCAACACCAGCAACACAACAAAATGTCACACACAAACTCAACGAGGAACAACAGCAAGCCAGCAATGCCATTATCAGTGCATGCAACACATTTAAAGTTTTCGCCCTGGATGGCATTACGGGCAGTGGCAAAACGGAAGTTTATCTTGAAGCTATTGAGCATATTATACAAACGGGACGACAGGCTCTTGTCCTGGTTCCTGAAATTGGTTTAACTCCGCAACTGCTCAACCGTTTTAAAGCCCGTTTCCAGGTACCCATGGCGATACTGCATTCCGCCATCAGTGATGGAGAACGGCTCAACACTTGGCTCCAAGCGGCTAACGGCCAAGCCCATATTGTGATAGGGACAAGATCGGCGATATTTACCCCACTCTTATCGCCGGGCATTATTATTATTGATGAAGAGCATGATCTATCCTATAAGCAACAAGATGGCTTTCGCTATTCTGCTCGCGACATTGCAGTACGCCGAGCTCAGGGTGCGAATATCCCTATTGTTCTCGGCTCAGCAACCCTGTCACTAGAAACACTATACAATGTCAGCAAGCAACGTTATGTTTCGTTAAAATTAACACAACGCGCTAAAACAGCTCGTTTATCTTGCTATCACATCGTCGATATCAGAAATTTACGCAGTACCCAATTGCTGTCGTCTGAAGCCTGTACGGCGATCCAGACACACCTAGAAGCACAAGGGCAAGCCCTGGTTTTTCTCAACAGACGAGGTTATGCCCCTATTTTACTCTGCCACCAGTGTGGCTGGAATGCAGTTTGTACGCGCTGTGAAAAACCACTGACATTGCACCAAAAAAGTGCTCGGCTACGCTGCCATCATTGTGGTGCGGAACATCCCGTTACGCAGACATGCCCAAGCTGCACCAATAAGGAACTCAACCCCATAGGCGCGGGCACCGAAAAAATTAACGAAACCTTAAAACAACGATTCCCCGGTATCAACATTATTCGTATAGACCGAGACACCACACGACGCAAAGGTGAAATGGAAAAGCTGTTAGAGCAAGCTGCGGCGGGCAACAAAAGTATTTTAGTTGGCACACAAATGCTTGCCAAAGGGCATGACTTTCCAAACATTAGCCTGGTAGTCGTTCTCGATGCCGATTATGGCTTTTTCAGTCCTGACTTTAGAGCAAGCGAAAGACTCGCCCAACTTCTCATCCAGGTTGCTGGCCGTGCAGGAAGAGCAGAACGCCCCGGAGAAATCATCATTCAGACCCACCATCCAGAGCATCCCTTACTCAAACAGCTTGTAACCAAAGGATACTCTGCCTTCGCTCAAACAGAATTAAAAGAACGGCAAAAAGCACAGCTCCCCCCTTATTTGTTCATCGCCTTGCTTCGTGCCGAAGCCATTCGTTACGAACATGTTGAAGTATTTTTACAACAAGCAAAGAAACAATTTCAACAACAAACCGACGAGACAACGGATATACTGGGCCCCGTCCCCGCTCCCATGCCCAAAAGAGCGGGGCACTATCGCGGACAATTGCTCGTACAATCCCCCCATCGACAAAAATTACAAACTCTCTTACGGACTTGTATCCCAACAATAGCAGAAGAAAAAACAGCTCGAAAAGTACGCTGGTCCATCGACGTAGACACACAGGACGTCTATTAACCTTAAAAGCCGCGGCAAAGCATCCCGGACACTATACCCGTAGCGTTTGAAATTTAGGTTTTTATTAGTTGATTTTTAGTAACTACTCAGCTTGCTTCTCGTATGAGCTAGGGCTTTCTTCGGAAAGGCTCAACGCAGCACCGTCAAATGCATCACACAACGCGCTGAA
>JAADHS010000083.1 GCA_013151745.1 Gammaproteobacteria bacterium | reverse complement strand
ATTTCTTTCACCCCTTCAGAGGTGAACCGACAAAACTTTTTACGTCTAAAAAAACGGGACATAGCAGCTCTCCAAAGCTGAATAGTTACACTATTCTATAAAATTATTAAAACACATGCACAAAAATGATCCGCGCAGCTATTCAGTTACACCGGCATCATCACTTACTACCGTATTTTTCTCAGGTATGGGCACCGTTGGCGTTGGCGGCGGCGTTACCCTCTCTGCACCTCTGGACGAGCGACTATCACCCGTATCACGCTCTTCTCGTTCTTTCATTTTCGCCATGGGCGATGCTTCCGTAACAGCGGCACTTTGCGATAACACAAGGTCTCGGATAACCGCATCATTAAAACGAAAAATACCTGTCAATTCATCAATAGCAGCCTGACCACACTCTACATTCATTAAAACATAGTGAGCTTTGTGGATTTTATTAATAGGATAAGCAAGTTGCCGACGACCCCAATCTTCAAAACGATGCACAGTACCGTCATCGTCTTCGATGATCGCACGGTAGCGCTCTACCATGGCCGGTACCTGTTCACTTTGATCTGGGTGAACTAAAAATATAATTTCATAGTGTCTCATTCAAGACTCCCTTCGGTTATGCAGCCCTCCACTTAGATGTCAAAGCGGTAAGGCAAGGAGAAAAACAGCGAATCTTACCCAAGAAATAGTAAATTAGCAACTAATTTTACAGGCTTTACCTTTGGCGCTTGAGATTAAGGGCTTTATCGTCCACCATCAAAACTGATCGTCTCTGTCGTACGGCCTCAAACAAGCAAATACCGGTAGCGACAGAAACATTCACACTTTCTACCTTGCTGGCCATAGGAATAGAGACCAAAGCATCACATTTTTCGCCCGTCAAGCGTCGAATCCCTTGCCCTTCCGCCCCCATAATAATCGCTATAGCTCCTTTGTATTCAATATCATACAAAGATTTTTCACTATTTCCGGAGGCACCTATCAGAGTGACATCGGCCTGCTTTAACTCGCTCAAGGTTCGCGCTAAATTAGTGACCCGTAAAAAGGGAACCGTTTCCGCAGCACCCGATGCTACTTTACGAACCACTGAAGTCACGCCGACCGCACGGTCTTTAGGCGCAATCACCGCATGAACGCCAGCGGCCGCCGCCGTTCTCAAGCACGCCCCTAAATTATGAGGGTCTTGCACCCCATCCAGAATCAATAAAAACAGCCTGGAACCATATCGTGTAACCAGCGCCGTTAAATCTTCTCTTTGATCCGTACTTTCTTCACACACGTTAGCTAACGCCACGACACCTTGATGCTTCGCCCCTGGAACTTTAATATCCAGCTCTTGACGTGCCTTTATGTACATTTATATTTTTACACTCGGCCAAATCCAGTATTTCTTGCATACGTTTATCTTTTCGCCCCTGCAACACCCAGAGCGTGCGAATTAAATTATCACTTCGAGATAACGCCGCCTTCACCGCATTGAGACCATAAAGCCACTCTTCTGCTGTCATTGTTTTTGATTCACTTTTTCTTTGCTCTATAGCGACGGGCTTTTTTTTGTTTTTTCTTGGTTTTGGTTTGCTTGGCACCACTCGGCTTCGAAGCACCTGCCAGTTCGAAATCTATTTTTTTATCATCCAGGTTAACGCGTACCACTTGAATTGTAACTTTATCAGTAAGACGGTAACTTTTTTGTGTACGTTCACCAACCAAACGGTGTTTTATTGGATCAAATTTATAATAATCATTCTGTAATGCAGTAACATGAACCAATCCTTCTACATAGATATCATCCAACTCAACAAAAATACCAAATGAAGTCACCGAAGTAATGATGCCATTAAAAATGTCACCAACACGATCTTGCATAAATTCGCATTTTAACCAGTCCGTCGCATCCCGTGTTGCTTCATCCGCACGTCGCTCAGTATTTGAACAATGTTCGCCAAAATTTTTCATCTGTACTTCGGAGTAACGAAAAGATTTATTTTTAGCTTCATCACTTAAGGCATAACGTATTGCTCTATGGACTAATAAATCAGGATAACGACGAATAGGGGAAGTAAAATGGGTATAAGCATCAAAGGACAAACCAAAGTGTCCGGCATTGTCTGGCGTATAAACTGCTTGACTTAAGCTGCGTAATAACACTGTCTGAATAAGGTGGGCATCATCACGATCCTGAATTTGCTGTAATAATTCCCCATAGTGTTTTGACTTCGGCTTATCTCGGCCACCCAGTTTTAAGCCTAACTCGTTCAAAAATTGTCTTAAATCGCCCAGCTTTTCTTTTGATGGCCCTTCATGTACACGATAGACGATATCTAAATTTTGCGATGCCAAAAACTTTGCCGCTGCAACATTAGCCGCCACCATAAATTCTTCTATCATTTTATGAGAGTCATAGCGCACAACGGGGACAATAGCTTCAATTTTTTGCTCATCTGAAAATAAAATACGTGTTTCAGTACGGTCAAAATCGATCGCGCCCCGTTTTTCACGCCGTGCACGCAGTACTTTGTAAAGGCGATGTATTTCATCAAGATGGGGCATTAACTCATGATGTTGTTTTCTCGCCTCCGGTTTTTTTTCCACCACCATCCTGGCGACTTCGTCATAAGTCAGACGCGCATGTGAGTGCATAACGGCATCAAAAAAACGATACTTCCTTACGCCCCCCTGGGCAGTAAAAAACAGCTCACACACCATACATAAACGATCAACATTTGGCTTTAAAGAGCAGAGTCCATTCGAAAGCACCTCTGGCAACATCGGGATAACACGGTCAGGGAAATAAACCGATGTCCCCCTTTCATACGCTTCTTTGTCCAGGGCCGATTCAGGTTGAACGTAATGTGATACATCGGCTATCGCAACCAATAAACGCCAACCCTTGCCATAACGTTCGCAGAATACAGCATCATCAAAATCACGAGCATCTTCACCATCAATGGTCACTAAAGGTACATCACGCAGATCCACTCTTTTTTTTATTTCTTTTTCGGGGATCTTATCTTTATACTGAGCCATAGCCCGCTGAACCGGGCTAGACCATTCTATGGGCAAACCATAAGAGCGAATAGCAACATCGATTTCCATTCCCGGCGCCATGTGATCACCCAACACTTCAACGACCTGACCCACAGGCTGCGAACGACGACTCGGTTGCTCAACCACTTGCACCATAACCATTTGGCCACTTTTAGCTTTACCTCGTGATCGCGGCGGCACGGCCACATCCAGATGAAGGCGCTTGTTACTGGGCGTAACATAAGCCAGGCCATTTTCTTCGAAATACCGTCCAACAATGTGCTCATGAGCACGTTCAAGCACTTCAACCAACGCCCCTTCCAAACGACCTCGCCGATCCACACCCGCTTTGCGCACCACGGCACGATCACCGTGATATAACTGCCGCATCTGTCTTGGACCCAGAAAAAGATCATCCCCACCTTCATCTGGAATCAAAAAGCCAAAGCCATCTGCATGCCCCATCACTCGCCCCGTAACCAAGTCCAGCTTACTCACCAAACCATAACCCGCGCGCCGATTACGAATAACCTGCCCATCTCGCTCCATAGCGCGCATACGGAACCCTAACGCCGCAAAATCGTCTTCATCGTCATCCAGTTCAAAATAAGCAGCCAACTGTTTTAATGTCATTAAAGAACCCGCGCTGGCCATAACTTGCATAATGTATTCGCGGCTAGGAAGCGGATTTTCGTATTTTTCCAGCTCCCGTTCGGCATAGGGGTCATCAGGGAATCGTGTTTTTATCATAAGCTCGAATATTAAATTTTAAGGAACGTGCACACTGTTGTAAGGACGTTCAAAACCACAACATAATTAAAGGAAGGCACACCCGTTCCGGGGGAATCTGCTTATTTTACATAATAACAGTTAATGAGCTAATAATGTTTAAACCTTAAAAATTCAGCTGATCCACAGATGTAGCTGATATTTTTAAGGTTAAATCACCATGCGCGTTGAAATACCCCCCAGAGACTGAACAGGTAGAAAAAATGGGCTTGACCCGACAAAGTAATCAGAAATAGCATGACGACTAAAAAACTTAAGATAATTCGAATTTAAAAAAGCGATAGTGTCGCTACCCTCGGTATAAATTTTATGGCATCTCTGCCAAAAATCGCCTCGCTTACGCGACAACTGATTCCTTTTGCCCCAACCGTCATGCCTTCCTCTATGGCTCTACGGTCACTAAAGCCACTCCTATACTTCGAAAGGGCAAACGGCGTGACCTATCGAGGACTAACGACCCTCGCTCTGCTCTCCATGGCCGTCAGCGTAAGACCTATTTTTTAAGAGCACATTGAGCTTCTCCATGGCTCATCCTGAGCAATCAAAGTGACGCGTCTAAACGGCCGATCCTAATGAAAAAAATGCTCATAGGCAACCCATCAATACAAAAAAAGCCTGGTAAGAAACATAGGTACTTATCCATATGAAAATTAAATATAACGACATACAATTGGTAATTGGGTATTTTCATGTGGTATTCTGGAAACACAGCATGAGATACCCATGTTTTATATCCCTTAACGATTCACTGACGATCTTACCGAGGTCTAAACTTTATAAAAAGTATTCGGTGACACATAATTTTTGCCAGTTGAAATATGATACCAAACAATAAAATACCCTCGCTCAGCTACCCGATACAAAACGGCAACGCAAACAAACCCATGGACGAAATCAGCCGTACAAAAGCTAAAGCTGCGTTACATTCACTCATACAAGATCTCCGCAATAGTCCCGACAAATATGCCCGGCTTGTTGACGCGAAAGACCCTTTGCCGGAAGAGCTACCCAGTATGCTCATGCTCTTGGACGAAGTATGCAGACAGTTAACACACCCAGATTACAAATCTAACAAAAATGATACGATCGACAGCGTCAAGCAAATATGTTCGACTGCCCGCGTCATGCGCCAGATTTTGCACGGATCCAAGGCCAGTGACTATCGAGCTCTCGGCTTGAACAGTAAAGCAACCCAAGAACAGATACACAACCACTATCGATGGCTCAACACCCTGTTTTCATTTGACGAAACTATCGACCCAAAACACCACAGTATCCGTCGTATTATGCAAGCCTACATTAGCCTCACCAACTCAGGGTTACAGCATGAAGAAGACAATACGCCCCAATTGGCCTCTAACCAGGCATTAATCACCACCCAGGAGATGCCCTTATGGTATCCCGACCCTAAGGCTCATGAGCGAAAGTACAGTGGAATAGCCCTCTCCACCATTGTTCTCTTAACTTTATCTGCCGGCTTGGGCTGGTGGTGGTTACTCGACAGTGCAGACACAGAAAAGGTCGAACAAACAACGGCATTCAACGAAGCGGCATCACAAAAAACCGAATCTCAAGAGCATCAAAACATCATTCAGCTTACAGAGAACCCAAGCCATGCTTTCAATACAGACCCCTCCTCTGACATACAGAAAGAAACAGACATCGAAGAACTACAAAAACAGCCGATACAATCTGCTGTTTCATCTATCAATTTAGATGAAACAATATCAGCATCAGATCAAAATATAGTAAAAACTGAACCTGATGAACATCTCTCTGAAAACCGACCCGCTGTGATAGCCATAGAGGGGGGAAAACAATCAGCACAACCTACTGATTCACCTGTTAATTTAGATGAAAAAAGCTCAGCGTCGGATCGCGAAACAGTACAAGCTGAAGCAGATCAACATTCTGCTGAAAACCAACCTGCTATTGCCGTCGTTGAAGAACAACCCATTTCCTCTGCGATTTCGTCCCTCGACTTAGGTGAAGAAGCCTCAGCATCAGATCTGGATACGACAAAAACCGAACCGGATAAACAGGCCATTGAAAAGCAACCCACTCTGGCTGCCGTGACCCAAAAAACAAATAACATAAATGAAAAAAAAGTGGGCAGCAAAATAGAGTCTGCGGCTCCAACTACGATGAGCATACCGGAAGAAAAAAATACGATGCCATCAGAGCAAACCAGAAACTTAGTCAGCACAAAAGACAAAGCAAAGACGCAAGCTGATGCTGCCCAGAAAAAAAACCGCCTCCAGATACAACCTGTTACATTTGAAAAACAAAACATAAATCCACCGTTCACTCCCCTTCTTCCCTCAACACCCAGTGTGGCACTCAAAATACAACCTTCTCGTATTGCGGTTGAAAACGAATTTGACAACACGCCCAACTCACAGGCATTGAAAAAGGACATAGATATAGAAAAAACTACTCCAGTTGCCGCAATAAACAAACCAATCGAAAACTCATTAATGGAAATGATGCTCGTGATTGGCTCTCCAGATTTAGAAATAGACCGCCTGAGTAAAGAACAAGTGGAAAATATTTTCCTCGGTAAAATGACAATGCTGCCCAACGGGCAAAAGATTAAGCTTTTCGACCAGCAAGATGGAAATACGATAAAACGCAACTTTTATGCCGCGGTTACGGGAAAGACACCCCGACAAATAAAAGCACATTGGTCCAAATTACAATTTAGAGGCTTGGTTCACCCTCCAGAGTCACTCATGAACGACCAGGCTACCAAAGAGCGAATCGCCACATCTAAATTTGCGATTGGCTACATTAATGGTGCCTCCTTGGATAACTCAGTAAAAGTGTTACGCAGTTTTAAATAGATAACAGAGGATAAGGGACTAAACAATGCGGTTCAACAACAAACAAAAAATTTTTTCGGGTTGTCTACTCGCCATGAGTATCTCTGCTACACATGCCGCCGAATTTGGCTTATTTGGCGATATCAGCTTTCGAGAAAGCACTCGAAGCAACCATGACGGCAGCAATCATCAGGAAAGTTTTGCTCTAGGGTCATTGACACTGCATGCCTCCCAGGAAATAGACGAAAAAACAACTGGGTTTATCGAATACACAATAAAATCACCATCCTCAGCCGTCGCCGCCTCACATGCCGTATCTATCGAGCGACTCTGGATAAAACGCAGCATTACGCCTACGTTTCAAATAGGAGCCGGTCAGTTTCACTCATCATTAGGTTACTGGAACCAGGCTTACCACCACGGAAAATTAACTCAAGATACAGTGACTCGTCCTTTTTTTATTAATCTCAGAGACGCAAAATCCATTTTCCCTGCTCATGTACTGGGCTTAAAAGCAACAGGGATACTTAATATTGCTCACGGAACAGGTGGCAGCGTGAGTTACGATTTGACAATCGCCAACGGTACATCAGTCGACACCAATCCTCCAGCAGCGGAAGGGCCAATACCACTTAAGGAAAATTTCAGCGAAAAAAAGTTGGCAGTACTCCGAACCAGTTACCAGTTCCCCGTGCGCCCTATACAAATTGGTATTTTTGGTATGATTAACCCCGTTGCCGAATCAACATCGAGTCAAAAACTTGTAGACCAAACGGTACTGGGCATGGATTTGCATATTGTAATGAACAATTTTGAAATCACCGCAGAATATTTTAGTATTAACAATAAAGATTCAGTCGGTACAGGAAAATATACAGCCGATGCCTACTATGTACAATTAGGCTACTGGCTCATCAGCAACAAACTCAAATCTATTTATCGATATGAAAGCTTGGGGTTTGACAAAAACGATCCTTATTTTCAATATCGCAGATCAAAGCAAGAGAGCCGCCATACCCTGGCCTTACGCTACGAAATTGATGGCACCAACGCACTCACTTTGGAGGCACAAAGAACCAGCCCAGAGGAAACAACAACTACCAATAAAACTGAAACAGACTATTATTTACAGTGGGCTTTTATGATGTTTTAATTTATGTGGACACCATCTGAGCCATTGATGACTGCTACTGATTTATAAATCGTGTAAAGATAAGCTGATGGGTTGTCAATTACCATTGTAGCAAGTTGAAAAGCAAATAATAACGGGTTATGAACTATTTTTTATAACACCACATATGGACAAAAAAAAGATAAACTGTTTAAGTTCTGCCATTTCAATCCATAATCTTTCTAAGACCTACGCTTCTGGTTTTGTCGCGCTCAACAATATCGACCTTGAAATCTATCATGGAGAAATTTTTGCGCTACTAGGCCCTAACGGTGCAGGAAAAACAACGCTGATCAACATTATCTGTGGCATTGTCACACCCAGCGAAGGCACCATTATGGTTGATGGCCACAACACCCTTACCGCTTTTCGCGCTGCGAGATCCAGGATTGGCCTAGTACCACAGGAATTATCAACTGCAGCCTTCGAAAGCGTTTTAAATACAGTGAATTTCAGCCGAGGTCTGTTTGGCAAAGCATCCAACCCGACCTATATCGAAAAAATACTGCGAGAGCTTTCTCTATGGGACAAAAGACATGAAAAAATCGTAGCGCTGTCAGGCGGTATGAAGCGCCGCTTGTTAATTGCCAAAGCATTATCTCATGAACCACAGATCCTGTTCCTTGACGAACCCTCCGCCGGCGTTGATGTGAAATTGCGACGTGATATGTGGCTGATGGTACGACGGCTACGCGAAAACGGGGTCACCATCATCTTGACAACCCACTATATCGAAGAAGCCGAAGAGATGGCGGATCGAATTGGCATCATCAATAATGGCGAAATTATTATGGTTGAAAATAAGGCCATTTTAATGAATAAGCTGGGTAAAAAACAACTGGCACTCACCTTACAAAATCCATTAAGTACGCTACCAAGCGAACTCGAAAAGTTTAACCTGTCATTCTCCGACGGGGGTAAGGTGCTCATTTACACCTATGATGCCCAGCAAGAACAAACTGGCATTCCCGAATTATTACAGCAGCTGGGAGAACACGGCATCGATTTCAAAGACCTCAATACCAGCGAAAGCTCATTGGAAGATATCTTTGTCAGCCTAGTTAAGGAAAAATAATGAATTTTTACGCCATTCGCGCCATTTATATTTTTGAAATGTCTCGCACTTGGCGAACGCTAATGCAAAGTATTGCCTCGCCTATTCTCTCAACATCGCTTTACTTTGTCGTATTCGGTGCTGCTATTGGCTCACGCATGGGTGAAATCGATGGCATCAGTTATGGTGCCTTTATTATTCCCGGACTTATTATGTTATCTCTGCTAAGCGAAAGCATATCCAATGCTGCGTTTGGCATCTATTTTCCAAAGTTTTCCGGCACCCTCTACGAAGTCCTCTCCGCACCCATCTCCTCACTCGAAATTGTTATGGGCTACGTCGGTGCCGCCGCATCTAAATCAATCATCCTCGGCCTGCTTATCTTAATGACAGCACAACTGTTTGTTGATTACGAAATCATGCATCCTTTGTGGATGATCACTTTTTTAATCCTGACATCGATTACTTTCAGCTTGTTCGGTTTTATCATCGGTCTCTGGGCAGACGATTTTCAAAAGTTGCAAATTATTCCTCTAATGGTTGTCATGCCATTAACCTTCCTCGGCGGCGCCTTCTACTCCATCGACATGCTACCCGAACCTTGGCAAACTCTCACCCTCTTCAATCCGGTGGTTTATCTTATCAGCGGTTTTCGCTGGAGTTTTTACGGCATAGCCGATGTCAATGTCGCCATTAGCCTAGGTATGATCTTCGGCTTCATGCTGCTGTGCCTCGCGACTATCCAGTGGATATTCAAAACGGGATATCGACTTAAAACTTGAATATCAAAAAATCATTGTCAAAACGTGTGCTCTTAAAATTTAAAATATAATTATATAGCTTTATAAATTCAATGTTGTATACTTTCTGCACTTCAAGCCCATAATATAATTAATAAAACAGAACATTTACGCCCCTTGCTAATCTAGGCAACTCAGTTAATAAATAAGCCACGGCTGAGTACAGCTCATCACCCAAGCAAAAGCCGAGGCGCGCTCTTTCTCTTAAAAAATAGTAAAGCTTAGAAGGTTAAGCACAATGGAAGTAATAATATGGCTAATTTTAATTTTTATCTTATACACCTATTTAGGTTATCCTCTCATACTTTTTTTCTGGACAAAAGTAAAAACAAAGGTTATAGATAAAAATTTCAAATATGAGCCTAATGTCTCGGTTGTTATTGCCGCCTATAATGAAGAAAAAAATATAGAGAAGCGTATCAAAAATATTTTGGGTCAAAACTACCCTAAAGAAAAACTGGAAGTCATTATCGTTTCTGATGGTTCAAGCGACCAAACCGACCCCATTATCAAAAAAATACAGCAACAAAAAAATGTCAATTTTCTGAAATTATACACCTATCCAATCTCACAAGGTAAAGCCCATGCCATCAATCAAGGGGTTAATATTGCAACAGGTGATATTATTGTTTTTGCAGATAGTAGACAACGATTTGAAACAAACGCAATCAAACATCTCGTAGCTAATTTTAATGATCAAAAAATAGGCTGCGTGAGCGGTGAACTTAAATTCGAAGATACGCCTGATAGCTCAATAGATAATGAAGTCAATATTTATTGGAATTTTGAAAAACTAATTCGAAAAATGGAAAGTCATGTCGGATCTGTTCCCGGTGCCACGGGAGCCATTTACGCAGTGAGAAAAAAATTATATTCCGCCATTCCAGCAGAAACACTTTTAGATGATGTTTTGATACCGATGAAAATATGCCTGAAAGGCTATCGAACTGTATTTGATGGGCATGCAATCGCTTACGATGTCGCCTCAAAAAACGTGAAACAAGAACAAAAAAGAAAAATAAGAACACTCGCCGGAAACTGGCAACTTTTCATCATCGCTCCAGAGTTGATGAATCCCTTTAAAAACCCGATCTGGATCAATTTCATTTCTCATAAGATATTTAGAATTTTTGTACCTTATACTTTTTTACTTTTTATACTCAACTTAATCTATTTACAACGTCCTGTGGATATTTTCATTTTAGCTTTATTATCTCTGGTTTTTATCATGGCCTTTCTTCGCCCCCCAGCACTTTTAAACAGAAAATTGATCGGGTTGTTCCACATCAGTAAATCTGTTGTTTTATTGAATTATTTTGCTTTATTAGCCCCGGTAAAATTCTTTTTTTCCAGAAAAAAAATCTGGCAAAAAGGGAGCTAAATAACAATATATGTTATTTTTTGGGCTTTTGCTGTTTATTTTTCTTATCGTCATCCGACCGCAAGATTTTGTTCCTGCATTAACGGGATTACCTTTGGTATTTGTACTAATGGGGGTTCTATCTGTCTTTTGGTTACTAAACCCCATACCCAAAAAACTATTTCAAACCCAACTTGATAAATTTATGGGGCTGTTTTTTTTGTCCATTATCCTCTCCTCTTTTGCAACGCAATGGATGAGTTATATTCTTGATACGAGTATAGAAATTTTAAAACTAGCGCTTATCTATTTTATGATAGTCACCATTATTGATAGCGAAAAAAAATTCAAAATAGCCTGTTGGACTCTTGTTGTACTCATGACTGTCGTCGCGGCTATGGGCATATTGCAATTTTATGGAATCGATATAACAGGATATGGAATGTTGTGGGCATCTGATAGGCAGGCTTGGCAAATTCGAGGAGCCGGCAATTTCGACAACCCCAATGACCTCGCTTATTCCGTTGCTTTAATGCTGCCCTTTGCCCTTATGCTTGCACTGAAATCAAAAATACTTGGTAAAATATTAGGGGTAACTTTGCTAGCCATTGCTATTTATTGTATTTTTCTAACCCAGTCCCGTGGTGGACTTTTAGCCATGACGCTGAGCGTTGCTGCTTTTATTTATTTTATTACCGAAGGCGCTAAGTTAAAACGATTTTACTTGATCGTTGGCGGTATTGGCGTCATCACTGTATTTTTTATAAAAACCGGGGGCTACCGTGATGATGAATCCGCGATGGGCAGAGTTGAAGCATGGGTCGCGGGATGGGATATGTTGAAAAGTCACCCCTTATTTGGTGTTGGCAAAGATCAATTTTTAGAGTACCACTCCAAAGATGCGCATAACTCATTCGTCCGTGCTGGCGCCGAAATAGGAATAGTAGGACTTTATGCATGGATAGGATTACTTTATTTTTCGTATCAATCGCTATTGTATACGTCATTCCAAAAAGGGATGGAAAAATTCAAACTGTATGGTATAGCAAACCTGGCCTTCATATTTTCTTTCATCTCAGCGTCTCTCCTTTCATCAAGAACTTATAATATTATCTTTATGTTTATTGTCGCTTTAATTGTTGTACAGGAGCGGTTATTCCATCAAATCAGTGAAAATCATGAAAATACTGTCCTCAGCCAGAAGATTTTCCCCAATACAAAAATTATTATCTATACGCTGAGCGTCCTCGCACTATGGAAGCTTTTTTTGATTCAAACCTGGTAAGGAGTAAGAAGATAGAGTGGCAATAAACAATATCATAAAGCATCTCTCTATCTATATGGTAGGAGAAGTCCTGATTATGTCGGCAGGTTTGATTTCTTTCCCTATTTTTACTCGTATTTTTACTAAAGAAGAGTACGGTGTAATGAGTTTGGTCTTAATGTCCATTGTCATTGCTGAACTTCTTTTTAATTTTGGGCTTCGCCACGCAACCCAGAGATTCAGCTCATTTTATGAAAAACAGGGGCAATACACACTATTCTATTCTACCGTTTTGTGGACCTCCTTAGTGCTCGGTCTACTCGGCACTATTTTTACCTTTGCAATGGGTCAAGTCCTGACTTCTTCAGAAATAATATCTAGCTCAATTGGCCTGGCCGTCAGTATCTCTTCATTTTTGATCATCATAAGAATATTAACCCAGGTGCTCGGAAGTTTGTTTAGAGCAAAAGGACGAGCTAAGGAATACGTTATTTTTGCAGTTTTTACAAAATATTTAGGAATGACTCTGGCTGTCGTCTTTGTATTATTTTTTCATATGGAGGTGCAAGGATTTTTTCTGGGTTTGGTCATTGGTGAGGCCATTGTGCTTA
>JAADHS010000081.1 GCA_013151745.1 Gammaproteobacteria bacterium | reverse complement strand
TTTCCATCCCCATTTTGAGTGCTTTAGTGTTAGTGCTACTTTTAAGCACCCAGGTATTTAAGACTCAGGAGCCTACGCCTTTTTACTGGGAATTTATCAATGTAGAAATTGATATTCAGGAGAATGGAGATATTTTGGTGAGTGAGACTCAAAAATATATTTTTACCGCGCCATATACCAACAAACGGTATCGTTGGTTGTCGCTGGCTTTGGTGGATAGCATTGAAGGCGTTGAAGTCTTTGAGGAAGGGCAAAATCTTTTCGCTAGCGTTGGAGTCGAAAATAACCGATTATGGATTGAATGGCAACATGCACTGACACCACCAGATAGCCATACTTTTGTTATCAAATACCGTGTGAAAGGTGGGTTGCAGGGGAATAAAATTTCTTGGAGAGCGATCTTTAAAGAGCGAGTCTCAACTATTAAGAGAGCAAACGTAATTATTCGATTACCAGCCTCCCTTGAAGAAAATATTATTAGATTTTCTAATAAAAAATTTAAGCGTATTGGTGATGCTTTCAGCACTCTACAAATTTATGCCAGAACGATTGAACTTGTATCACAAGAAGAGTTGTATCCAGGGGAAGGGTTAAAGGTTTCTATTATTTTTCCAGCTCTTCGAAAAAACAGGTAGGTAACATCTCTCCGCTAACCCTATCGTTGCATAAAAAATATTACTCAAAAAACTATTCCAAAAAAATTCACGTAACAGCAGAATTCACAATTGTTGAGAGGTTAAGCTAAGGGCCTGTAAAGAAATAATTTCACATTTTACGTCGGCCAGCGTTTCGTCGCTAAAAGGTGATTAAAAATGGCGGTTGTCTTGTCTATCCCGTGTTGCATGAGAAATTATTCCCGTTAACATGAATACGCTACGTCTGGAAGTTCGGAGGTCAAATGAACACGCTTTAATTACACGGGATCGTATGCGTGTTGATGTGACCGCTGAATTTTACGTGCGAGTAAAACCAACAGAAGATGCCATTGGCGATGCGGCCGAAATTTCAGGTTTGAAAACCATGAAACCCGATGTATTAAAGCAATTGGTCGAAGGTAAATTTGTTGATGCCCTGCGTGCTGTTGCCGCCGAAGGCCAACACGCCCTCAATGAGTCACGAAACATTCTCAATGCAGAACAGATCGAAATGCAAATACGCATGACTTTGATAGAACAACTGCCGCAAATTATCCGTGAAAGCGTTAAACCCATGGAGCAAATAGACGGTATTAAAATTATTCAGATTGAAAGCTTAAATGGCGGCTCAAGTGGATCTGAAAAAACTGCAACCAATAACAGTAATGGTGGAAGCTTGGCCTATCAATTAGTTAATAGCGCCTTGAAATATCGCAGCCAAGCACCATTGGTTGATTCACTATTATCCGATATTGGTTTGGATGTGGGTGATATTAATGGTATGAGTAAAACGCTTCACAATAACCCCAGTACAGAGTAACTCTTATATACCCATGGCGTTATAAATTTCGTTTTATATTCCGACATGCTCTTTCAATAATTTAAAATAGTGGCGACTGACAGGAATATTGTGTCCAAGTGTAGTTTTGATTTTTGCCAATCCATTCTCTATTTCTTCGAGTTCATCAATTTCGTCAAGGTTAATCAAGTACTGGCGATGACAACGGAATAACTCCGTTTTGGCTTCTATAGCGGCCAGTGTCAGTTCGGTATAGTACTCTTTCTCGTCAATACAGATGACATAGACTCCCCGAGCATCGGATTGCACATATTGTATGTCTTTCGGTTTTATAAATTTTATTCGGTTATTGAAAATGCAGGGAATGATGTCAAGCATTCGGTTTGGATAAGGGGAAGCCTCATTTTCAATCTGACTTCGAATTTTTTCTATGGCTTGATCAAAGCGATTTTCTTCCACGGGTTTTGGCAAATAATCCAGTAGGTTTCTTGCAAAGGCATCTACAGCTGAATCACTCCCTCCTCCGGTAACAACCACGACATGGGGATGATATTCTTCCGGTGCCATATAGTCGAGCAAGGTAAAGCCATCATGGCCTGGCATAATAATATCCAGAAAAATAGCGTGAGGCTTGTGTTCTCTGATTTTTCGGAGAGCAGAAAAAACATCTTCGCATCGGGCAACAATCTGAAAATCATCGTGCCGTGCCAGCAGGTGAGCCAGTTCTTGTTGAGCCAACAGTTCATCATCAATGATTATTACGTTTATCGTCACCAGCATGCCTCCGAAATGGTAGAGTCAAAGTAAAAGGTAGCGTTAGGGTAACCGTGGTATGCTGGTCAGGCTCACAATCTACGCTCCAACCATATTCATCACCAAACAGCCCTTTAATCCGTCCGTCAATATTTTTTATGCCGACGCCTTTATCACTGGATGTTGGGTCGGGTTGATATAACCCTGCATTATCCTTAATTTCAATGCAAAGTAATTGCTTGTCGATTCGGTAAGCCTTGATGTAGATAATACCCGGTATCAGTAAGCGGGATGTGCCATGTTTGATGGCGTTCTCTACCATCGGTTGCAGACTAAAACTAGGTAACAGTGTATTCATGAGTTCGGGTTCAATATTTTTTTCTATTTTCAGCCGATCACCATAGCGAGTTAGCTCAATACTGAGATGGGCATCTAAATGTTCCAGTTCTTGTTCTAATGTGCTGGTTTCATTGCCCTGTCTAATATTTTTGCGCATTAAAAATGCCAGTTTAGCCAATAATTCTTTCGCATGCGTGGTATCCGATCGCATCACAGCCGAGACGGTGTTTAATGCATTGGCTAAAAAATGCGGATTAATCTGGGCGATTAGAAGTTTATGCTCTGCAATAGATAATTGCTCCTGGTAGATGCTCAGCCGCATTTGTTCGGATAGAAGGTCGGCAACGCCTTCACCCAGAGCGCGATTCAATTTTGGGAAAAATCGTCGTTTGGGTTCAAATAATAATAACGTACCCAGCATCTTTTCATCGACCATCAGTGGGGCAATGAGTGCCGAATGCAAAGGGCAGTGGGTTGATATAGCGCATTTAAACTGATGAGTGGAACCATCGATAAAAATACTCCGTTTTTGTTTGGTGGATTTTTTCACTAAATCAGCGGCGATTTTATCCCCCGCTTGATGATGATCGCTACCGGTTCCAGAAATTGCCATGATCTTGTTACTGTTGTCAGTGATGACGACGGTTGCAATCCGGGTTTCTTTACGGATGATATTGACGATTTCACTGGCAGCATGTTTATTAAAACCATTTTTAAGAACATTAACCAGGCATTTCGCCATATACAACGCATTGGTGGTATATGAAACACCAGAACGTTCTTTATCATTTAATATCGTAACAAACAGGGCGGCGCCAATGCTGTTGCCAATCAAACTGGGCAGGGTGGTAATTTGAATCAAGGCCAGAGCTTCATTGAATGAATTAGCGAAGGGAAAGACTAATGCTTTCATCATGAGTTCAGCGGTACAAACGGTAGCGACCGCAATTTTCCAGTCAAAGCGCATGGCCTGATTTTTTTTTGCCATTAAAAGATAAACCAAACCGGATAAAAGACCGGTCAAAGTGGTGCCGAGAAGACCAGCCATGTCGGTAGCGCCACCCAGACCATATCGATAAATACCGGCAGTCAGGCCAACTGCTGTTCCAAGTACCGGCCCACCCAAAAAACCAGCGAGTACTGCGCCGATAGAGCGGGAGTCCACTTGAGTCCAGTCATCGCCTCCGGGCGTGAGTGGCACATTAGTAGCCAACACCGAACCCATAATTGAAATAAAAGAAAAAATACCATAGAGCAATAACCAGTCACGTTGTCGTAGTGAATTTTTAACCAGCAGTTTAAATACCGTCGAGCGACTGAAAAGAAAGGCAATGACAAACAATATCGCTATTTGCTGAAAAATACTGAAAAGATGCGCACCGTTAAACCAAGGCGAATCCAGTGGCATGCCAAGGGTAGAATAGAGCTGTTGAATGAAAAAATCCAAATCCATTGGTTCTCCATATGTGATTAAACTTTAAACAACATCGTCAATGAAAATAATACTACTTTGCTCATTGATGTAAAGGATACATTGGGTAAATGGTTAATATGACGATTTAGTGGTTGTTATGTCGATTTAAGCGGGGCTAGTTTTTTATTACCTGTGGCGTTTGAGATTTAGATGTCTTCCGCACATTTGATAAATAATTTCCTGTTAGCCAATATAACTGCCACTTAGAGGCTATATCAACCACTCACCTGACTTATGCTTTTTAAATAATTTAAAGCCATTATACTCGACAATAACACTCATAAACTTTTCATATTTTATGGCGTTGCTGAATATATTTTGCCATTAGTCATCATATGAAAACAGATAAAATTTTGTTATCAGGGAGGGTCTCAATGAAAAACATCATAATATCAAAATATTTATCCATCGCTTCCGTCGTTATCATGTTATCAGCATGTGGTGGCGGTGGTAGTAGTTCTGAGGATGAGCCTCCGCCTGGGCCTCTGCTTCCGCCGCCTGATACAAAGATCGAAAGCACACCGTCTCTCTCCACTAATTCAACCAGTGCGACGTTTTCTTTCATCGCCACAGAGGAGAGTGCTTCATTTGAATGCAGTTTGGACAACGATTCATTTGCTGATTGCAGTAGCCCCATGCGTTATGAAAATTTGGCCGAGGGTAGTCATAGTTTCAGCGTGAAGGCAACAGATTCTGCTGAAAACACAGACCCTACGGCTGCCGTTTATTCTTGGAATATTGACACAACCCCGCCTGATACCAATATTACAAATACTCCACCTCCTTCTACTAATTCAACCAGTGCGACGTTTTCTTTCATCGCCACAGAGCCGGAATCCACGTTTGAATGCAGCTTGGACAATGATTCGTTTGTTGATTGCAGTAGCCCCATAAGTTATGAAAACTTGGCCGAGGGGAGGCACAATTTCAGAGTGAGGGCGATCGATTCTGTAGGTAATACTGACCTCTTTTCGGCTGTTTATCCATGGACAATTAAGCCTAATGATCCCTTGTATTCAGATCAATGGCATCTGAAAAATACTGGGCAAGCGGGTAATGACAATCAGCGTGGCAAGGTCGGTGAAGATATTAATATAGAGCCTGTTTGGAATAGTTGCATTGACGACTCATGTCGTGGTGAAGATATACGAATAGCCGTCGTTGATGACGGTCTGGAAATGAGGCATGAAGATTTAAAAGAGAACGTGGTACCGGGTAAAAGTTATGATTATGTTGACCAGGATACAACCCCATCACCTGGCAATCACGGTACCAGCGTTGCAGGAATCATTGCTGCGCGGGATTTAAATGGACTCGGTGTTCGAGGGGTTGCACCGCGTGCAGAACTGGTTGGTTATAATTTTTTGAAAGCACTGACTTTAGAAAATCTAAGTGATGCGATGACTCGTGATGCCGCACAAAACCATGTATCCAATAATAGTTGGGGGCCGACTGGGGGTGCAGGGCGTCTTTTCGACGCTCCCAGTATATGGCGAACGGCTATTGAGACGGGGCATCGTATTGGCCGAGATGGTCGAGGCACTGTTTATGTTTTTGCAGCTGGGAATGGTCATAGCAGAATAAATTTTTTAGGGCGATCAGTCTTAGCAGGTAATTCAAATTATAATGGCCATGCGAACTACCGAGGCGTAGTCGCAGTAAGTGCAGTGACTCACTCAGGTCGTCGCGCTTCTTATAGTGAGCGAGGTGCCAATTTATTAGTCAGCGCCCCGGGAGGAGAGGCCTGTGAAACGCATAGCATTATGACGACAGATATAACTGGAAGTGGTGGTTATAATTCAGGTTTATCAAGGAATGATGTTGACAATGCTGACTATACGGCCTGCTTTGGGAATACTTCCGCAGCCGCGCCGATGGTCTCTGGTGTGGCAGCGTTGATATTACAGGAAAATCCCGACTTAGGTTGGCGTGACGTTCACGCCATTTTAGCCCGCAGCGCCAGAAAAAATGACCTTTCTGACTCCGATTGGCAAACAAATGGAGCGGGGCTGCAAGTGAACCATAATTATGGTTTTGGTGTGGTCGATGCGAAGGCGGCCGTTTTATTGGCAAAAAACTGGACTAACCTGGCACCGGAGAAAAAGTATTCGACATCAGTAAAGCAGGTTAATAAAAAAATTGGAGATAATGATGGCCTCTCTGTTGTTTCAGTTTTAAGTGTAGAGTCAAGTGATATCAGTAATATTGAATTTATTGATATTAGGTTTAGTGCCGATGATCATCCTTATGCAGGTGACCTGGAAATAACATTGACTAATCTGGCGACAGGAACAAGCAGTCGCTTAGCGGAAACGCATTTTTGTGAAGGAGGTTGTATTCTACCTTATAGAAATTGGCGCTTTGGCTCAACACGCCATCTCGGTGAAAATGCTGATGGGAATTGGCAGTTAGCTGTTGAAGATAAGGGAGTGGGTGATAACGGAACATTTCAGTCATGGAAACTAACCTTTTATGGAACTTAGGGGGCTGTAAATAATAACTTTACATTCTGCGCCGACTATCATTGCTTCAGAATGAGAATTAACTGAATTTTTCAGGGAGATTATTATGAATACGACATTATTACGTAGATTGTTTTTTTTAAGCACGGTCATGGGATTGATCATGCCTCACATCAGCCTAGCAGAAGTGAATAATGATAAGCCTGCAGAACCACAGCGCTATTTTTGGTACGACGGAGATGAAAAACGGTCCGTTTGGGTCAACCCAGAATTAATTGCTGAATTCAAGGTGCAAACTGAAGCGAATGCTCAACTAAAATCACTTGATACGACAAAAAAAATTAATACACAGTTACCCTTTGTTCGTTTTTTGAAAATTGAGGCTGATGATACATCGATCCAAGCCGTTGGGAAAAGCGTGAATGAAGGTGATAATAGCCAATTTTCCCCTGTACTGCATGATGCGGCATCAATTTCTGGAATAAAAAGAGCTTTGCCTGGAAATGTTCTGGTTCAGATGAAGTTTGACTGGAGTCAGGAAAAAATAGAAGCATGGTTTGAGAAGTATAATTTGATTGCGATTAAATCGTTAACATTTGCCCCTAATGCTTTTTTGATACAAACGCAATCGGGTTTGGACTCTCTGGATATAGCAAATCGAATTTATGAAACCGGTGACGTGGTGTTAGCTTCACCGAATTGGTGGCAAGAAATGGTGCCTCGATAACCGGAAAATTTTTTAATTTATACTCCTGGTACCATGCTGTCAGGAGCGCACCTATATGTCTAAAATTGCGATGTTTTTCCGGATTGTAGATGTTGAATGGCATGAATTTATCAATGAAGTTAAGCAAGAAGTGGATCAGAACTCTACTTGAGGTCCTGTATACCAGATTTGATTATAACTCTACGCTACCAGCTGCATGACATCGATGTGCTATGCCTTGTGTGCGTCCATTCTATTTAGTGTTTCCTATGGCCGTAGCTGGTGATGCCCGGAATTTTATGCAAATATACCCGTAGCGCTTGAGATTTAGGTGTTGAGTGTGCGTCCTATTCATTTCCTGGCAAGGCGAAATGACGAGTAATAGCGGGCTATTCTATTGCGAGGAGTTTTAACGTAGCCAGGGAATGAAGAGAGCGTGCAATCACACCTAAATTTTAATCGCTACGGGTATATAGTGTTTATTCTTTTTGTATTGGGTGAAATTATGCGGCTGGATCGAAAAATATTACTAGGTGTTCTGGTGTGGTTCACCACGTGTGGCTTGGCTGTGGCTCAAACGCTTGATGGACGCACTATCGTTTCGGAAATAGAAAAACGACTTTGGGGTAGCACCAGTCAGGGTCGTTATGAAATGGTTATTACCACACCCTATTGGCAGCGTACACTGAAATTAAAAGTTTGGATGGAACGGCCTGACAAGAGCTTTATTCGTATCCTCTCACCGTCTAAGGAGGCGGGGGTGGGATCGTTGCGGATTAAGGATGAAATGTGGAACTACCTGCCGAAAGTGGAGCGTACAGTCAAAGTGCCGCCTTCCTTGATGTTGCAGGCATGGATGGGTTCCAATTTTACCAATGACGACCTGGTGAAAGAAAGCAGTATGATCAACGACTATACCCATGAACTTGCTACCGAGGATAATATCAATGGTGAGCAGGTCTACCGGGTCAAATCTACGCCAAAATCCAATGCGCCGGTGGTCTGGGGTAAGCTGATTTACCTTGTTCGGCAGAGCGACCTTATGCCGTTGAGTTTTGATTATTACGATGAACGTGGCCGTTTGATCAAGTCGCTGACGTTCTCTGAGGTACGTGAAATGGATGGTCGTCAAGTACCTACTCTCTGGGAAATGCGACCAACCGATAAGCCTGAAAATTCTACAGTGATTCGGCTCTCTGAGGTGATATTTGACAGGCCGATTTCAGAGAAAATTTTTACTTTACGTAATTTACGAGGGCGGTAGGAGGGAATAGGGTGTTTATTGTTCGTATTAAACAAGTTTTTAAGCGTTATCAACAAGAGAGCCTTTTTATCGACGCCTTGTCTGACATCAATCTGGGTATAAGTCGGGGTGAGTTTGCGGCGCTGGTGGGGCCGTCGGGATCGGGAAAAACGACCTTGCTCAATCTCATCGGTGCTTTAGATTTACCCACTTCAGGAAAGATTTGGATCGAAGATCAGGAGATAGGTCGGCTTTCCAGGCATGAGCGATCCCATTTAAGGTTGAAGAAGCTCGGTTTCATCTTTCAGGAGTATAACCTGATCCCAGTACTCAGCGCGTTGGAGAACGTGGAGTACGTCATGTTACTGCAAGGCGTTGGTGAAGCTGAGCGGCGTGAACGTGCTATGAACATGTTGCGGGAAGTGAGGTTGGATGGGCTGGAGCATCGTCGTCCATCACAACTTTCCGGTGGGCAGCAGCAACGCGTGGCCGTGGCACGTGCTATGGTTTCAGAGCCGATTATTGTGCTGGCCGATGAACCTACGGCCAATCTTGATTCAAATACGGGTGCGGCTTTGCTTGATCTCATGCGCAATTTGAATGAAACGCATGGTATTACTTTTGTTTTTTCCAGTCATGATCCTATGGTCATCGAACGTGCCCGGCGAGTGGTGCGGCTCAAAGATGGTCAAATTATCTCTGATGATTCAGATCAGGTTTCGTTATGAAATTACTGCATCTGGCCTGGCGTAACGTACTGCGTAATACTCGGCGCTCAATCAATACCATCATCGCCATTACTGTTGGTCTGGCCGCGTTGATTTTCGTCTGGAGTTTTATCGATGGCATGAATGAGCAGACCATCGAAAACAATACCACTTATCTAACCGGCCATTTAAAAATCCATAAAAAGGGGTTTCATGAAGATAAGGCCTTGTATCTTTCAATGCCCTATGACACGGTTCAGCAAACTCGACTCAGTGGTTTGGAGCATGTGATTGCAGTTACGCCACGGATAGAAGATAAAGCGATGTTGAGTGGTGACAAAGAGGCGCGAGGGGTGAAGGTGATCGGTATTGATCCCACTCAAGAGCCCAAAGTCACCACTATTGCTAAAGCCATTGTCGCCGGTCGCTATTTACAGGCGGCCGATGAAAACAGCATTGTGCTAGGCGATAACCTGGCCAAAAGAGCGGGACTAAATGTGGGTGATCAAGCGGTTTTGGTTACTCAGGCAAGGGATGGTTCGCTGGCGGCAGATCGTTATAACGTGGTGGGACTCTATAACAGCGGTATCGATATGATTGACACCTCTCATGTTTTTATTCCCTTGAGCGCTGCACAAGAGTTGTACTCACTGTGGGGACAGATTACCGAGTGGGCGGTACGCATTGATGAGCGCCAGCGGGCTGAGAACATCGCCATCCGCATGAAGCCGGATTTAGGAACAGATTTTGAGGTGTTGACCTGGAAGCAGCTATTGCCAGGAATGGTGCAAATGGTTCGTTTTCATGAAATGATGACCTACATCATCATCTTCATTGTGATTGTCGTTGTCGCTGTCGGGGTGGCTAATACGATTCTCATGGGGGTGATGGAACGTACTCGTGAGTTTGGCGTGATGTTGGCTTTGGGTACCCGTCAGGGGCAAATTATTCAGGTGGTGCTGTTGGAATCCATGTTGTTGGGTTTGATCGGTCTGTTGTTGGGAACCCTTTTTGGGTTGGGCATCACCACCTACTACGGTGCAACAGGGATTGATTTGACTCAGTACACTTTGGCAATGGAGACCATGCCGGGACTTTCTGGTCACGTTTTTCCTCTGGTTCGCTGGGATCACCTTTTTCTAGTTTCTTTTGTGACACTATTCATCAGTATCTTGCCTGCACTCTATCCAGCCTGGCAGGTATCACGTTTTCAACCTGTTGAAGCCATTCGTGGTTCAGTGAAATCAACAACGCATAATGTATTTAAATGGCCATCAAAGACAACTGCTTTGCGTCGATTTCCATTTTGGAGTATCGCGTTGAGAAGTCTTTGGCGTAATCCTCGGCGTTCTGCTTTAACGTCGGGAGCAACCGCTTTCGGGTTGGGCGCCTTTCTTTTTTTATACGCTTTTACCGATGGTTTTTTTGAGCAAATGATTAACAACTCCATTGATTTTTCCACCTCTCATGTGCAGATTGAACCACGGGGTTATCGTGACGAGCTGTCACCCGCTCTTTTTATTTCGCAACCTGAAACGATATTAGCTCAAGCACAACAACATCCAGAGGTGGTCGCAGCAGCGCCGCGTATTCAAGTGGAAGCCATGATCAGTAGTCCGACACAGATTGAACCGCTGATATTGACCGGAGTGGATGCGGTGTTGGAGCCTCAGGTAACGAAACTGGACAAAATGATAGTTAAAGGGCGCTATCTACAAAAAAACAGTGCAATGGAAATTGTGTTGGGGCGCAAGTTGGCGGATGAACTGGATGTACGTCTTGGTGAAAAGGTGGTCGTAACGACGCAGTTGGCCGATGGTTCTCTGGGGCCTGCTGCCTATCACTTGGTGGGTATTTATCAAACGGATAATGAAATTTTTGATCGTACACTGGGATTTATTGATTTGACTCAAGCGCAAATTTTACTTGCTATGCCAGAGCGAATTTCTACTCTCACTCTGCGTCTTGATCATCGTGACCTTTCTCAGCAAGTCGCCGATGATTTAAACCAGGAATTAACGGGCACAAACTACCAGGCGCAATCGTGGCAACAAATTATGCCGGTATTGGTGCAGATGATTGACGTTAGCCGACTGATGTTTTATGTCGTTTTAGTGATCGTTTTTATTGTTGTTGCCATCGGCGTGACCAACACCTTGTTTATGTCCGTGCTGGAGCGAACCCGTGAATTTGGTGTGATGTTGGCAATGGGTACGGAGCCGCGTCTTATCGTGCGTATGGTGGTTTATGAAGCCGTTATTCTCGGTTTGACGGGCATTTTCATCGGGGCGCTTATCGGTGTGTCATTGGCGACCTACTACGGCAGTCACGGTATGGATCTGTCCGCTTTTTCTGGCGCTACAGGTCGTATTCCGGGGTTGACGGATGTTATTTATCCGGTGCTCATTTTTAACAACCTTTGGTTACCAACACTGTTGTTGTTTTTGACGGGGGTTGCGGGGGCATTTTTCCCCGCTGTGCGTGCAGCCCGTCTGGAGCCCGTAACAGCAATTCGTTATGCGTAGAGCGCTCTTTTTGTGCACCATTTTGATTGTCGCACCCGTGATGGCAGAGATCGAGTTAAGTGGTTATTATAAAAATCTTTTTATTAACTCAAAAACACAGCCGTTGTTTGGGGTGACTGAATCTTATTTGCTTGATATCAACCGCTTTCGGTTGAAATTGGCAGGGGAATTGAGCGAGTCTGTTGCTTTTGATATTCAGTACGATAACGAAGTTTTTCTTGGCAACTATTTGGATACGGCAGAGTTTTTATCGCTGTTGAAAAATCGGCAGCCCGATGCCTATTTTGATTTAGATAGCCGCTATATAGAAAACAAAAATGGATATGGCATTCACCGTCTTTATCGTGCCTATGCCGACCTTTCTTTGTCAGGGGTTGATTTGCGTTTTGGTCGACAGCGCATTGCCTGGGGAACGGCGATGCTGTGGAATCCCATGGATATTCTCAATCCATTTAATCCAGTTCAACTGGAACGTCAAGAACGAGAGGGCGTCGATGCTATACTGATGGATTGGGATTACAATGCGTTATCACGTGTGAGCCTGGTTTACGTAAAACTGCAACGCAGTGAGAGCAAAGCGGTGCGCTGGCGCAGTAATCAAAAAGGGTTTGATTTGTCGTTAATGGCGGGACGTTTTCGCGAAAATACCGTCGTGGGTTTCGATTTCGCCGGTCAGATTGGAGAAATCGGTGTGCGTGGTGAAATAACACAAACCGATTCAGCCAATGCTCGTGGTTTTACTCGTGCGGTGATCGGGGCAGACTACACTTTTGTCAATACACTTTCTTTCAATATTGAAATTTACTACAACGGTCAAGGTGTCGCTGATCCGGCAGATTACGAATTTAGCCGTCGGCTGACAGGCGAAATGCAGAGCCTGGCACGCCGTTATCTGGGTGGTTTTCTGGGATACGACATCACTCCGCTGTTGCAGTGGCGCAGCTACCTGATTATCAATCTCGATGACGATAGTGTTTTTTTTGCACCCAATTTGCTTTATTCACTGACGGATAATGTTGAAGTCAGTGTGGGTGTACAGGCCTTTAACGGAGGTGTCGAAACTGAGTATGGTTTGTTGGAAAATTTGTATTTTGTTCAGTTACAGTGGTTTTTTTGAATCGCCATGGATTCAGACAACCACTTTGGGAAATAAGGGGTTATTTCTGATGTTGAATACGCAATGCGAAGTGAAACGCAACGTCAGGAATGGTGCTGGTAATAATATCTTCAAGCACGCTGATATCCAGAGCGACCTTGTTTGAAAATTGGATCGTACCACCCATGTTGATCTGTAGTGAATTGCTGCCCAGGTTATTAAGTGCACTGTTATAAAAGGCACTGTGTCCATCTAGCTGCACCTTTAACGTCATCCAGGAATATCGTTGTGTTTGATAATTGAGGCCAACGCTAACAAAGCCAACAGCATGTCTTTGTTGTTGATGGAGCAGATCATTGCGACCATTCAATAATAACCCACCACCATAGTGGAAGGTGTAACGTTGATGAGTGCGTGAATGGGTGAGAGCAAGTGAAAAGTCAGCACTGCCGCTGCCGCTAAGGCGACTCGGCTTA
This sequence comes from Gammaproteobacteria bacterium, assembly GCA_013151745.1. Lineage (GTDB taxonomy): Bacteria > Pseudomonadota > Gammaproteobacteria > JAADHS01 > JAADHS01 > JAADHS01. The sequence goes on along the minus strand of JAADHS010000081.1, from coordinate 10,415 downwards.
CCGGTGGGCAATTTGAGTCCGGCACGCAGTGCGGTGCAGTGTTGTTCCGGGCTGTTTTTGCAGCGCAGTTGCCAAGCGGCGGAGAGTCTGATGTCGCCGATGCTGTTAGTGGTATCTACGATACGAAGTTGGGTGATGCCGTTACGACTGTATTCATAACGCAGTTGGTTGTTCTGAAAAGGGTCACGCTCACTGTTGGAGAAGCCGAAGGTATCGTGCCAGTTGATAATAAAGCGATCCAAAATGCCACGGCTGTGAGTGATGTAGGGGATATCGATACCGATTTCAATGCCCTTTACACCTAAGACACGCTTTTTTAATCCATGGCGAAGCATGATGTTGAGGCGGTACGTTTCGCCATCAAAAATAATGCTTTCTTGCTGTGTGTTTTCGGAGATCGAGTTATTGGTGGCAATGAGTGTTGTCCATGATGTGGTAGTGCCTGTGGCGGTGATTTGCCCTTTTTCCAATGGCGGTAGTCCGTGTAGCTGTATCAGTGGATTTTGATTGACAGTGTAAAAGGGCGTGCTGATCTCGGCTGTGCTCTTTCCTGAAACCACCGTGATGGCGATGCTGCAACTGAGAGCGATAAGTTGTGATCTGGAATGTATCATGATTGTTACTGCTTTATTTTGTTATTCCGGGTGAAAGTATATAGGATAATATATCTACGGTGAACGTCTACAAACAAAGGTGTGTTCTTACATTACTATTTTTAGGATGCCGGAACACAGGTTGCAAAAGACGCGTTTGTTCGGCGGGAGATGGAGAAGCACTCTTCTCAAGTGAAGAAAAAGAAGTCAAGATGCGGGTGAGGTAGAGTTAATTCTGCAAGTGTTCGTGCATGCTCAGCACAAGCGCCTTGATTTACAGAGCGATAGGAACCCCGTTTTGGGAATCACAATGCGGATTCCGCTCGACGTTGTTCTTCGTTCTGCATATACCCATGGTGTTATGAATTTAGGTGTTTTCACGCACATCTCACCTCATTTTCGGCTTTTCTTCAATCAAAAAAATTCAACTTAGCCAGCTAGGCCTGCATTTTTTCTCAATCAGAAAAACTGAATCTAAGGCACACCTGCACGCGCTAACACCTAAATTCATAACGCTATGGGCATATCAATGTCTTGCTTTGCGCAAAAATAGGACGATGCCAAGGTTCAGGTTGCGCGTTTTTGACGTTTACGATCACTTTCTTTTAGTAATTTTTTACGTAAACGAATGTGGTTGGGCGTGACTTCGACGAGTTCGTCGTCATCAATGAATTCTAATGCTTGTTCTAACGTGTTACGGATGGGCGGAGATAACGTCAGGGCTTCATCGGTGCCGGAAGCGCGCACATTGGTGAGCTGCTTGGCTCTTATTGCATTGACAACGAGGTCGTTTGTTCTAGTGTGAATGCCGATGACCATACCTTCGTATATTTCTTCAGCATGGCCAAGGAACAAGCGTCCCCGTTCTTGTAGGTTATATAAGGCATAGGTTAAAGCCTTGCCGCTGGCATTCGCAATCAACACGCCATTATTACGTGTGCCAAACTCTCCTTTTTTCATCGGTCCATAATGATCGAATACACTATAGAGCAAGCCTGAGCCCTGAGTCGAAGTTAAAAATTCGGTGCGAAAACCAATTAAGCCACGCGAAGGAATAATAAAATCCAAACGGACACGACCCTTCCCATCAGGTGTCATGTTTTTCATTTCGGCACCCCGTGAGCTTAATTTTTCAATGACGGTGCCTTGATGTTGTTCCTCCACATCGACCGTGAGTTGTTCGTACGGTTCTTGTTTTTCACCATCGATATCGCGGAAGATTACTTCAGGTCGGGAAACCCCCAATTCAAAACCTTCTCTGCGCATATTTTCGATGAGCACAGAAAGGTGTAATTCACCTCGCCCTGATACTCTAAATTTATCGGGGTCTTCGGTGTCTTCTACGCGTAACGCAACATTATGGATCAGTTCGGTTTCTAAACGTTCTTTAATCTGGCGAGAGGTGACATATTTGCCATCTTTACCGGAAAAGGGTGAGTTGTTCACTTGGAAAGTCATGCTCACAGTAGGCTCGTCGACAGAAAGAGGCGATAATGCCTCTACCGCATCGGGATCACACAAGGTATCCGAAATACTTAAACCCTCAACGCCAGTGAAACAAATAATATCACCGGCCTGCGCTTCTTCAAGCTCGATGCGTTCCAGACCCAGAAAACCAAGCAATTGTAGTATGCGTCCTTTTTTACGTTGTCCCTCAGGATTAACAATAACAACGGGGCTGTTAGGTTTAATTCTACCGCGGGCAATACGGCCAATGCCGATAACACCGACATAACTGTTGTAATCGAGCTGAGAAACCTGGAGTTGGAAGGGGTCTTCCAGTTCAACTTGAGGTGGATGAACATGATCAACGATGGTTTGCAACAAAGGGGTTAAATCACCTTCACGAACCGTTTCATCCATACCGGCATAACCACTTAACCCTGAGGCGTAGACAATCGGGAAATCGAGTTGTTCATCCGTTGCGCCCAAGCGGTCAAACAGATCAAATGTTTGATCCAGCGCCCAGTCAGGACGACCGCCAGGACGATCGATTTTATTGATAACGACAATGGGTTTCAAGCCTCTCTGCAAAGCTTTTTCAGTGACAAAACGGGTTTGTGGCATGGGTCCTTCAACCGCATCAACCAGTAATAACACAGAATCGACCATGGAGAGAACACGCTCAACTTCGCCGCCAAAATCAGCATGACCCGGAGTATCCACAATATTAATGTGATACTTTTCCCACTTGATGGCGGTGGGTTTGGCCAAAATGGTAATGCCACGCTCCCGCTCTTGATCATTCGAGTCCATAGCTCGCTCTTCGAGTTGTACACGCTCACCCAGTGTATCGGACTGCTTTAACAGCTGGTCAACCAAGGTGGTTTTACCATGGTCAACATGGGCAATAATGGCAATATTTCGGAGATTTTCAATCACGATCAAGATACTCAAATTCGACAAAGAGCGGGATTATACACTTAATACTTGGAGGAACTATATAAATAGAGCGAGAATATTTTGTAACTAACTAATAAATATAAATTTAATATTTTTAGCTTGAATTTTTATTTTTCAAAGTTTGGAGTCCATCTTGACCAGCAGTCCTTTACGCCCTGACAAGAGGCTCTTGATTTTAGCGTAGAGATAACCCAGGGCAAAACGCAAAAATCGGATAAAATGATTGGGATACATCAGCGTAAGCTTAATATAATGAAAACCGATTTTAGGTCTATTGTAAAAAGCGATCAGAATTTCCTGGTATTGTCGGTCAAGTTCTTCTATTGATAACCCTTCTGGTGCCCAGACAAAATTCATTCCATTCATTTTTTCCCAATGGTCTTCCCGGATATTGGTACCGTATAAATCTCGATAAACGGGCGAACCTGGATACGGTGTAAATTTGGTCAAGTTCATAATGGTCATGGGGATGCGACGAATAAAATCTTTGGTCTGTTTGATGGTTTCTTGATCTTCACCAGGAAAACCCAGCATAAATAATCCCTTGGTTCGAATGCCCGCTTTAGCCGTCCAGTTGACGGCCTGTTCTGATTTTTCCACCTCGGCGGCTTTATCCATTTTTTTTAATAAAGCATTGGATCCTGTTTCCAGGCCAAATGATATTTCCCAACAGCCTGCTTTTTTCATTAGTGCCAACACGCCGGGTTTAACGGTATCTACACGGGCTGTACAGCTCCAGGTTATTTTTAACCCGGAGTCAAGAATTTTGTTGCAAAGTTCTGTTACACGTATTTTACTGGCCAGAAAAAGATCGTCAACGAACAGGATATGGCGTATACCATAAGTTTCATGCAGGTGTTGCATCATGGCAAATACCTTGGCAGGAGAATAATGTCTGACCCGGTCACCAAAGGTTGATGTATCACAGAACTTGCAATGGAATGGGCAACCCCGCGAGGCGGCGATGGTCGCAACTGGGCCTCGTGGGAAATCGTAGATGGCGGGTTTATAGGCTTGCGGGAAATTTGGTAACAGATCCCACGCGGGCATGGGCAAGTCATCTAATACACGATTAATCGCCTTACCGGGTGTGACATGGACAAACGAATGTTTTCTGAAAATAATGCCCGGCACCAGCATTAAATTTGTATCTGCAGCTAATGCAGCGAGTAGCTCGACCAGAATTTTTTCACCTTCACCATTGACGGCATAATCAAACTCTTTAAAACGTTGAATGGTTTCCTGCCCCATTGATGAAATATGGGGGCCACCGACGATAATAACGGTATCAGGTGAACCTTGTTTTATTTTGCGAGCGATTTCGGCAGCGCCCCATACTCCCACAGTAAATAAAGTGATGCCAACATAGGCAGGTTTTTTTTTAATTACTTTTTCAGCAACCTGCGCTATGGTCAGATTAAAGATATCACTTTCAATAATGGCGGGTCGGTAACCCTGCTCCCGTACTTCTGCGGCCAGATGCAATAAGCCCAGTGATGCGGCTTGATTGGTAATATGTTTAACAAATTCATAGCCCGGTGCAATACGCTCATAAGGCGGATTAATGAAAATGATGTCACGATTATGGATTGAATTTTTTTTGCCGACACTTTGATTCACAAATTGAAATTAGCCTCTTTTGCCTTGGTGGGTTTTCCACGTAAATCAAACTTGCGTTTACGTTGCGCGCGTAAATTTTTACGAAAATCAAGAGCAAATAAAAAATAATAATAGAACTTGAAGATGAGCAAATGTCGCCCAATAGGCAAATCTCGAAACAAATCTCCTGCCAACAAAGAGGTTATGCCTTGCTCTCTTTTCACACGTCTTTCCGCTCTCACCATAAACATGTAACGCATTGCGGGTTGTGTTATTCGGTAAATAAACCATGAAAATGTTTTTAATGCCGTTCGTACTTCGTTATCATGTTTTTTGATTAATTGTTCTGCTTTTTGTGGATTGTCCAGTATAGTATCAACCACTTTGGCGCCTTTTAAGCTGCCCGCCATGCCGAGCAATACACCACTTGAAAAAACTGGATCGAGAAACGCAAAGGCATCCCCCACCATCAAATAACCTTTGCCTGCCATATGAGATGCCGCATAAGTGAAATTCCCTGTCGCCGTTACCGGCGTGGTTAGTTTTGCCTTTTTCATACGCTTGGCCACAGGTGGGCACAATGCAATAGTATCCCATAAAAATTGCTCAACATCTGTTTTACGCGAATTCAAATAATGAGGCCAACACACCGCACCAACACTCATACTGCCATCCTTAAACGGAATCATCCAGAACCAGCCATAATCAAACCAGGCAATAGAAATATTGCCTTCATCTCGACCTTCGCGGCGGATGACGTTATCAAAATGGCCAAAAATTGCAGCACTATTGTGCTTTTTACTGCGTTTTTTAATATTCAATTTATTAGCCAAAAAGGTTGATCGGCCTGATGCATCCACAACAAAACGCGCATGCCATTTGATGGTATTACCATTGTCCTCGATGCCTTCCACTAATGAGGAATGATCATCATTAAAAGAGACGGTAGTAACGCGGGTTTTTTCAAATGTTTTAACGCCTTTTTTTTCGGCATTACGAAATAAAATAGTATCCAGCTCTTCACGCTTAACTTCATAGGAAAAGGGGAAATCGCCATCCAGTGCATTTGAAAAATAATAGGTCGCCGGGTTTTGATGATTTTCGTCATTGAACTCGGCACCATATTTACGGATGCCAATTTCTTCTACTTGTTCAAGCACACCCAGCTCTTCAAATATAGGCAAATTCATTGGTAATAAGGATTCACCAATATGAAACCGGGGATGCTACCGGGGATGCTGCTCTTTTTCCAGCATCACCACATCACGTCCCATTTGTGCTAATTTAGTTGAAATTGTTGCCCCGGCAGGGCCTCCGCCAATGACCAACACATCACACTTGTTAATATTTTCCGTACTTTGCATCACGACCTTCTCTGATTTTATTTTCACTTAATAAAGTTAAAAATAGCAGAGTAATATCTTACCATTATCAATCTTAACTTGGTCGTACTTTTAGTGTTTGCCCCGTATTTTGTAAGAGTTCACTCGGACGACAAGAGAGTAAGGTCGATGCCACCCCCATTCCTGAGGCTGTCGCACCGGATAAACCATGAGCCGTTGTGCTGGCACCACAGAGAAAAAGATTTTTAATTTCCGATCGGTTTTTAAAGCTGAAAGGGCCAAATTGACAAGGTTTTTTCTGTTCCGTAACAGCTTCCCTTTGTCGATTTAACATAATGATCATTCGTTAATGGCGTACTTAAATCACAATAAACCAAATGATCCGCAATGCCTGGAATAATATGTTCTATAGTTTTAAGCATAGAGGCAGTGAGTTTGTGCTTGAGCCGATGATAATCATCAGGTCGATTACCGTAAGTTGTGTGTTGCCACTGTCTAAATACATCATAGGAGATAAAGCTCACCGCCTCAATAGTGTGATGGCCATTGCGGAAACTATCCGGATCTTTAAGGCTGGTGATGCCAACAAAAATACCGGGGAGCTCTTCTGCGTTAACAATGTTGGGGTTTTGGGTTTGACGATAATAAGCATCCACATCGGTAAAAGGGGTATACCAGTAATTTCCAGAGTCCAGATTCATCCCGGCCAAGTCAAGGTCTGTCGCGATGTAGAGTGTCAGCGCCGCTGTGGTATAGGTCATTTTATCCAGTTTTTTTTGTAGTTTTTTACTCAGTAACTCGCGACCCACCAGTTGTTCATATGTAATTTGTGGAGAGGCATTGGAAATGATTTTTTTAGCTCTAAGTTCTGTACCATCGCCAAGCTGAATGCCGATGGCATGTCGTCCTTGTTTGTTTTTTTCGGTAATAATTTTTTCCACAGGGGTCGATAACAAGATGTCTCCCTTGTGTTTTTTTAATGCACGCACAAAGGCCCTTGGAATAGCTCGTCCTCCTCCTTTAGGGTAATAAGCGCCATCAAGATAATGTCCCGTTACCGCGGCATGCAGCGCAAAAGGGGTTCTGGAGGGGGGCAGACCATGATCACCACATTGAATAGAGAGAAAGGCTTTTAATAGCGGGTCATCGATCCTGTCATCCAGGGTTTTTTTTAAGGAAAACAAACCATACCGTCCCATTTCTCGTGTTCTAAAGGGAACGGCTAGAAAGTCACAGAAACTTCGGGTTTCAGAAACAACAGGTAATTGACGACAGATTTTATCTACTAGCGAAAAGTAGTTTTCAATCCCTTGAGCATCAGCAGGAAAACGTTGTTTGAAACGCTCAATCGTGGCCTGTTTCCCGCTGGGAATATCGATAAACTGCGATCCGATCTGGATATGTTCATAGCCATCCGGGTTCATTTCAAAAAAAGCAAGATCGTCGGCGACACCCAGCCCTTCGTAAATTTTACGCATGGAGCCACCTTCGCCAATTTGTCCCACATAGTGAATACCAGGGCTAAAGCGATGCCCCTTTTTTCTAAAGCTGTGACAAAGCCCACCCGGCACATTATGTTGTTCAACAACAAGAACACGTTCACCAGCCTGAGCCAGAGGTAAAGCCGCAGCTAAGCCTCCTGCACCGGAGCCAATAACAATAACATCTGTATCTACGTCCAAATTTTATATTCGCTATGTAGGTTCGGCTTTTGTCTGAGAATCGTCGCGACTCAAACGCTGCGCCTACGATGATAAATCAACGCTTATAAATCACCCAACAGAGCCTCCATTCCTTAAGTTTATAAGTTTTCTTTTTTAGGATTATACACGTCAAAGCTATCCTGTTTATTCCAGAGGTTGTAATGTGTATTTTTTTGCTGAAGTCAAACGTTGAATAGCCGCAGGAATTGCCGAGCTGTCAATAGAAAGCGCATAGCGCTGAGTACCGGGGTTTATGTTTAAAGTAACCTGAGCATTTCGGAAGTCAGGTATTTCAATTTCCATAATATGTTGACCCAGGGGCAGACGAGAGAGTTTTAGTGTATTGTTGAGGAGGTCAATTTTCGTTACTATGACAGGTTTTTTAGTATTGGCATCACGCAGTGTTATCCGTGCATGAGTTACGTTGGTATCTGCATTGTTTGCTTGGATAACAATTTCAATATTGCCATATTCCATCCCGCCCAAGCTTCGCATACGTAATGAGGGCGGATCATCTGCCCTGGCATTAGCCAAACCTATCAGTGCGACCTCTGCCTTCTCACTTGGAGGCTCAAAGGGCGTTGCCACCGCCAGCACCGCAAAAACCGAAAAGCCTCGTGAAAAGGCATCCAGTCGCGTTTGGGGTTGCTGTATCCAACAGACACAAACACCTAGAATCGCCAATAATATCAGCGCCAACAAACCACCTGCACCAATATCGGATTGTAGCAACTGCGTCATAATCTCGCTGATTTTCAACACAGTGGCAGAATGTTCATTATTCAGCAGATCACCAAAGCCCAAGCAAAATGCACCAAATGCAGAGGCGAAATATAATTTATAAGGTTGGTCGGTAAAGGATTTAGATTCAGTATTCACAACGCCTCCTTGCGTAATTTTTACAGCTTAAGTGTCAGTTTTTATATTTATTACAGCGATGTTAGCAATAAGTTTTAATTGAAAATAGGAAATAGTGACGACTCTGAATGGGTAAAATTACCAGAAATAAACTCATTATTATAACTTGTAAAACAATGGGATATCTCTTGATTCATAAAAAATGAAGTTGGATGCGAAGGTACCCCAAGAAGACGCCTTTCAGGGTGTATAGTGTCAGTATGGATTATGGACCAACTGCGGTTTTTAGGTTATACGAGTGGTTAACTGTGAAGTTTAGGATAATGAACGGGGTCTTTTAGCTCAAAATCAAATAGCTCTGACTGAGGCGTTCGATTCATTTAGAGGAGTAGTGACGATATAAAAAATATTTTGGATTTGATTTGTGTGATAAATTCACACAAAAAAGGCTACCTATTTAACAAACTAAATCATGAGTAGAAATAGATAATGCATTCTGGATAAACAATAAAATATTTTTATAGCCATTCAGGAATGTAAGCTACCTGAGGGCAACGCCTACTTGAAACGGTGATACTCAGCCGGATGAGTATATCTTCAAATAAAAAGTAATCATTTAAATAATGGAAACTCCAAATATGTATTCTGTCATCGGCTGATCATCCCAATAAAAAAGGAAATAACAATGCATAAATTATTCGTAATATTCTTTATTTCTTCCGCAGTCGTTTTGTTTAATGGCTGTGCATCTATGAGCCAACCTGAACGAGCAGCGTACACCGGAGCCGATAATATAGGTGCGATAAAACCTGAAATACTCATCGGAAACTGGAATATAAAACTACTAAATCCTGTCGAAGGAGAAGAAATGCAAAAACTCATATCGACATATAAGTCAGACGGTACTGTTGTAATGAAAGCTCAATCTTCAGCCTCTAATAACCCAATGGGGAACATAGTGCTAGAGATGACAGGGACTTGGTCTATCGAAGGTGAGCATGTCGTATTGCAACTGGATTCGATAAGGGAAACTTCGGGAAATGCAATAGCAAGCTTAATGGTGGGAATGTTAGGTAATATGAAAAAAAGCCTGTCAGGTACTGCGAATATATACGAAGCCAGTGTTGACCGAATCGTATTGGTGTCAACAGAGGGGGGGCAAGCTCAGGAATGGACACGCATTCCTTAGACATTATGTATATACCCGTGACGACTAAGATTTAGGTAGTGTGCACGTCCTCTTCATTCCATGGCGGCGTTAAAATTCATCGCAATAGCGGGCTATTACTCGTCATTTTGCCTAGCTATGAAATGAATTGAACGCGCGCACTACCTAAATTTCAAACGCCATGGGTATAGACCTGTCCAACCTCAAGCAACATGGGTTAAGCTCGAAGATTGGATAACCCTAAAAACCGCAGTAGAGTATCCCTGCTCCTTGGGTTTTTCCTTCCGCACAGCCTAAACTTTGTTCATTTTGGCTACGTTTTTCCTATAAAACATGCCATTTGACTCAACTGCGGCGTAATTCATTTTAACTCACTGATGTTACGCACCCTCTATTATTAATCAATAGGTTGTAGTTTTTTTGATACGTTGCAGCCCGCATTCTCTGATGCGATATTGAATCGAATGATACACAATGCGCATAAATTGGAATTGAAATAAAAATTTCTTTATAAAACAAGGTTACTCTTGACGAAAGAGGAGCACTTAGAGTAAAAAGTACTTTAGCCAAGGTTTAAGCTGGAAGAGGATTCCCTCATTGAACAAGGAATAGTATAAAGTGCCCAAAAAATACACCGTCAACACTCACGATACCCTGTGGGACCTTTCAAAAAAATTCTATGGCAATCCCACTCTGTGGCCGCTGCCAGTGCTATGCTGACCGGCGCTGCAATCTATAGAGTCAAAGC
>JAADHS010000110.1 GCA_013151745.1 Gammaproteobacteria bacterium | reverse complement strand
TAATTAATGAAATCGCTGAATTAAGAGGAGAAGGAGAAGGAGGAGGATGAATATGGTAGCCAACTCCATCCTTGAATGGAAGATGGCGCTTTATAACTTGATTTTGTAGTATGTATATTTGGTATTACATATTTCCTTATATGAAAATGGGTCTTCTGAAGAGTCTGTGGGCGAATCAAATATTGAATATTTAGGCCGACTTGTGTCACATTGAGTTCCATATCATGATGTTAGCTAGCAGGCCAGCACTAAAAAAACTGATGCGAGTCAAGAACACTACTGAATTAATATCAGAGATACAAGTCATTTTCATACGTCAAATCAAAGAACAAAAAAATAAGGGGGGCGTGCAGCCGAGCAAAGACGATTATTCCAGCGAGGGGTTTTTCGCAGATCTGCGTGAAAACCTATGGAGCCATCTGTAGGCCGCCGCAGTAAAATAATATGCTATTTTTGAACCCGTCGAATGAACGACAACCCCTGGCATTCGATTTCACTGTTTGTATTCTTGAGTTCAGCCCCTCAGCAACAGCGTGACTGATGGGGTGTTGAAAGTAAGTCAGCAGATTAGAGAGGTGGCTCTTAATCATTCTGGCCTTTGCCTAAGAACAAGACAAGGAGGCGCAATGCAAATTGCAGAAATTTCAACAACCAATAAAGCGGGAAAGCACGGGCCATTAAAAGGTCAATGCTGCGTTAAACCAGGCAGCTATATTAAAGGAACATTTTTCCTTGGCGGGGCTGGCATGGATGGTATCTATATACCAAAATTAATTGAAGCCTTTCATAAAGCAGGCATAAAAAGTGCTGTATATCTTGATCGTGAAAAATGGTCGGAAGGACAATATATTGATGCTCTTGTAGGTGTATTTTTTGGAAGAAATTATGACCCATTGTTTCCAATGTTACTTCGAATACATCCAAGCTCACATAAATAAAAATCCCCGGGGCAAGCCCTCTCGCTTAACGCTCGACTTTCTCGTTTCTCTCGAAAGCGGGGCATTCAACCGGAATTCTGCTTATCTGTTTTTTTCGCCCCAAGGGGCGGGGAATAAAAAACATAATCATCATTAATTTAGATAAGCATTGCGACCCTATTTATGCGGGGATGGAAATGTCAGAATTAGTTTCTAATTCGTTAAAATTATTTCAACAAATGCAAGAATCAAAAGGCCATTTTTATTATGCAGGAGAAGGGGCCGCTGGTAACAAGCGCCGAAAAGAATTGGCCAAAAAATTACATGCATTAGGATTAAGGTAATGTTTTTTCATAAAAAATATATCTCATACGCCTTATATGTCTTATCGTTAATTATAACAACAAGCACAGGCATATATGTAATTTTGGTTTCTAAAAAATTTATTCTTGCTGGTGAAGGTATAGGCATTTATGGGGTACTTATCTATCATTCTGCTGCTTTTATAAGTGTGATTTTATGGGGTTTATCGTACTGGTTATTCCATAATAAAAAATTAACCGTTATATTTTGGTTAATTTTTTTAATATTTACGATTTTTATTACCTTACAACCAACATGGTGGGCAGCACCGCCTATAAACAGCTAATCGGGCAGCCAATAGCTTCTAAAAGTCAAACCCCTATCATTTCAATCTAAAGGTTCCCCCCCCCTCTATTCTGCTTTTTTCCTGTGGATAGTGTATGCACCGAAATTTAACGAGAGTTGCTCTCCATGTTAATAAATTGATGGGTGTCCTGTTTTACTTGCCATATCAATACCATTGAAAACGTTGGGGTTCGCAAACTCACCACCAACCTACAGTAGGTTGTATTTATTCACTTAAAATATTATATGGCTGAAAAAGAGTATTTGAATATGGCGCAATACAACATTGAGAGTCTTGGGGGGGGGTCACTCTTTATCCGGCACAGACCGGGAAGCAACACCCCGATACTCTACATCATCACAACGCAAGGGAAGAAACATCTCGGCAGGTTTGTCGTATGCTTCCGAATAACAGGCTGCGACGCCTGCGGTAACAAGCCCCCATGTTACCCGACATATTTCTTTTCGATTCCATTTTTGATCTTGCAAAAAGGCAACAATAAAGGTCGCAAAATTCATACTCTCATTATATTCTTTCAGCATGTGTTGATCGATTTCACGAGCAAGGCACATATAGGATCCCCACTCAAAACCGAGTTTTTCGGTGATATCATTCATTACAAGTACGCGCTCATCACCTGTTGCCAGGGGACGTCCATAGCCAGGAATAACGGGTTGTGTCCCCGGTCGCCTGCATTGACCTTCAACGATTTCTTTAACATCAACGCCATCCTGATGTTGCCGCATGGCGTATAATAAAAAGTCATATGAAGCAGGCAAGGTGCCTGATCCATACATTCGGGAGTCCGAGGCATAAATACCTGCTGTGATACCGGAAATAGGCGATGACCGCATGGTACCTGCGAGTGAGCCAATCTGGTTACACCATATTCTTGGGTCCGGGAAACTCATACAGCCATAAATTGCTTCTACCCACTTGGCAAGGCGCTGTTCCAACCTTTTTCCCGTAATATTTAAGACGAGTATTTCAAACCAGGATACTTTTCCAACCAGTTCATCTAGCAATGAATACCCGTGGGTTGTTACACCTTCACCGATTTTCCAGCCGCCGATATTTGTGCGTATTTTTCCGCGTTGCTCGTCCCATGATTTATACATGTTATTGCTCATTGTTTTATCGTTACAAACATAATTATCCGGGAGAAATGATGTGGGTTTACAGGCTGGCAGCCGTTACCAGATTATACCCATGCCTTGATATATCTGTGGCCTGATTTTTTGCATCCCTTGCTGTTGCAGTGAGGTGTAACTCAGGCATATTTGCTCATGCGGTGCTTTTATTCGGTTTATATGAAAAATAAAGTATTCGCTGATCAGTTCGAGCTCCATACTTGTCTACTAATTTTTTATTTTCCGGTTTTCATGATTTTTTATGGGAATTCATGCCATATCAATACCATTGAAAACGTTGGGGTTCGCAAGCTCACCACCAACCTACTGCATGTCGCTATTTGTTAACTTGGGTATTGTATGGTTGAAGGAATAGCGTGCTAAAAACGGTATTTTGCCGTTGCATAGTATGAGCGCCCTGGCATGGGGTAATCACCCGGCACAAAGGGGCTGACTTCTGATGGGCTGGGCTCATAAATACTGGCATCGAACAGATTGGATATTCTCATTGTAATATCCCAATCGTCTGCAATATCCGTTTTGCGGATGGCAAGATTAACTATCGTATAGTCGTCAATTTCGGCACGGGTGTCATTATAGGCTCGGGCACGTTGCATTACGTGAGTAATCTGGGTATTCAAGTTCCAGCCGGGCAGAAAACGCCAGTCGGCTTTTATATAAAATTGCTGTTGCGGCGCATCCGGTGCATCGCTTTTATTGGTTTTGTCTCTGGATGTTTGATAGGCGTAATTAGCGAGAATGTCCAATGTATAGGTGGCCGTCCATTGCATTTCAAGCTCAAAGCCGCTGCCTTCCTGTCGGCCAACGTTTTGCGCTTTAGGGGTACCACCGTCAGCAACGTAAACTATTTGATCATCAATTTCATAAGCAAAAATACTGGCAGCGTATCGCTGATCGAATGTGTGTTGATAATCCATGGCCAATTCCAGAGTTTTGATGCGCTCAGGATTGAGATCTTCATTACCGAGTTTTATCGGATTGTTTTGGACATAGAGTTCCTGGAATGAAGGCGCGCGAAAGGCTTGCCCATACAGCAGCTTAGTACTGAGACTGTAGCTGGGGTGCCAGATCAGGGCAGCACGCGGATTAAAAGTATCGCCAAAATCTGAATAAGTGTCATAGCGTATACCTGCCGTCAAATCCCAGTCTGCGGCCAGATACCATTCATCCTGCACGGACAAATAATACACTGTTCTATTTTGGTCAGGCGCATAGTTAAAATTGGTCCCGCTGACATCTGTGAGAGTCCCGTCAACATCTACGAGTGTAGTAATAACACCCGGCCCATAATTCTTTGTTTCTCTCCCCTCTAGCTCGGAATAGAAAGCACCCCCAGCAAATCGTAAACGATGGTTTTCCAGTCCCGTCCAAAATACTGCTGCATCAGCCCGGTAATGCTGTTCATAAATTTCAGGGTTGCCAATCATACCGTCGGTAAACGTAATCGTTCCAACAGGGGTTATCGGATTTAAATTGCCATCCGCACCAATCGGGAGAATGGCATCTTGCGGAAACAGGGTTTGCTTTGTGACATTTTTAATATCCATAAAGCTGATTTTTGATTCAAAGTCGAAATCAGGTGCAATATTGTCATTTTTGTAGCTGGCGTCAACGAGCCAGTTATCTGTGTCAGCATACCCATTCGGGTCAAGTGCCTGAGCTAGCCCCGGGCCTACACCAAGATCTTTTTGCCGCCAGTTCCAGGCGCGTAACTGCCAGCTATCCCAACTGAATTCTATTCTGGTATCCAGCCTTTTTGCGCGGGTATCCAGCGAACCGGGAGCCAGGGAGGCATTTGTTCCTACGCCTGGCCGAGTATCCCAAAACGTCTGGGCATCTGCGTCAATAACCCGACCATCATCACCGTCTGTTCCTGAATATTGCATGGAAAAAGCGATGTCGAGGTCATCATATGTTTCGCCATGCAAAACTGAGGTTTGCACGGTGCCAAACGAGCCTACGGTGGCGGAAATGCTGGTGCCGTCCATTTCTGCGGCGGATTTGGTGATGACGTTGATCACGCCTGCGAAAGCATCTGCCCCATAGACGGCGGACCCCGGTCCACGGATGATTTCTACCCGTGCAATATCTGCAATGGGCAGGGTAGATAACAAGCCCCGGTCACCCTGCCACATTTGGGTGATGGGCACGCTGTTCACCAGCATTAGCACATGCGGACCAATATCAGATTGTATGCCGCGTATGGAATAAACCGGTGTTAACCGAACCGATGAGAGGGTGACATGAAGCCCAGGTACAGATTCAAGCACCTGATCCAGATTCAGCGCACCCATTTGTGCAATATTTTCTGCGGTGATGACGGTGGCTACGGCGGGTGCGCGGGACAGTTCTTTTTGTCCGCCGGTGGCGATGCTGACAAACTGTGCATCAAACGTTAGGGCGATGTCTTCCTCAGGGACGGCTTGCGCATGCGCGGCTGCAATTGCGCCTGCACAAAAAACGAGCAACAAAGACAGGGGCTTTGCGATATATGTTGTGTTATTTTTTATTTTCACGGGAGATCATCTGTTTTTGGTAGAGGATATCTGTGGTTGCCTTTATGAGTGCAAGGCGCATTATTTTGATGATGCTGAGCTTTACAGCATGAGCGCTCCGAGTCAATAACCCGAAAAGCATATTCGTATATCTTATTTGTTCATTGGCGACATTCTATTAGAATTCTTTAGTAAATCTATATGGCATACGCTAAAGTTTAGTATTTACCCTGTCGATTGATGCAGTAAATACTGATAGTCAATCTTTATTAAACTAGTAGACTTCTCGTAAAAGGTGCATTTTTCACATGCATTTATGGTGCTGTCTGACTAAGATGAGTCATTTATTATCCGAACATGTTGATTGTACTCACTTTCAAAGTGCTTAAAGCGACACAAAAATTTGACACATGGACCTGATCATACCCAAGCTTGTAACTCCGGGAGCTACCTGGAACCCAGTTATTTCAATCGTTTACTGGGCTCGCTGCGACCTTGGTGTGGTGGATTGAAGCTAATGGAACAGCAGTGATGTATTTGAAAATCAATGGTAAGAGGCCGGAGCTCGTGCTTGCCTGCTCCTGGCTGTGCCTGGCTTTATTTCTGGCACCTTTCACTATAAGTCACGCGGCTGAGCCTCGCATTGCGGTCATCTATCCTGTTGTCAAAAAACCATACAGTACCGTTTTTGAACAAATTATTGGCGGCATTACTGCTGAGGCAAAAACGGGTATCAGTCAATATGGGCTGGAGGAGGTTGATGAAAAACAGACTGCGGCGATACAGGAGTGGCTGTCGAAGCAAAAACCTGATGCCATTGTGGTGCTTGGTCGCCGTGGCATCAAGGCGGCCCGAAATCTGGAGCTGTCGATACCATCGGTTTTCGGTGGTGTTTTATATGTTGCGGATACCGCGCTTGATGGCTCCGTTGGGATCAGTTTGACGCCGGGGCCGAAACAACTTTTTGGCCAGCTTAAGCGCCTTTCTCCAAGAACAAAACGTATCTTTGTTGTTTATAATCCGGCACGCTATCAGTGGTTGATTGATTTAGCCAAGCCTGCTGCTGCTGCGCTTGGTATTACGTTAGTCACTAAAGCGGCGGAGGGGCTGAGGGATTCGGCACGGATTCATCGGGATATCTTAAAACAGGCGAAAAGACGGACAGATTCGGTGTGGTTGTTACAGGATTCAAGCATTATGGGGTCAAATACAATTTTGCCTATGATTTTAAAAGAATCCTGGAATAAAAAACTCATTGTTTTTTCCAGTAATCCTAGTGATGTTCCGCGTGGAGTTTTGTTTTCATTTTATGCTGACAATAAAGTTTTAGGGAAAAAACTTGCCAGTCTGGCGCTCTCCAGACTGGATCTCACTCAAAAATCTAGCGCGTTTATATTGCCGCTCCCCGATGCGTTAAGTGCTGTTAACCTACGTACAGCCAGCCATCTGGGCTTGCATATTCCGTTTGAAGAGCAAAGAAAGTTTGGTTTGGTTTTTCCTCGGAAGTAAATGAGCGCTGGTTGATGAAAAATATTCTAAAAAACCTAATGGCACCTAAAGGCAGTTTTCTTTATCAGTTAACGGTGTCATTTATCGTTGGTATCACAACGTTAATTTTAGTGGCATCCGTTGTGACTTCATGGCTTGCCAGCAACAGAACTGAAAGTGATTTAATAAAACAGGGGCATCAGATTACAGAAAATCTGGCGCGACAAAGCACGCTGGCTCTTTTATATGGTGAGGGTGAAAATGCAAAGGATGCTGCGCGTGGTGCATTGGCATTTCCTGATGTTCTAGATGTCTACATTTACGATACTGCGTTTCGTTTGATTCTTCATGAGGGGAAAACGCTTGAGCCGACGATAATATATTTCTCTCCGCTTGTGAATTCGAGCGCTTTGATTCTTGACACGGAAACACATTGGCGATTTCGGGCTCCTGTTTACTCTCAGGTTTCGCAGGATAATGAGTTTGTTGTGCTGAATACGAAACCGGAGTTGCTGGGCTACACGGATGTTGTATTAAGTAAAGATACTTTGGTGGATACCACAACCAATATCTTTGTTGTTAACAGTATTATCTTTTTTTCGCTGGCCACCGTTCTTCTTCTGGTGCTGCGCTTTATGGCAAAAAGGATAACCCAACCGCTCAATAAGCTGTCCAGCACAATGTACAATGCTGAATCAAGTGTTGAAAATGCATATGCCGATGAGGATGGCCCTCAAGAGGCGAAAGTTATCGCTCATGCATTTAACCAGATGATCAAGGCAATTAATGAAAGGGATAAGGAGTTAAAAAATCAGAACCTTTCATTGGAAAACCGTGTTAAAAACAGAACGGTGGAATTGGCGGAGGCTCGTGACAGGGCTATTGAGGCGAGTAAAACCAAAAGCCGTTTTCTGGCAAACATGAGTCATGAATTACGCACACCTTTAAATGCCATTATCGGCTATAGCGAGCTGTTAATGGAGGATGCTATCGATAAGGATAATCAATCGAGCTATAGCGATCTTCATAAAATCCATGGTGCGGGCGTGCATTTGTTATCACTGATTAATAACATTCTGGATTTATCAAAAATTGAGGCGGGAAAAATAGATTTATATTTAGAGGCGTTTACTGTTAAGGCGATGATTTCCGATGTCTTGGTGGTTATCGAGCCTCTAGTGAAGAAAAACAACAACACTTTCCGGGTTGACTGTCCCGAGAACATTGGCTCCATGTGCTCTGATGAAACAAAAATACGCCAATCTTTGTTGAATCTGATTAGCAATGCCTGCAAGTTTACCAAGAACGGAGAAGTGTCATTAGTTGTTCGCCCCCACAAAGTTAACACTCATGAAGGTATCAGTTTTCAGGTTTCTGATCAGGGGATTGGTATGACAGAAATCCAGGTCAATAACATATTCAGGGAGTTTACTCAGGCTGATTCATCAACAACCCGGGAATATGGGGGAACCGGCCTTGGCCTTGCCATTAGCAAACATTTTTGCGAAATGATGGGGGGTTATATCCGTGTCACAAGTGTAAAAGATGAAGGATCTATTTTTACCATATTTCTGCCAAGGGTCGCTAATAATACCAGCACTTCCGAAGAGGATGACGAAGAGTTGGATGACAACAATGATGATAAAAAGCTGGAAAATAAGACTGTGGTACCTGATACCGCAGATGAAATTGACCATGCTGAAAGAGAATAAAAGCATTGCCTTTGACTTTTTCAAAAAATAAATAAAAAACAAACTTTCATGGCAACCGAAGAACCCGTCAACACCAGCAACGACATCCCCGATAAAACACACGAAATCACCGTGGGTTGTGGTCTGCTGTGGTCACAGGCACAGCAGTTTGCCTGCCTGCGCCCTTCCGACAAAACAGAGGATAACGAATATAAATTCATCGGCCTTTATGCCGCCCGTGCCCGACGCATTGCGGCCACCTATGCTCGTTTTTATCTGGAAACCGAAGGCGGCGGCAATACCGATAAAACCGGGTGGTACTACTGGATGGCCCTGAGTGCGTTTGTCTGTAAAACCATCTCCTGCATACTGGATTCTCTACAGGTGCAATCCTCCTATGCTTTTGGCACCCTGAGCCTGGGTCTCACGGATATGAAGGCCGTTGCCAATGGTTTAGGCCAGGGTAATTTCTGGCTGTTCAACGACATCGCCCCCGCCCACTGGTTTTACAGCAACTACCCGGAACATTTTTTCGATGGCATGACCGTTTGGACAAACGTAATGCCAATCAGCTGGAAGAGCGCGTCAAAGCCATCATGGAAAACCTGCCCTGGGCTGCGGAATCTCTGAATCGCATCAAATACTTCAAACTATCACCTGATATACACGAAGGATTTGAGGGGGTGCGAGATATAAAAAGGACTGAAAACTCAAGATAGCGTCCTAATCCTTACACAGAATAATGCTGTTTTTATAAAAAGTGATGCTCGCGTATAATCACTTTCAGCGGAAAAGGCATTTTGTCCATAAATTGCCACAAAGTCTATTTAACCTGTTGTTTTATATGTACTTAAATCCACTCCATTGTTGGACTCTCTGTCAAAAATGGTGTCAATACCGGCACTGAGACCACTGAGATTATTTTAAATATGCCGGCGCATGCTGTTTTTAGTATGCGTCTATTTTCTCCACCGGGAAAATTACTACCGTGTACAGAGTTATTTGTACACGTCACTCAATTATTTTTACAGGAAGAATATCGTGTTATCCACTGCAAATATTACTATGCAATTTGGTGCCAAGCCATTATTTGAAGACATTTCCGTTAAGTTTAGTGATGGTAATCGTTATGGGCTGATCGGTGCCAACGGTTGCGGCAAGTCCACACTAATGAAAATTTTAGGCGGTGACCTGGAGCCTTCTGCGGGCAATATTTCAAAAGATTCCAACGAACGTATTGGCAAGCTGAAACAGAATCAGTTTGCATACGAGGAATTTAGCGTCATTGATACGGTGATCATGGGTCACGAAGAGTTGTGGAAAGTAAAGTCTGAGCGCGATGCGATTTATGCCAACCCAGAAATGAGTGAAGAGGATGGCATGCGGGCTGCTGATCTTGAACATGATTTTGCCGAGATGGATGGTTATACCGCCGAAGCACGAGCCGGTGAACTATTGCTGGGTGTGGGCATTCCTGTTGAGCAGCATTTCGGCCCTATGAGTGAAGTGGCTCCGGGTTGGAAGCTGCGGGTATTGCTGACACAGGTTTTGTTTTCAGAGCCTGACATCATGTTACTGGATGAGCCCACCAACAATCTGGATATCAACACTATTGGCTGGCTGGAAGGGGTGTTAAACGAGCGCAATTGCACGATGATCATCATTTCCCATGACCGTCATTTTTTGAACAGTGTGTGTACGCACATGGCCGACCTGGATTACGGTGAACTGCGCATTTATCCCGGTTCTTATGATGAATATATGACGGCGGCAACACAGGCCAGTGAACAACTGGCCTCAGACAATGCTAAGAAGAGCGCACAGATTGCTGAGCTTAAAGCTTTTGTCAGCCGATTTTCAGCCAATGCGTCAAAATCAAAACAGGCGACATCACGCGCTAAAAAAATTGATAAAATTCAACTGACAGAAGTAAAGCCTTCCAGTAGGCAAAGTCCTTTTATTCGTTTTGAGCAGGATAAAAAGCTTCATCGCTTGGCGCTGGAGGTGGAAAGCCTTAGTAAACATTTTGATGACGATCTGTTTGCGGGGCTCAATCTCACTGTAGAAGTGGGTGAACGTATTGCAATAATCGGCCCCAATGGTATTGGTAAATCAACGTTATTAAAATGTCTGGTCGGTGACCTGGAACCCACTACCGGGAAAGTGAAGTGGTCGGAAAATGCAAATATTGGTTATTACGCGCAGGACCATGCTGCTGATTTTGAAGAACACAAAAATTTATATGACTGGATGGATCAGTGGGGAAAAGAGAGTGATGACGAGCAAATTATTCGTGGCACTCTGGGACGTATGTTATTTTCACAAAATGATATCAATAAGACCGTTGATATCATTTCCGGTGGTGAGCAGGGACGCATGTTGTTTGGTAAGTTGATGCTGCAACGCTCTAATATTTTGTTATTGGACGAGCCGACTAACCATTTGGATATGGAATCTATTGAATCACTTAACCTGGCGTTGGAAAACTATCCTGGCACATTGATTTTTGTCAGCCATGATCGTGAATTTGTCTCTTCCATTGCGACACGTATTATCGAATTAACGCCCACTGGCATTGTCGATATTCATGGTACTTATGAAGAATACCTGCGTAGCAAAAATGCGAATTAAATTTTTGTTGTTTTATTTTTTATTACATCACATCGGTTATTCATAATGAGTCATTCTTGCTTTTCATCTCTCAAGTTGCGCGTTGAGCTGCTTGAAAATCTTACGTCGCTGAATTATTTGACAATGACACCTATACAGGCAAAAAGCCTACCGCCCATTTTGGCGGGAAACGATGTTATTGCGCAGGGTAAAACCGGCTCAGGAAAAACGGCGGCTTTTGGACTGGGTTTGCTGGAAAAACTGGAGGTAAAGCGTTTTTGTGTACAATCACTGGTACTTTGCCCAACCCGGGAATTGGCTGATCAGGTGGCAAAAGAACTGCGTAAGCTGGCGCGTAAAGTCCATAACATTAAAATACTGACGCTTTGCGGCGGCATGCCTTTTGGCCCGCAAATCGGTTCGCTGGAACATGGGGCCCATATCATCGTTGGTACACCGGGTCGCATTGAAGAGCATCTGCGCAAAGGTACTCTGGATTTACAACACCTGACGGTTTTTGTTCTCGATGAGGCTGATCGCATGCTGGATATGGGCTTTCA
>JAADHS010000279.1 GCA_013151745.1 Gammaproteobacteria bacterium | reverse complement strand
AAACAGGGCCAACTAGGTTTAAGTTTAATTATAAAAAACAATTGCCTAAATGCCAACTCTTTATATTTAAAATTAAGACTCGCAGCTAGATTGAGTTTCTGTTTAGCGTTACGTCGGCAATATCTACGAAATATTGAGGATGAATTTATTGCCATTGATTTTTAATTCGTAAAAACCAACACCGACAGACAGGAGTACCACAGACGTTAACCAGATATTTTTCTGACTATGCGTTGACCTTTAACCGTTTTTCCGCTCAAACACGCACGACGGCCTGCACCTGAATACGCCAGATCAATAATCACATCAGGGCGTGCAACATAACCCAAACCATGGTCGGGCCATTCAATAAGACTTAAGACCGTCTGCTTCATCGTTTCTCTAATCCCCAAAAATTCCAGTTCTTCGGGTTCAGACAAACGATATAAGTCCATATGGTAGACCGTTAATGTCTCCAGTTCATAGGGTTCAAGTAACGTATAAGTTGGACTTTTAACCCGCCCCTGGTAACCTAAACCTGCCAAAATCGCTCTGGCCAGACAAGTTTTCCCTGCCCCTAAATCACCACAAAGGTAAACAACGCCGCCTGAACACGCCGCCTGAACGCAATAGTGGAGCAAGTTCAGTGCCCAGTTTATGGGTCGCTTCAGGCGAAATCAATTCCAGCTCAAAGTATTCGCTCATGGATTAACCAGGCTACGAATTGGCGTCATTAAATCAGAGGCTAATAAACCCCGTTCGCCTTGTTGTGCTGCAATATCGGCCGCTCTGCTGTGTACGCAGACCCCCAATTCTGCTGCGCCCAGCAAATCTAAACCTTGCGCAATGAAAGAGGCGATCACGCCAGTCAAGACATCGCCCATCCCCCCACTGGCCATACCCGGGTTGCCATCCGTGCATACGGCCAAGGTACGATGGTTTCCTCGCCCCAGGATACAACTGCCCGCACCTTTTAATACCACCACTCCGCCATATTTTTTTTGCAATGCGATCGTTGCTGTAAAACGATTTTGCTCAATATCAGCGATGCTGCACAACATAAGTCTCGCCGCTTCACCCGGATGTGGCGTTAATACCCAGTTATCACGATAGCAGGGCTGCTTCGCTAATATATTCAGTCCATCCGCATCGACAACCAAAGGCAGCGGACTCTTGCAGACAAGAGAAAACCAACGTTCACCCCATTCACGAGCACCCAAACCGGGACCTATGGCTACCACGGTTGCACGTTCCAGTAATTTATCCAAATCATCTGATTGTTGCAGGGCATGAGCCATTAATTCGGGTCGCGCCTGAACGATTGCTGCTATATGGGCTTCCCGTGTACCCAGGCTAATTAAACCGGCGCCCGCACGTGCCGCAGCCTCACCGGCTAGACGAATTGCCCCGGCATAACCTGTGTCACCACCAACACACAAAACATGCCCATACCAACCTTTGTGTGATGATTTTTCACGAGGTAAAAGACTCGCAATAATTGAGTTGTAATTTATTTTCCGGGTTACAATCGTCTGCTGCTGTAAAGTATTACTCGGCGTATTCTCATCATCAAACACAATATTTCCACTATGATTTATTGATTTATTAAATTACGTTCGAAAACCCGCACGTATTCTAATCACTCGTTCCATCGCATTTGAGGTCGTTCATCCACATTCATACCAAAGCATTCATTCTTGTTGTATCATCTCAATAATACCAGCATCTCAGCCTCAAGTATGATCGCTTTTAGACTATGACATCACCTACTCAGGATCACCCAAACTATAAGCTGGCCAACGAAATCAAGTTTTTTGCGAGACAACTTGGCTTTCATGCTGTCGGCATTACCGATCCCGATCTTTCATTTTATGAAAAAAAATACGAACAATGGCTGGATCAAGGCTATCACGGTGAAATGACATACCTATCTAAACATGGAAAAAAACGGACTCGCCCCGTACAGCTCACGCCTGAGGTGAAGTCTCTGATTTCCGTACGCCTGGATTATTTTTCCGAGCATAGCGCCAATCCTAGCAAAATACTAAACCAACCAAACCTAGCTTATATATCACGCTACGCCCTGGGCAGAGATTACCACAAACTGATGCGCAAAAAACTGCAACGCTTGGCCGAGCGCATTCAAGCACAGCTCGACACGACCCTGCACTATCGCGCCTTTGTTGACAGTGCGCCCGTGATTGAAAAGCCCATAGCAGAAAAAGCGGGATTGGGTTGGATCGCCAAACACACCAACCTGGTAAATGAAAAAGGAGGCTCCTGGTTTTTCCTTGGCGAGCTTTATACCAGCATTGAATTACCCGCAGATGAACCGGCAATGAATCATTGTGGTCAGTGCACCCGCTGCATTGATATTTGCCCGACTCAAGCTATTATTGCACCGTACCAACTGGATGCCAGATTGTGTATTTCGTATTTAACCATTGAGTTTCATGGGTCTATTCCTGTCGAGCTGAGACCTAAGTTAGGCAATCGTATCTATGGCTGCGATGACTGCCAGTTGGTCTGCCCCTGGAATCGTTTTGCTCAATTTACAGATGAAACCGATTTTCATCCTCGACATAATTTAGATCACAGTAAACTGATTACACTTTTTTCATGGAGTGAGGCTGAATTTTTATCCCGCACCGAAGGCTCCGCAATACGCCGCATAGGTCACGAACTCTGGTTAAGGAATATTGCCATCGCATTAGGTAACGCCCCCACATCATCAGGAATCATCACCGCACTAAAACAAAAAAAAGAACATCCCTCTGAGCTGGTTCGAGAGCATGTTAACTGGGCATTAACACAACATCAAGATAGCTTAAACAATGTCTCTTTATAATGTTTCAATTCATTAATCGAATCGTAAACATCCGCCAGCGCTAAATGCTCAGTATTTTTTTTCACAGCGGAAGCAATGTCCGGCGCCCAACGGTTCGCCAGCTCTTTAACGGTGCTGACATCCAGGTTACGATAGTGAAAAAATGCCTCTAATGTCGGCATTAAACGCGCCATAAAACGGCGATCCTGACAGATACTGTTGCCACACATAGGTGAGTATTTAGCAAGTACATATTTCTGCAAAAAAACCAAGGTTTCTTGTTCTGCTTCAGCAAGTGATGTTGAACTGTTTTTCACTCGTTCTGTGAGTCCAGATTGACCATGTTGCTTCGTATTCCAATCATCCATGGTCGCCATCACTTCATCGGGTTGATTAATAGCAAAAACGGGACCTTCAGCTAATATATTAAGCTGACTGTCTGTCATAATAGTTGCCATTTCGATTATTTGATCCTGACCCGGATCCAATCCGGTCATTTCCAGGTCAATCCAGATCAGATTTGTTTCCTTCGACACAATAACCTCACCTGTTTGATCGTTTAAATTACGTGCTTATAGTCTAACATGATACTATATCTGTTAACTTTAAGAGCGCAAACTCAGCAATAATGGCACCGAAAAAAAATAAAGGCCAGCAACAGAACACTGCGCCCCTGAAAACGCCCCCCCCCCCACTGAAAGGCAGGGTCATCGTCGTTCATGGCGAACATATTTCAGTAGAAGACAGCCAACAGGTTATTCATCGATGCTCACTCAAAAAGCGCATCGGTATGGTCGTCTGTGGTGATAATGTGCTGTGGAATGCCGCCCCTCATCATACCGGGGTCGTCACTAAAATTTTACCTCGCCATAGTTTACTGGCGCGACCCGATATGCGAGGAAAATTAAAACCCATTGCCGCTAATCTGGATCAACTTGTCATCGTTGTCGCTCCTCGCTTAAGTCATGCAAAAAATGAGTTCGACAGCAATCTGGCTCGCCGTTGCGAATTACCAGACACCGAATTAATTGATCGCTACATCGCCGCAGCTGAAACCGCCTCCATGAGGCCGGCTATTGTATTCAATAAAATTGATCTTCTGGATCAAGAACAATATAAAAAAGCGCTTGATAAATATCAAATTTACAGTCAAATTGGTTATCCCATTCTCATGACCAGCATGCAAAAAAATATCGGGCTGCAATCACTAGGCGAGTTGCTCAGCAAGCAAACCAGCGCATTTGTCGGACAATCGGGGGTCGGAAAATCGTCATTAATCAATTGTTATTTACCCGATACGGAACTCACCACGGGAGCCGTTTCAGTCTTAAGTGGATTAGGACGTCACACCACCACAACGACAATACTGTACCCCTTACCCAACGGCGGTCAGTTGGTGGATTCACCCGGTGTCCGTGAATTTGGCTTGGGAGAAATCAACCCGGCCTCTTTTGACTCTCAGTTTATAGAATTCCGCCCCTATTTAGGACAATGCAAATTCAATAATTGTAGACACCTGTCTGAGCCTAAATGCGCAGTACTTGATGCCGTTAAACAAGGAAAAATAGATTCCAATCGCTTTCATAATTATCAAAAATTACTCAACCTGGAGTCCAGCAAGCAAAAGAAAACGTAATACATTAGGCGTGCTATACCCGTAGCGCTTGAGATTTAGGTGTTGAGTGTGCGTCCTGTTCATTTCCTGGCAAAGCGAAATGACAAGTAATAGCGGGCTATTGCGAGGAATTTCAACGTAGCCAGGAAATTAAGAGGGTGTGCAATCACACCTAAATCTTAATCGCTACGGGTATATACCCATGACGTATCAACTCAACCCTTGTCTTCAATTAGAGTTTATTCCTGAAGTTATCGCTTCTTTTTTTTCCTTTTTCTCGATGACTCCTGGATATTTGATTTAGATTTCCGGGATCCGACTTCCTCATTTCTTTCACCGGCAATTAATATGACCGTATTATCATCAATTTTATGTTGTTGTTCCAACGCACCCTGTAACAACAAGCGATCACATAAAATATTAACTCGTCGAGGTATGCCATCAGTAAATGTGAAAATTTTATCGTAGGCTCGCTCTGTAAAAATAAGATTTCCATTCCAGCCAGAGTGAGTCAAACGATGTTCAATATAAGCTGCCATTTCAGTTCTATTCAAGGCAGTCAACTGGCAAGATGCAATTATTCTCTGCCTGAGTTGTTCAAATTGAGGTAGCTGTATTGTGTCTAAAAAATTATTTTGCCCCAACAAGAAGGTCTGTAACAATGCACGCCCCTTGTTTTGAAAATTAGATAACATTCTGAGTTCTTCTAAAGCATCTGCGGGTAGGTTCTGCGCCTCATCTACAATCAAAATAATTCGCTTGCCTTCTAATATACATTTAGTAAAAAAAAGCTGTAAATTATGTAATAACTCCGCCTTGCTATGCCCTGAATATTGCAAACCAAAAGACGCAGCAATAAATTGTAATAATTCAACAGGATTCAGGTTTGTTGATGCAAGCTGTGCAATCACATAGTGCTCATCATTAATCCCCGCTATCAACTTTTGAATTAATAATGTTTTCCCTGAGCCAATATCGCCAACAACCACGATAAAACCTTCATCCTGTTGCATACCATATTGTAAATAAGAAAATGCTTTATGATGTGCACTGCTATTATAATAAAAGTGATGGTCCGGCGTCATCTGGAAAGGTTTAGCACTTAATTTATAAAATTCTTTATACATATATTTTTACTATTAGAGGGTTCATTTTTCCTCTCTGTTTTCAGGAATCCGTAACCCCGTAACCATAACCGTAGTAATCCTGGTCACCTGATAATTTCCTGGCTTTATTTAATATGAGTCCAACTGCTTTTTCTTCATTATCTAACAATGATAAAGCTTGCTCTACGACAGCCTTAGGGGTCACACCCATTTCAACAACGAAGACGACTTGCCCCATATGGTCACTCAGTATTTGGGTTTCTGGTGTGGCCAACAGCGGAGGGGCATCAAACAAGATAATTCGATTGGGATCGCTTGCTGACAACTCTTTGATTAGTGCGCCCATACGATTACTTGCAAGCAACTCTGCAGTATGTACTTGGGAGTGTCCTGAGGGCAAAATACTCAACCCGGTATAATCAGTTTTAACGATCACATCTGACGAACATAGATGCTCATCTGACAAAAGTTCTACAAGTCCATCCCGGCCACTCAAATGAGTCATTTTTGTAACCTGGGATTTTGTCACATCCCCATCCACCAACAAGACAGTGCAATCACGTTCCTTTGCAATGCTTAAAGCTAAATGAATGGCAGTAAATGACTTCCCTTCATTGGGTAAAGAACTGGTGACCATAATCACATGGCCGTCAGGAACGAGTGACGCTTCATTGCCAAAGGCATTAGCAAGCAAAGGCCTTTTAATTTTACGATATTCATCAGCAATTAAGGCAGAAGGTAACATAACGCCAGAGGGGCTTAAAGCACTCAGATTTAAATGTAATAAATCTGAGTTAACCCCGCTGCTACGCTCCTTTTTATCGTGCATATCACTAACATCATGAACCGGGTCAACCCATTTTTGAGCTACTTTTTTATCAGCCGAAGCATTCCATTTTTCAACCGCTTTTTCAATAAGAGTCATTTGATTTTCAACTTCAATCTAAATTTTTCAAGTGCTTGTTTTTTCGCAAAGCAAGATATGCCTGTGGCATTATGAGTTTAGGCATTTTCACGTCCATAGAAATATCATCTTCAGCTTTTTTTCAATCGAAAAAATCGAATTTAAGGCACATCTGCACACGCTAACATCTAAGTTCATAACGCCATGAAAATATTAATTTGTAGAGCGAAATTTTTATTGTAATTTCCAACATTTTTAATATCACGACACATAAGTGTCTGTGTTGAGCACATGCGAACACTTGAAAATTTAGGTTTCATATAAACAGGCTTATAACCACGCTTCGGGAATAACCAAAACATCTCCTGGTAACATTTTAACGTTGCTGCTTAAATCTCCTTGTTGAATCAAGTCTTCAATACGAACCGCCATTTCCACTTGCTTTTTACCTTGGTACCTGATTATTTTTGCTTTATTACCGTCGGCAAATTCATTCAAACCCCCTACTGCAATGATAACGTCCAATAATGCCATACCATTTTTATAGGGTAAAGATTGAGGTACCATTGCCGCACCAATAACTTTGATCTGATTTTCATACGTTCCAACAAAGTTGGTAACAATAACGGTGACCATCGGGTCACGAATAAATTTCTTTAATCCTTTTTCTATATCTCGAGCTAACTGGGCAGGTGCTTTTCCGGCTGCGGATATATCTTCAACGAGAGGAATAGATATTTTACCATCTGGTCTGACCGGAACGGATGTAGATAACTCTGAATTACGCCAAACAAAGATATCTAAGGTATCACCAGAACCAATGGTATAGTTTTGGACAACGCTTTCATCGCTTTGCTTAATTTCAACCTCCTTATCGCTCGCTACCTTCTTGTTTGGTAAGCTGCAAGCAAAGAGCACAAAAATCAGGCTGTATAGTATAAAATTTTTCATTTTCTGCATTATCGGGTTCTTCTGATTGTGGCATGGTTTTTGGCAGACATCATTCAGATTCTATCATTAATATTTGTCGTTCTGGAAACAGAAACGAACCCCAAGGATAAACACAACCCTTTAAAAGGCAATATTATAGCAGGCTTGCCCCATATTGTCCTTTGTTAACATATTGTTATCAGATACAATCGGAGCTTACAAAAACACAGGAGGATAGGCGGTTAACGTGATCTGGAATGAATCACGGAAATTGAGGATAATTGCAATACCCTCTTCAAATGAACAGGGCACACACTTAGGAATGGACACGTTTGACTTACGCAACGCGCTCCGCATCGAATGAGTCCAGATACTCTCTTAAGGCCATAAAAAACAGCAGCGTCATATCCCCCTGACCTTGATCAAATTCAAGCCCCACGCGACAGAGATCTTGCTGATTATGGTTGTATTGATCTGCCCATCGGACAATAGATGCAATACTGATTCTCAAGCCATCAACCTCAAAAATTAAATCCATCTTATGACCCGGCTCATAGTTTACATCTTTAATATCCAGCCCGATGCCTGAAATAGAGACATCCTGTACATGAGTGACGTCATAATATTGATCATCAGATTGAATAAAAAATGAGCCTTTAAACTTCTCCATAAGGAAATTTTTTCTTTCATCTTTACGCCTTTCTATGCCCATATGAAGTTATCCTCGTATGCAAAAGTATCAATCAAAAAATTCAGTCAGGCACGACATTGCTGCCATGATCCGGTTACTCCGTTATCGGTCTTCTTTGCTTAATGCTTTATGATATTCAGGCGTAGATGATACGCTATTCACATTTTTCGAAGCCGGCTTCTACTTTTACTACATGCTGAATAACGGTTAAGAGTGCTTTTCTGGTCATTGACAATGGCATACAAGCGGCATTTTTATAATCCATTTTAACCTGCTCAGGCAATACTGGAATATGTATAAAACCGGACCGATAAGACAATCCCGTTTTTTCAGCATAAGCCAAGCTAGAATAAAGAATGTGATTGCAAAGATGCTGCCCAGCGTAATATGAATGGGCTGCGGGTATATTTTGCGCTTCTACAGCTGCCGGCAAAGTATTTATACCCGGCAAATCAGCCCAATAGGCCACAGAGCCTTCAGCATCGATAACTTCATTCATAAAGGAGTTCAACGCAACTTTTTCGCAAGTAATTTTATTATAAGGCGGGGCTTGGCCGATAAAGATACAGAGCGCAGGTTGATGTTGACTTATAAGCGTGAGTAATTGAGTTTCTAATGTCTGGTGCTCGGTTTTTCGGGAAGTATCATCAACCCCGATGATTTCGAACACCAGCTGATTTTCAAGATCCCGCAACCCATCGGGCAAATCACTTTGCATTGATGATATCAATGCTGCCGAGGCATTTAACGCTTCTTTATACGGTGCAAAACCTGTAATGAGTATCATTTTTTCACATATTGACATAGTTTTTGTATCGCCAAAGAGAAAGGTATCATAGAAATATAGCCCCCCCTAAACCTGAGCATACCTATTATAATCAACACTTAACATAAGATAATGAAACAAATAAGGAGGGACTATAATAATACGAGAAGCCACATACAACATCAATTTCTGATGTCATTTAAGAATGGATTCGAGCTTCCGGAGCCTGGGGAAATCCGTTTTTATCGGCAGCAATGACCCAAGCTGATGACGAAGTTTGGTATTGAATGAGTTAAAGAAGAGAAGAACGAATAAATCATTGATTTTATTGGTCGGGGCGAGAGGATTCGAACCTCCGACCACCGGCACCCCATGCCGGTGCGCTACCAGGCTGCGCTACGCCCCGAAATAATCACCTTACTATTAAAAGCATCGCAATAATACGCAACCACGCTGTTAAGCACAACCTTTATTCGTACTTCTTGACGAACCGCAGGCAGGCATTGTATCTCTGAATGAGCGTGATTCAGAAGACAAAACCGATGCGCCTAGAGATATAGGCCAAAGGTCGAAAACCTAAGGTCATGTACTTCCTTAGAAAGGGAACACAATAACTTATACTATTGGCTATCTCTGCTTCATTTCAGAAGTCCGTCAAGCAAAGATATGTATTGTAAAAATCCATCATAATCCATATAATTTTAAAATGCTCAGATTGATTGAGACTTCTCGGTCGAGCTTGTGATTTCAATCATCAAACTGGAGGTCAATGAATGGCACGCTCAGACAATCCTTATTTTGGTAAAGATTTAAAACAACGGCTCACTTTGGCTGGACTGGAAAAACCCTTTAAAGAAGCAACAGCAGGGCAAAACAAGACGCTGATGGTGTCGATTTTATGTCAAGTAAAATACACACCTGAACAAGCCAGTGATACCGCTAAAAACTTATTATTGGATCCGGGTTATTTTCTTAACACGCTCAAAACGTAAAAATGTAGTTATTTCATCGTAATAGCCTATTCACGCCTTAATCACGACGGGAAAGCCACTTCGACTACACAAGGGTGTCAAATTAAGCTAATATTCGGAATCTTTTTCGGAAAATGAGTGGCCATGACTAAAAATTACAATAGTTTCAATACAAAATCAACGCTGACTCACGATAGCCAAACGTACCAATTCCATTCGCTACCAATATTAGAGAACAAGGGAGTTGGGGTTGTTTCCCGCCTGCCTTATTCTATTCGTATTTTATTAGAAAACCTATTGCGTTACGAAGACAATCTGGCTATTAAAAAAGACCAAATCCAGGCACTTGCTAACTGGGATGCCAAGGCTCTACCCAGTCGCGAAATATTTTTTATGCCCTCTAGAGTTATACTGCAAGACTTTACGGGAGTGCCTGCTGTTGCCGACCTGGCCGCTATGCGTGATGCACTCAAAGGTTTAGGCGCTGATCCTGATAAAATTAACCCCTTCACCCCTGCTGATCTCGTGATCGACCACTCTGTTCAAGTGGATCATTACGGGAGTAGTGAAGCGCTTAGTTTTAACAGCAAAAAAGAATTTACACGCAATATGGAACGTTATCAATTTCTCCGTTGGGGGCAAAAAGCGTTTCGTAACTTTAATGTTGTGCCGCCCAATAGTGGCATCGTCCACCAAGTCAATCTTGAACACCTGGCTTGTGTGGCGATGGTTTCAAACCAGGACAAGACACCATGGATTTATCCTGACTCAGTACTGGGTACTGACTCTCACACCACGATGATAAATGGCCTGGGGGTACTCGGCTGGGGTGTCGGGGGTATAGAAGCAGAAGCCGCGCTGCTGGGTCAGCCCAGTTCGATGCTTATTCCCCAAGTGGTCGGTTTTAAATTACATGGAGAACCACCAGCAGGCTGCACTGCAACCGACATCGTATTAACCATCACACAACAACTTCGTCAACATGGCGTAGTTGGTAAATTCGTCGAATTTTTTGGCCCAGGTCTCGCTACTTTAAGCCTGGCTGACCGCGCGACCATTGCCAACATGGCTCCAGAATACGGAGCCACCATGGGCTTCTTCCCGGTGGATCAAAAAACAGTCGATTATCTCATTCTCACTGGACGTGAAAAACACGCTCCTTTAGTAGAAGCCTATTTTAGAGAACAAGGGTTATGGCATGAACACAGCGCCCTCCAGCCTGTTTATTCAGAAGAACTGGAGTTCGACTTAACAACGGTTGAACCTTGCCTGGCGGGGCCTGCCCGACCACAGGATCGTATTGTATTGAGCGATGTACGCGCTTCATTTCGTTCTACGTTGGCCAAACAATACGAGAGCGACACTAGCGATATAGATAAAGGAGAAATGACACGCTGGCTCGAAGAAGGGGGAAACCCTGTTATGATTGCGCCAGAACTTGCGACCGAACATCCTGATGAAGATCTGGATGTTTTTGGCACTTGCGTACCCGTGCGACAACCCGATGGTGTCTCCTATAACCTGTGCCACGGCTCTGTAACCATTGCTGCCATTACCAGTTGCACTAATACCTCGAACCCTTCGGTGCTTATTGCAGCAGGTTTAGTCGCCAAACGTGCCGTGCAACGTGGCTTGCAAGTTCGTCCCTGGGTCAAAACCAGCTTGGCACCGGGGTCCAGAGCGGTAACGGAATATCTAAAAGACGCGAACCTGTTTGCTTATCTAGAAGCATTACGCTTTCATTTGGTCGGTTATGGCTGCACCACTTGTATTGGTAATAGTGGTACTTTACCCCAGCATATTCAGCAAGCCATCCAGGCAGGGGATTTGTCTGTGACCTCTGTGCTTTCTGGCAATCGCAACTTCGAAGGGCGTGTTAATCCATTAGTCCGGGCTAATTATCTGGCCTCGCCACCGCTAGTGGTTGCTTACGCCATCGCGGGCAACGTCAATATTGATTTAAGTTCAGACCCATTAGGCATCGATCCCAATGGCGAATATGTGTATCTTAAAGATATTTGGCCTACTCGTGATGAAATTGAAACTCTAGTTAGTCAGCATGTCACTGCCGAACAATACAAGCACAGCTATAAAAATATTTTTTCAGGCACTTCAGAGTGGCGTTCTATTGATACACCATCAGGTCATTTATTTCAGTGGAATGATGATTCAACTTACATCAAAAAACCGCCCTTTTTTGACAACATGAGCATCACA
The DNA here is from genome assembly GCA_013151745.1 of Gammaproteobacteria bacterium. Lineage (GTDB taxonomy): Bacteria > Pseudomonadota > Gammaproteobacteria > JAADHS01 > JAADHS01 > JAADHS01. The sequence goes on along the minus strand of JAADHS010000279.1, from coordinate 3,565 downwards.
CCTGAGCCACTCGAAGATATCCAAAGTGCCCGTGTTCTGGCTCTGCTTGGTGACTCAGTAACAACGGATCATATTTCACCTGCGGGCGCCATTCAAAAAGAAAAAGACAGCCCAGCCGCACAATATCTTAATAAGTTGGGTGTCGCCGATAAAGACTTCAATTCCTATGGTTCACGACGCGGCAATCACGAAATTATGGTGCGAGGTACTTTCGCTAATATTCGCCTGCGCAACAAATTGCTTCCCGGGGTAGAAGGAGGATATACCAAACATTTTCCTGAGAACACGCAAATGTCAATTTTTGATGCCGCTAATCAGTATCAACAAGACAACATCCCCGCCATTATTATTGCCGGAAAAGAGTATGGCACGGGCTCATCGCGTGATTGGGCTGCTAAAGGACCCAAGCTACAAGGCATTAAAGCGGTCATCGCAGAAAGCTTCGAGCGTATTCACCGCTCTAATTTGGTCGGCATGGGTATTTTACCATACCATTACAATTTAATGAAGGTGAAAGTGCTGAAATACTACGTCTAACGGGTGAAGAAACTTTCGATATTAGAGGTTTAGCTCACCTTGAACCGGGACAACTCTTAACCATCAAAGCCACAAATAAAAATAAGACATCACAGGAGTTTAAAGTCCAATGCCGTATCGATACACCGAATGAGCTAGAATATTTCAAACACGGCGGCATATTAAGATACGTTCTGCGTGAAACCTTAAAGTCATAATTGTCAAAATGTGACAAAAATCCGTTTATTTACTATTTATTTCTGTTAAAATTAAAGGGCTATTTTCTGGAAAAGTGGTAATCCTAGAACACTCAGTTGAACGTGGATATAGAGTGCAAGGTATTGGTTTCACAGTGCTTTCAAAAAATATTAGCTTCACCCAAAGGTTAAGTGGGTATTTTTCGGAAGTGCTGTAAACCACGAGCAACTGATTTTTCTAAGATAATAGATTGATCTTTAAAAGATTTACCCACTTAAAATATCATTTTCAGTGGGCTTAGTGCTAATGCATTAAAATCTTCGAATACTAAATAAACGAGCAAACTTACGATATGTACAACATACTACGGCCTGATAACACAGGCACCCATACTCACTATTTTTTCATTATTTTAGCGTTATTATTGAGTATCAATATAGCCTCAGCCGCAGAGTTTTTCGTCACAAAAACAGAGGATACGGCGGATGGCAGCTGCGATAGCAATGACTGCTCTCTCCGCGAAGCCATTATTGCGGCTAATGCCAATTCAGAAAACGACATCATTACGCTCGGGTCTGGCGGATTTATTTTGACCCAAGGCGGGGCGCAAGGTGCCCTGGAAGAAGATAATGCCGCAGAAGGCGACCTCGACATTCGCAGTGAAATGACGATAAAAGGAAATGGCCAAGAGAACACTATTATTGATGGTAATACATTCGATAGAATTTTCCATATTATCTCACCCAACACCAACAATCCCACCGTGGTTACAATACAAAATCTCGCCATAACGAATGGCGCTGTCGATGCTCGCAATGGCGGAGCATTGAACAACAGTACATTAAGCAACACCTCGCTCAGCAATGTCACCATCAGCAATAGTTCAACCACGAATAACGGCAGCATTGCCGGCAAAGGCCTAGGGGGCGGTATTTACAACAATGGCACCCTCACCTTGACTGATTCAACCATTACTGACAATACAGCCGAAGTCAACCAGGAAGTCAGCGGTCGCTTTGGCGGAGGGGGACTACACAACGATCTTAACAGTAATGCAACCCTGAAAGGGGTCACCATCAGTAAAAATAAAGCCTTAAACTCAAGCACATCTGAAGCCTTTGTTACCGGAGGGGGCATCCTGAACCTTGGAACCCTGTTCATTTTTGACAATGCAGGAACAGAAAGTATTATCGGCGGTAGCTTAAAAAATGAGGGTAACCAAGCACATAGTGGTGGCGGTATTGCTAACCTGGGTGGCTTTTTGACTATTGCCAACACGCTCATTGCTAACAATACAACAATTACAACAAATAACCCCGCAGATATTTTCACAGGCCCTACTGGAGGAGGCTTGTATAATAGCAATGCCGGTGAAAATCGTGGAAATTTAATTATTACAGCAAGCACCATTAAAAATAATTATGCTGACCGCCAGGGGGGCGGCGTTTTTAATTCTGGCGCGCCTATTACTATAACTCATACCACAATTAACAATAATGAAGCCCGGTTTCTCGCTGGCGGTATCTCTAATGTGGGCAATCAACCTGCTGAAATTACCAACTCAACTATTTCTTTGAATACCGCATTTGATGATTCAAATGGCGCCTCAACACGAGGCGGAGGTTTATGGACCAGTAGCCGTATCAATCTAAATTCGGTTACTCTGGCAGGTAATGTTGCAACTCAAGGGGATCAACTCTATGTGCAAGACAACTCCGATGATGGGCGTAGTATAGAGCCTCAGGTTAGCTTTTCAAACACCCTGGTAAGTCACTATTCACCTGACAATAGCCCGAATACCTTGCAAGCAAGCAACAACTGCGCTGGCGACACTGACTTTATTGTTTCCGAAAGCTTTAATCTTGATTCAGGTGATACGTGCAATTTTGACACAAACTTTAATAACCAAGTGAACACCGACCCATTACTTTCACCTGTTGGGTTAGCTCAAAATACAGGGGGAGAAGGAAACATCCCACCTACCGAAACAATTGCCTTAGAAGAAAACAGCCCTGCCATTAATCAAGGATCCGGTTGTCCTGCCCTCGACCAACGATATTTTATTCGCGACACGGCCTGTGACACCGGAGCCTATGAGTCACAAGCTGCAGCTTCATCAGGTACCTTGTCCGATATGAAAATAACAATCCGTGTCCCGGAAGGTAATACGGGTACTGCTTTTATAGGTAGCCAGTTTACCTATACCCTGGCCATAACGAACATTGGTCCTGATGAAGCCGATAATGTGACGGTTACTGCGGTATTGCCTTCCTTGGTAGAAATAGAAAATCCTCCAGCCAGAGTAACGGAAGGTAATTTGGGGACGTGCTCTATCGATGGTCTCACGCTCACCTGTATTGATATTGGAACGACAACCAGCGGCAGTGCCAACGTATTCCCTGCTTTCGAAACCGTCCGAATTTCAGTGACCATGGCACCTACCACAACAGGAACATTAACTACAACAGCGAATGTCAGTTTACTCAATGCTTCCGCCGACTATTTTTCCGGCAACAACTCAGCAACCATATCAACTACAGCAGTCGACGCAACAAGTCCTAGCGGTCAACTCTTTCCTTCAGAAGGTAGTGGTGGCGGCCAGCTTGGCTTTTTAAGCTTGCTGCTTATGCTTCCATGGTTAATTATAAAAGCACTAAAAATTCGTATAAACTTGATCAAGCGCCATCATTCCGAATAAAAATATACTGGAGTAATGAAACTGAAAGCGTAGATTTCATGCAAGCAAAAAAAATACAGCACACTCCAATGATGCAGCAATATTTACGCATCAAGGCAGAGTTTCCCGATACCCTTGTTTTTTACCGTATGGGAGACTTCTACGAATTATTTT
>JAADHS010000234.1 GCA_013151745.1 Gammaproteobacteria bacterium | reverse complement strand
CACTTCATTGAGGTCTTTGTTGTTGCTCGTATTGACTTGGCGCCCATCCCATTTCTCTTGGGTCTCAATATATTTTTGTAATTTTTTTAGATTGCTCATGCTTTATCTCTGGATGGTCGGTTCATCACGAAGCTAAATTTTTAATAGAATAAACGATGCATCAATAACTTTTAAATGATTAGATAATGACCATTTAGTATTTTTAAGTATTGCTATAAATGGAGACGCGGCTTGCGAAGTATAACGGTCTCAGTACCATTCGTGTTTCAATTCATTCAAAGTATTTTTGTTATTCGCTTGGTGATGACAGTAATTCACCCTCGTTTTTTGTTCTAATTTTTAGCGATAGAATAGTTATTTGACTCGTGATATTTTTTTTAGTTTAACCTATACTTAAATCTCAAACACCACGGGTATATTAAGCCTGCTCCTCGTTCCCCTGGTTGGAAGAGAGCATAAACGAAATGTTATGGTTACGCAATTATTACCAGGTTGGGCACTGGAACACATTGAAAAATCTAGCAGTTGCAGCGTGGCGAGCCTGTGGCCATCGCGCCGACACTTATATTGGTCTGCCATTCCGTTACCGGCTTGTCATCCATATCACTCAGCGCGTTTTTTCACCGCCTCGCCTATTTTGTTTCGGCAGTACTTTTTCAAAAAATGATTTCAGTACACCGAGTATTTTAATTTTCATCATGGTGAACTTTATTATTTTTCCTCATATTTTTTTATCAAGAAAATATCTCATAGCTAAATTCATTTCTTACCTAAAGATAAATCTCATACGCACGCTAACGAAACTCAATGGCAAAAAAAATAAAATGGACATCGGCAATGACAGTTAGCTCAACATGATTCTATGTAGTCGATTGAGTAATGGATGATGAGAGGCTTCGGTGCGTAACATTTATGTATGAGACATGTACGGTATTATACTAATTCGTTAGCATAATACATCGAAAATCAGTCAACTGTCAGGGCGATGTGAAGACAACAGAAAGTATATTTTTTGAATTAAATTTAGAGGAATAGAAATGTCAGATATTCAAAAGGGTTTGACAGAGTTAATGAGTATTGATGGTGCTATTGGTGTATCTTTAGTTGATAGTAGTTCTGGCATGGTATTGGGTTATCTCGGTGGTGGTGAAATAGACTTAGAACTCGCTGCGGCGGGCAATTCAGAAGTGATTAAAGCTAAAATGGATACCATGGAGTCACTTAAAATTAATGAAAAAATTGAAGATATTCTAATTACTTTGAATACACAATATCACATTATTCGTCCAATGGGCAATCAAAATGAATTGTTTATATATATGATTCTTGATAAGAAAAAAGGCAATCTTGCTTTAGCTCGACGAAAAGTACAGAGTATAGAGGAAAATCTCACCATTTAAGATTTTCTGGATAATATTTACGCTCAAATCTAGCCGACATTGGGTGGCTTAGCGGAAGAAAATTTTTTGATAGGCTGAGCAATGTCGGATTTAAGATTTTTTATTACAATTTTAGGGAAAACGTATGGATTAAGCATCACAAATCCACTACGAACAAGACTCGAAAACAGATCAATTCACTCTGGCATTATCCTCTTAAAACCTCACTAAAAAAATGGCTCGTATTTTATAATACCATTATATACCCGTAGTGTTTGAGATTTAGGTTTTATTGCGGTTCTATTTTTGCCCTGACTTTGTTGAAACTCTTTGCAATCATCCCGATATTACTCGTCATTTCGCCTTGTCAGAATAAAAATATACCTCACACTCAATACCCAAATCTCAAACGCTACGGGTATAGGTTTAATTATTCGTTCCCTATTTTTTATGGCACCAGAGGGTCCAGTATGCTTTCAATCTGTTTTGCAGCTTTCTGTGCTGAAAAAAAAAGCATGCCTAAATTAATTTTTTCTTGAGAAATAATGACTAAAGCCGCATTGCTACCAATATGTATCACAATAACAAATCCATGATCGCAATCGAGCATGACTTGATTTAATTTTCCGCGTTTGAATTCTTTTGCGGCTGTTTCAGCGAGAGCTAATAGTGAAGCACAGAGAGCACCACTTCGATTGGTATCAATGTTATTACCTAGTACTGCCGCTAAGGTAAATCCATCACGTGAAATAACCGCAGAAGCTTCAATTTTTGATATTTCTCGATTAAATTTTAGCAACAAAGAGCGAATTTGTTCATTTAGATGCTTTGTATCAATAGAATGGTTAAATGCATTATTCTTCATAAATATTCTCAACGTTCCATAAAAATTAGTTTGCTGTCATGATATACCCATAGCGTTTGAGATTTAGGTATTGATTGCGAGATATATTTTTCTCCTTGTAGATAAAATTCTGCTTAGCCCATTATTTAAGCATAAAATTCGCGACTCTTGCTCATGTATCCTTAGATACGTTAATGGTTATAATTTTTTGTAGAATCCAAATCTACAATACCAATGTCAAGCGTATACATGAGTGCTTGAATCATACTGCGAATATCATCACGATTACGACCATCAACTTCAAAAATAGGTGGATTTATATGATATCTTCGTAGTTGCTCATGATAATCACTAATGGTTGGAGTTTTTTTATCTTCCATGTGAGTAATCCCAACAATTAATGCATTAGCTGCGATGAACGATTTAAATTCATTGTAATAAAAGTGCAAGTCATCAAAAGGGTTGTCACGACTATTATCCATTAACATGACTAAGCCTAACCCGCCTTCGGATAATATTTTCCACATGAAATTAAAACGCCCTTGCCCTGGTGTGCCATAAATATGGATACATTCGCCATTATTCAAGCGTATCATGCCATAATCTAATGCAACAGTTGTATGTGTTTTATTATCTGCTTGAGCGGTGGAAACCTGCTCAGTTGATACTGTGGGAATATCGCTAATAGCATTAATGGCGGTTGTTTTACCAACCCCAACTGGTCCAGTAAAAATAATTTTATGCATGACTGTTAATATTCTTCATTATGATTATTTAATTCCGAGATGAGATAATAAAGCAGACAATATATTGCGTTTTTTATGGGCTTCTGGTTTAGTTGTTAATGCAATATAGGTATTGTCAGTGCATTTTGTTTGACCGGTTAAGCCGATTACATTGGCTGCACTATAGAAATTAAATACTTCGTATTCAGGTATTCTTAATATTGTAGGAATAGATGATAGTAGACATGTGTGTTTAACTAATAAGGCACTTATTCGCATGGCACTGGGAGTTTTTGTCAAGCGGGTAAAGTTAGGCCAATGTTGCAGAAAGACCTGTTGTGATAAATTAGTATCTTGTGGCACGCGCCCATTCGCTGTTAAATAAGTTAAATCCCACAAAAATTTTTCAAGCCGATAGACTTGTATTTTTGAGTGCTTAACTTTAATGTCATTTAATTGGGTTTCGCTGATTTTTTCACTGTAGATCTCTAGCATTTGCCGGGAAATTTGAGAAATTTGTTTTAATAACATGGTTGGTAAATCGATGTATATCATTTGCTGTACTGGATCGATAATAATCATGCTATTTTCTCGAAAATTCAATTTGAAGTATGTTTTCTCCTGCTTAGCACATTGAATTTTAGCTTGTAAATAACCTTGCAAATAATCAGCAGGTTGATAGTAAAGTGATTCACTATCGTCTATATTTACTGGTGTTTTATTTTCTTGTTTCTGTTGATTAATCATTCGATGTACGCCAGATACGGCCTTAGCTTGAGTGGTTTTTCTTGTTTGTTGGTAACGAGCATCAATAAATTCCCAAAGTAGATCGATATTCAATGGCTTAGTCATGCCATCAGCGTGGTTAACCACAGTTGGATCGGAAGCGATAATAATATTTGGGCGTGAGGGATATTGTTCTAGGGATTGTTGCCAAAGGGCATTGCCTTTAGGATCATCGAAATCAATAATGCATAGATCGGCGTTGTCATTCTCAACCAGATGGCATTCATTTTTATAAATACTCTTGAATACTTTAAATAAAGATTTTAATCGCGTTAACGAAGGCAAATCTAAGCCTAGAGCAACGATATTAATTGAATTTTGATAGGCTGTATTCATAGGTGAGATAATTATCCAGGGTTTTATAAATAATTTATATAAGCCTCCCTTTACAGTGTTAGAGTTTTACTCATTGCCTAGAGGGGATAGAGCTTCATTTTTCCTTACTGCCAGTCATCTTTAAAGCCTTCATCGACAAGCCGTTGCTGTGTTGCTTAGAAATAAGCACGAAATCACTTACCATGCGTTCGGTTGACTATACCTATATGTCGGTCAGAAACTTCGTTAATTACGTCTATGGATAATATCGACAATAAAATATAAATATTTATTTTTTTATGCTCGATATGGTATTAATAAATAGAACCGCCATCTAGTTGAATATGAAGTAAAAATCCAGCAAAAAATGATGACCTTGATCAATATCTCGCATGATCAAGATGAGCTTGTTACACTGTTTCTTTAAGCCATAGCCCCTTGCTTGATAGCTTCACAAGATTCCGTTCTCGGGATTGTTAATGGGCGGCCAATAAAAGACCAGATTAATTATTATTCTTTTATGCTTTTTTAAATTAAAGGTGTCTTTCCGCAAGCGCTTTCAGTGCACGCTGTCTGCTGCCATATTACGCCATCTGTCAGAAAAAAAAGACAACAATAATGGCTGGTTCTCATCCACTGATATTCTCTCTAAATTCTTTTATTGGATAAGATTTAACGGGTATATTTGGTCGAGAAAGGCAAAATGTCCTATCATCCGGATGTGTTTATTGGGTAAAGACCTGACAATGGGAAAGAATCCAATAAATTCAGGTTCCCCTTTGTATGCGGTTGTTCATACTTTTATTATCATCCCTTTATGTGGCCTGCAATCATTTTGCACTTAATTTATTCAGCCTAGCGCCTTTCGTGATCTATTATCTACGCTCCACCAGCCAATGGTATGCTGAGCCTCTTCCCCCGTCGCATCATTAAAGGCTGTGTCAGGGCTTAGACTATCAAGCATCGGCGGCGGTTTATTTTAAAAAATAACAGACTGTGATTTTAGGGATTGTGCCAGCGGACTCTCTATGGGCAAAGCGTGAATTTCCTGCGGAGCGTATGGATAAGCTTATCCACGCTAACTCACCTTTTGATCACATTCCGCTGTATAAGGATAAGGAGTGATCGAAGTTTCGGTGGCACAATAATGAATAATTTTTATTTTAAAAAAATTCTGTCTAAATTTTTGACTCATGAGTTTGGGTAATATGGTCTAGACAATGGGGTTCATTTTACTCGGTCGCCATCGCCGTGCGGTCTGTCTGGATATGCGAAAAAGATAGCCAACTGCAACCTGGGTTGCAGAAAATGAGGTCGGTGAGTGCTACGGTGTATATATTCTGTCCCAAGATTAGAGGAATTATAGCGATAAGTAGCACACGTGAAAAATTCAGCGATGCATTCAACTTGACTGGAAAGTGATGGTGTTACTAAGGTCAATCAAAAGGTGGAAATGTGGTGTCAGTAGAGCCCTAAACGTACATAAGGAGAAAACAATGAATACATTACCTATTGATGAAAAAATTCTCGATAAATTTGGGAGGTATACATCCATCACCGGAATTTTGCTAGTCATACTGGGAACGGTGGCTATTTTTCTGCCGGGGGTGATGTCTCTCGGTACGGCGATATTTGCTGCCTGGCTACTGCTCATTGGCGGTGTTTTCTGGGGAATTCATACTTATCAATACGATTCTAAGAGTGTCATGAGTTGGCTCAAACCGATCCTGCTGCTTAGTACAGGTTTTTTGATGCTGCTCTATCCCATCTCTGGTGTAGCTGCCGTGGGTTTGTTACTGGCCATTTATCTGTTGTTGGATGCCTTTGGTAGTTTTGCTCTTGCTCAGTTGATTCGTCCAGCGAGGGGGTGGGGTTGGATGGCCTTGAATGGTATTATTTCGGCATTGCTGGCCACACTGTTTTTGGTTGGGTGGCCAGCCACTTCTATGTGGTTGGTGGGGTTGTATGTGGGCATTAGCTTGCTGTTTGATGGCTGGGCACTGATTGTTATTAGTTGGACGTTACGCAAAGATGAATAATGATTTTAGGTGATCTAGATATACTATACCCGTAGCGTTTGAGATTTAGGTATTGAGTGCGAGGTATATTTTTGTCCTGATGAGACGAAACGACAAGTAATAACGGGCTTATTGCGAGGAATTTCAACGAAGTCAGGGTGAAAATAGAGCCGTAATAAAGCCTAAATCTCAAACGCTATGGGTATAGTACAGGCGATCTCACGATCTGTCTGAATAACTCCCCAGCTGGTAAATTTTGTTGTGGACTAACAAATGCAAACTAAATCTTGGCGTCAAATCAAAAAGTTGTTACACGCCCATCCCCAGGAGAAAAAACTTCCTCTTTGTTGCGCCTGTTAGGTTATTGCTGGGGTCCTATCCCAAGATATTAGTACTCGGCGGTATTATCCGCATTCGTTTGGGAGATTGTGATTCCGGCGGATGTGGCATTGATTGACGAGGGTTATCTGAATGTGGACCAGCTTATGATCGCACAGGACTGGATGAAAAACTGGTGTGCTGGGAAATGAAAATAAATTTAAACTAATTTCAGGAAAAATATATTCGTTGTGTGGATTCGCTATGCTTAATTTACACGACATAGCTAAAAGAAGAGTCAGCGATATTTTTAATTTTTCTTGTAAAAAAACGATATAAAATAATTTTTCTTCTGAAAACAGCTTAAACTTACTGTCATCAGCCGCTTGATTTTTTATCAACGGTAGTCGCTTGAAATTATTATTTTGTTCTGTGTGCACATTATTGGATCAGCGTTGTTCGAATTTTATGGAAAATAATAATCAACGGGCGGTTCAATCATATGTCGTGGAACTAATTTATTGTTGATAGATCAATTAAAACGGTAACGTTGACATCGGTTTTGTCATTCCCCGCAATGTGGTGCGCAATATCATCGATCAGTTGATCGAGTATGGCGAGGTGCGTGGTGGTCAGTTGGGTGTAATGATTCAGGATGTGACTTTTGAATTGGCTGAGGTAATGGACATAAAACAAACGGCTGGCACGGTTATCACCCAGGTTATCGAAGGTTCGGTCGCCGACAAAGTCGGTTTAAAAGTGGGTGACGTTGTTATTGCTATCAATGATAAGATCGTCCATGGACTCTCTTCGTTGCGTAACGTCGTTGGCTTGTTGCGGGTAGGGAGACTGGAGATCCGGCGTGATGGCCGCAAGCTGAGGATATTCGCTGTGCTATAAAGGCAGGTAAACGCGGTATTTTATTCAATATCCGTCGGGATAACGGTGCATTGTTTTTGGTAATACGGTAATAAGTGATGGGGCGGAGGAGGATGGTATCACTCCTGCTGTCTCGGTGTGCCCTGATTAAATCCGGTTCAAACGCATAAAGAATTAAGGAAGAAAAAACATGAAACCTGAATCCCCTTTTTATGCCGACAGTTTGCAATGCTTGAAAGCTTCGTCGCTGTTTAATCAGTTGGACACGGCGGCGTTAGCAGGTATCCTGAAGCGTGGCCGTCGCGAGACCTGGAAACACCGGCGCTTGTTGCCTATGGAAGAAATCTGGCAGCGCTTTCACATATTGTTATCTGGCCGGGTACGGCTCAGTCGATGTAATCCGGAGAGCGGTCGTATGATAACACTATTTCTGCATGGTTCTGGTGACGGTTTTTGTCTGTTCAGCCTATTGGATGGTCAGCCTCATGATGTCATGCTTGAGCCCCTGGACGATGTTACCTTGCTGAGTATGCCTATGTATGAAGCGCGCCAATGGATAGAGGAGCATCCCGATTTCAATCGCACGCTATTGCCCTATATTGGCCAGCAAATGAGCACCCTAGCTAATCTGGCTGCCGATTTGGCCTTGCATGATACTGAGACCCGCTTGGCCCGTTTGATCTTGCGACACATTGATGAAACCTCATCGGCACATATTGAACCCACATTGATTAATGATCTTTCGCATGAGTCCCTGGCCGAAATGATTGGCAGTGTACGGGTTGTGGTCAACCGCCAACTGCAGCATTGGAAGCAGGAAGGTATTGTTGATGCCCACCGAGGTTACCTGATGGTTGAAAAACTCAACGAGTTGGCGCAGCGGGCAGAGCGCAGACTGGTGAGCCTTCCCGATAATGTGCCGGTTATACCAACGCAATAGGTGTATCAGCGATGTCTCTCAAATTTTCTGACAAAGATAGTGTCACTGCCTTGCTGCGATGTTCTCCCTTGTTTGGTTTATTGGCGGACGATGTGTTGCTAGATATGCTCAGTCATTTTCGTCGGGAAACCTGGAAGCACGGTCGCTGTATTGCCAGTTCTGAGAATGAGCAGCGTTTTCATGTGATTCTTTCGGGGTGATTAAAAATGGGGCGTATCAACCCGGAAAGCGGACGGATGGTGACCTTATTTTTATTAGGGGCGGGGGATGCTTTTGATGTCATTAGTTTGCTGGATGGTGAACCGAACCCAGTGAACCTAGAAGCTCGGGATGACCTTGAGCTACTTTCCGCTCCGGTGGGCGAGGTGCGTGAATGGATTGGGCGGCATCCAGAGTTTAATCTTAGTTTTCTACCCTATTTAGGGCGACAGATGCGTGTGCTTGCCGACCTTGCATTGCACGATATCGAGACTCGGCTAGCGCGCCTGATACTGCGCCATGTTGATGATGATCCACAGCACTCGTTGCGCCTGATTTATGATCTTTCACACGAAGCTCTGGGGGAGATGATTGGTAGTGTTCGGGTGGTAGTGAATCGGCAACTACAGCATTGGCAGCGGGAGGGCGTGATTGTCTCCCATCGTGGCAAACTGATGGTCCAGGAACTTGAAGTCCTTTTGAAAAAATCGATGTATCATGCTCATCATCATACGCAAAAAACATCCTCTGATAAACCTGTAAACCATCGTTGATTTTCCAGCAAGTCTCTCACTCTTTTGTGTAACCCAGGTAGCAGAACTCATTGCATTTCTAGTGCATGATAATCTATCGCAATAGCAGCATTCTATGCTGGGGGTAAGGGTAAAATTATTTGAGAGGGATTAATATGGTAGACGACAATAGCTGTGCAGCGTTATATCGGACTCATGAGCAAGTCGAAGTAGCGATTCGGGTATTGCAAGCTGCCGAGTTTGATATCAGAAAAATTTCTATCGTTGGCAAGAGCTATCACTGCGAAGAGCACCTCATTGGGTTTTATAAGATTGATGATCGGGTCAGCTTCTGGGGTGCACAGGGCGCTTTCTGGGGAGGCATGTGTGGTGCAGCCTTTTTTTGGATGCCAGGGCTGGGGCCTGTGGTGCTAGCTGGCCCTTTGGTGGCCACGCTGGTAGGTGCGCTGGAGGGTGACATGGCCGTGGGTGGGCTCAGTGCGCTAGGTGTGGCACTTTACAGTATTGATATCCCTAAGGATAGCATCATTCGTTATGAAGCTGCACTCAACTCTGATCAATATCTGATTATCGTCCATGGCACGCAAAGAGAGGTGGAGCGGGTGTACGAAGTTCTGGTGGTCAGTGAATCGACGGATGTCGCTATTCATCTCAGTTGATTATTTATGCTCAGCACAGTCATAAACTGGGATTTTCATGCTTAGATTTAGGTTAGATTGGACCGATCTGATTGCCGACAAGGACGTAGGTAAGGAATGGGCACGCAATAACTTCCCGGTTTTGCATCCCATCTTCGGCCTGTCTTTGTTCGTTCTTCAATCAAAAAATACTCACTTTAGCTCGGCTAGAGCTGCGTTTTTTCTCAATCAAAACGAACAAATACAAACCAAATGTGAGCGCCAAACAGGGAAGTTATCACGTGGCGAAAAACCGGTAAGTTTAAATTTATTTCAGAGGAAAATAGGCGGGTGGCGTGGATTCGTTAGGCTTAATCCATGCTACATGACTGAAATCAGTTTAAACTTACCAATTAACTAAGGAATGGGTATGGAACAACTTTCTTGTGTTTCGCTTAGATAAAAATAAGAGGCAACAATGGGAAGTGATTGCGTCGCCGACTCCTAAAGCCCGTGTTTTTGTTTTCGATAGCGTAGCTTCTCACGGCTAGTACCCAACATTCGAGCGGCGGCTGTGGTGCTGTTATAGCAACGTTGTAGTGCTGTTTCGATGATATGACGTTCCATGGCTTCGAGATTCATGCTGCCATCTAGCGGGATGAGAAGGTTGTTGCCGTTATCTGTATTTATTTGTGTTGACGGCAACGAATTAAGTTGCAACCACTGTCGCGGTAGGTTTTCATCTTCTGCAAACAGGACGCATCGCTCAATGACATTCCGGAGTTCGCGTACATTACCGGGCCAGTTATGATTATTGAGTTGTTGCCATACTTGTTGTGGTATTTTTGTGACTTGACGGTTTGATTTGAGATTGAATTCTTTAACGAAGATAGGTACCAGTGTGTGAAGGTCTTCTTTGCGTTCTCTGAGCGATGGCAGTTTGAGTTCAAATAGACTCAAGCGGTGAAATAGATCACTGCGAAATTGGCCATCGTTCACCTGCTGTGCAAAGTTACGATTGCTGGCCGCGATGATCTGGATGTCAATCTGAGTTTCAACTTCACTACCGAGTCGTCGGACGCTCTGGTCTTCTATTGCTTTAAGTAGTTTGCTTTGAAGCTCAAGTGGCATTTCGCCAATCTCATCAAGAAATAATGTACCGCGATCAGCTTGTTCAAATAAACCTCTGCGTGATTTTTTAGCTCCGGTAAATGCGCCTGCTTCATGGCCGAATAATTCTGATTCCAACAGATCGTGGGGTAGCGCCGCGCAGTTAAGTGCGATAAATGGTGCATCAGACCGGAGGCTTGAATGATGTAAAATTTTGGCAGCCAATCCTTTCCCTGTTCCACTTTCTCCACTGATGATTAATGAGCTGAATGGAACACTTGACAAACGTTTGAGCATATTGCGTGTTTGCTGTGCGAGTACGCTGCTACCGATGAAGGCATCAGGCGAGTAACGTTGAGTATCAGCGTTATGTTGTTCTTGTAATCGTCTTTGCGCTAGCGCACTACGCTTAGCACTGGCAACAACAAGATCGAGGCGTCCAGGGTCGCAGGGTTTTTCAAGAAAGTCATAGGCACCCAGTTGCAGTGCCCGTACTGATTCCTGAACCGAACCGTAGGCGGTCAGAAATAGCCATTCACTCGCGCTCAGTCTATCGTTAATTTTTCCATAAGATCAAGTCCGTTACCATCGGGTAAATTGATATCAGAAATAATGACTAAGGGTTCCAATTTATGTTCGAATAGTTTACTTTTGGCATGTTGAATGTCTGGTGCTAATACAACACTATAACCTTGTTGTTGAAAGCGGCGTGACAATTCAACACCTAACAAAATCTCATCTTCAATAATTAATAACGTGTTACTCATGAATTGAATTCCTGGATAATTTTATTTCAGCGCATGCGCCACCGCTGGCAGGATTCGTGAAAATTAATTCTCCACCTTGCTCGCAACAAAAGCGTCGAACAATGGCGAGTCCAAGACCGGTTCCATGATCTTTTCCGGTCATAAAGGGTTGTACTCCATTTTCAAGTAATTTCTGAGGAAATCCTTGTCCATTATCGAAAACTAGAATGGCTAACTTGCTTTGGTAGACTGAAGCGCTTATGGTGATTTTTCCTTCTGACTTACCAATGGATTGGGCCGCGTTAAGTTAAGTATGAGGTTTAATAAGGCCTGCTTTAATCGTCCCTGTGGTAAGGCACATTGTATATTTTTGGTTGAAGTTTGGTCAATATCGATTGTTGTGGGTATTTGATAGCGTACTAATTGCAGTAGTGAGCTTAACATCTCATTGAGATTAAAGTGGCTGATGGATTCTGGTGAATGACGTGACTTATCGAGGACTTGATTGAGAAGTTTTGTAACTCTTTCCAGTTCTTCAATCACTAGCATTAGTCGATAGGCTTTATCGCTATCATCAATTTCGCTTCTTAAATTCACTAGGGCTAAATGAATGCCAGCAAGGGGGTTTCTCAGTTCGTGAGCCAGTCCGGCAGTCAGTTCGCCAACGGCGGCGAGTCGCTCTGATTGTGCCAACGTATGTTGATACTCTAGTAGTGATTGGGTGGCGTTACGTACTTTGTTTTCAAGCTCGATTTGGTGTTTTTGCTGAGTTTGTTCTAGTTCCGATAATCGATTAACCAGATGAATAAAATCAGTAAACAGCGGTTTCAGGAGAGGGTCAATATCGTTTAGGCAAACGGCTGGCAATGTTTGTCGGCCTACGCGAGTAATAAGAAGGCTTAAATTGTCGAGTGGTCTAAAAATACGATGGCGTAAAAAAAAGAGCAGCAGTAAGCCAAGTAGAGGCAGCGTGATTGCAATGAATGTCGTCGTTTTTAGTTCGAGGCGATTGTCTCGGGCTAACAGATGCAGTAAGCCATTCTGAATATCGACTTCAATATCCAGTGCAGATTGAATATTTTTATTAGCTAATGTTAAATCGTTTGTTGTCGGCGTTTTAATATTTTCCAGCGTTTGTGTTGCCTGACGTAACAGTAATCGAGCTTCGTCATTTAATATTTTTGATGTATTCAATATATCCGTCATTGTTTGATATAATTTGTCGAATTGCTTCAACGATTTTTTTGTGGGGGGGGATTTTAATTTTAGTGCTAGGTTGCTTAGCTCAGCACTATAGTCTTGTATACCATCAATCATCTCCATGTGTGCTTTGAGAGGTTCAGTTCGATGCAATGCCCGCCAACTGGAGTTGATGAGTATGGTTAATGCAATTGTCAGGATAATAAGTAAGCTGCTTACCGTGATCCAAAACGGACGGTAGATTAGCTGAGTATAAGGGTTTTTTTCCACGGTTGAATGTTGCATCAAGATGATTTTATCCTTTGCTTTTCGTGGTATTGACAGCCTCCCTACCCAGCAAGTTCCTGATCTGCGTTATTTTTAGATGGCAAAGAAAGGGTGGACAAAAAGTCCACCATAGAGTGGAGTGATAGAAAATAAGGTGTGATTAGCTCTGCTGTTCGTCGATTATAAATTCTAACGTGTGTGTTAAGGCGTCAATCTGGTTTTCGCCTTTGTTGCGATAAATTTGATACATGCCCAGTGATGCTTCATCGCTAGGCATGAAAGCACCTACTTCCAGTTCATTGTATGTTTGCTTTAAAGGAGCGCAGTGTCCGGTTCTGAAATTGTATAAGGTGGTATGCTCGTTTTCACTATTCAGGCTTAAAAGTTGGATTTTTTCCCGATCAAGCGTACTGAGATCTATTGCATCGCAAGCATAACTAGTGGTGGATGTGAGTAAAAAATAGGCGCAAATAAGAACCTGCGTAGGTAGTGATTTATTGGTCATTTTTTTGTTAATCTCCTCTGTGTGGCATACTTAAATAGTTGGGTGGTAGTTGTTTCTCAAATAAGATAAACGCATTATTAATGCCATTGGGTATATTGCAATAAATAACAGCAAGTTAAATTAAATATCAAGATCTTTTCCTTTTGCTGTTGGTTGAAATGAACCATACAATAGGTGGAAATCAACGAGTGTGTTGGTGAAATGTATTGCTAACTGTGTAACTTAAGTAGCAGAAAACAAGCGGATATCATGACATGCTGTTTTCATTTCGAGTCGGTTTAGCCTGGCCTGAATCAGTGGTTAAATTTTGCGATTTCCAATTTTTTAAGGAACTTTATCGTAGCAAAAAAGGCAAAGGTGAAATCTTATCATCAGAAAAAGTCAGAGAGCGTGAGCGCAAGCATTAAAGCCCAAGATGATGGATTTAACAGCGCAGATAATCGATTAGGGAGACTTCGTTGGAGTTTAAAGATTACTATAAAATAATGGGTGTTGAACGTAATGCCAACCAGGATGATATCAAGCGTGCCTACCGAAAGTTGGCGCGCAAATATCATCCCGATGTGAGCAAGGAGTCGGATGCGGAGGTGAGCTTCAAGGCGCTAGGAGAGGCTTATGAGGTATTGAAAGATCCGGAAAAACGAGCAGCTTACGATCGACTAGGAGTTAATTGGAAGTCGGGTCAAGATTTCCACCCGCCCCCGGATTGGAATCAGGGATTCGAGTTCCACGGTGGTGGTTTTACCGAAGCGGATGCCTCACAATTCAGTGATTTTTTTGAGTCATTGTTTGGGAGTGGTGATGCTGATCGTGGGCAGGCCGGTCGCTCTCATTTTAGTCAACGCGGCGAAGATACTCACGCTAAGGTGCTGATCGAGTTGGAGGATGCTTATCATGGTGTCACTCGCATGATTCTTTTGCACCACACTGAGCTAGGAGCAGACGGACGACCTAAGGTCATAGACCGAAGGCTTAATGTGCATATTCCCAAAGGCGTACATCAGGGGCAGCATATTCGGCTAGTGGGTCAGGGAGGTGTTGGCATCGGTCAGGGAAAAGCAGGGGATCTTTATCTCGAAATTGAATTTAGACCACATTCTTTTTATCGTGTAGATGGGAGGGATGTCTATCTTAATCTGCCTGTTGCTCCTTGGGAAGCCGCGCTGGGGGCGAGTATTAGTGCGCCGACCCCAGGCGGTAAGGTTGAACTAAAAATTCCGCCAAGTTCCAAAGCGGGACGCCAAATGCGTCTCAAGGGAAGGGGGATTCCAGGCAATCCTGCTGGCGATCTCTACGTGGTGTTACAGGTGGAATTACCGCCAGCAGATACTGATGAAGCCAAGGCTTTGTACCGGGAAATGGAGCAAAAATTGGCGTTTAATCCACGTGCCGCACTGGGGGTATAAATGACAGTCACATCTTATGTATTCAGTGGTCATGTAGTTGAAGAAGAGCTTGAATTGTCATTAGGTGAGCTGAGCCAGGCTTGTGATGTCAATGCCGAATGGTTGATGTTGTTGGTGGATGAGGGGATACTTGAACTACATGAAGGCGAGCGTCAGTGCTGCTTCGGTGGTGTTAGTGTTAAACGTGTTCGAACAGTTCAACGTCTACAGCGAGATTTGGGCGTCAATCTAGCGGGTGCAGCACTGACGCTGGAGTTATTGGAGGAGATGAGTGCTCTGCGGGCTCGGCTGGTAGCACTTGAGCACGGCAGTAAATAATAACGATGAACGGATGAATCCTGTAAAACATTTTGCAATAGCAAGTAAAAATGAGGATTAGCATGTCAAACATCACCGATGAATACAGTACTCAATCCATTGAGGAAACGGTTCAAGCCTTAGATACGGATGCCGAGCATGGTTTGAGTGCGGTCGAGATTGCTAAACGTCTTGATAAATATGGATATAACGAAATTAAGGAAAAGGAGGAGCCGCTCTGGCATCGAATTTTTCGTCGTTTCTGGGGGCCGATTCCATGGATGATCGAAGTGGCTGCACTGTTGTCAGCCATTGTTCAGAAGTGGGATGATTTCATCATCATCATGATTATGTTGTTGGTAAATGCCTTTTTCGATTTTTTTCAGGAGCATCGTGCGCTAAATGCGCTCAGGGCGTTAAAGCAAGGCCTCCCAAATGAAGTGATTGTGTTACGTGAGGGGAAGTTCAAAACCGTATCGGCTCGAGAGTTGGTACCTGGGGATGTGCTCAAGCTCAAAATTGGCGATATTGTGCCTGCCGATGTACAACTCATGAAGGGTGATTATCTGCTTATCGATCAGGCGGCGCTGACCGGTGAGTCGCTACCTACGAGCAAAAAAATCAATGAAGTGGCTTATGCTAATACGGTTGTTAAACAGGGTGAGATGTTCGCCGTGGTGATCAATACCGGCATGCATACTAATTTCTCCCGTGTTGTATCGCTGGTAGCTAGGGCCAGTCTGAAAGAGCGCAGCCATTTCCAGAAAATGGTGATCCAGATCGGCAATTTCCTGATTCTGATTACCTTGGCATTGGTGCTACTGATCGTGATGGTTTCGCTGTTTCGCCACGAACCTTTCCTGGAAATCTCTCGTTTTGCGTTGGTGCTGATCGTGGCGGCTATTCCGGTGGCGCTTCCAGCGGTATTGTCGGTCACCATGGCGGTGGGGGCGGTGAATCTTGCGAGGCGTCAGGCTATTGTTTCACGATTAACCGCTATTGAAGAGTTGGCGGGTGTTGATATTTTTTGTTCGGACAAGACGGGGACGTTGACTAAAAACGAGATGAGGGTGGCTGAGCCAGTGACACTTGACGGCTACAGCGAGCGTGATTTGTTCCTGTGTGCGGCGCTTGCTTCACGGTTGGAAAACCACGATCCTATCGAATTACCTATTTTTCATTACATCGACGAACATTTTCCTGATCTGGATATGGGAGGTTATCAGCAGATTCAGTTCACTTCCTTTGATCCTATCCGCAAGCGTACCGAGGCGGCTATTGAACAAGGGGAGGCACATTTTGTGGTGGTCAAGGGCGCCGTGCAGGTATTATTGGAGATGGCGTCGCTTTCTAATGATGAAACACAAAATATCCAAAATAGGGTTAGTTTGTTAGCGAGCAAAGGTTATCGCACGCTTGCAGTTGGCCGTCAGCAGGGCGACGAGCCTTTGGTTTTGCTGGGTTTGATTCCACTTTATGATCCACCTCGTGATGATTCTCGGCAGGTAATCGCCGAAATGCATGAGTATGGGGTACAGGTAAAAATGATTACTGGGGATAACCTGGCCATCGCCAAAGAGGTGGGTCGACTGCTGGACCTGGAGCAACGCACGATTCGTTCAGAGCAGCTGTCGGGTGCGGCAGGAAATGAGTTGCTTGTTTTGGTTGAGGTGCTGACAACCGTTATTTATCAGCGTCTCAAAGGCAATGCACCGATGAAAGAAGCTAAACGTTTCGCCTCCGAGGTAATGACGGAGGTGAATAATATTTACGATACCCGCCTACTGAAGCATGAATTCATTCATTCCCACGAGTCAGCCATTATCGAGATGATTGAGGAAGTCGATATTTTCGCCGAAGTGATGCCAGAGGATAAATACCGTATCGTTGATACTTTGCAGAAGGGCGGTCACATCGTTGCCATGACGGGTGACGGGGTCAACGATGCGCCGGCATTGAAAAAAGCAGATTGTGGTTTTGCTGTCTCTAATGCGACCGATGCGGCTCGTGCGGCGGCAGACATTATTCTTACCGCGCCGGGCCTGTCAGTGATCAACGAGGCGGTGCGCCAGGCGCGTATTACCTTTGCCCGAATGAAGAGCTATGCCACTTTCCGCATTGCCGAAACCATTCGTATCATTCTGTTCATGACTTTGTCTATTGTTATTTTTGAGTTTTATCCCATTACTGCCTTAATGATCATCCTACTGGCATTACTCAATGACATTCCAATTTTAGCTATCGCCTACGATAATACTAAGGTACATCGAGCGCCGGTGCGTTGGAACATGCGCGAGCTGCTAACGGTGTCAACAGTGCTTGGCGTTACTGGCGTTATTTCTTCGTTTCTGCTGTTTTTCATCCTTCGAGAGCAGGGGGTCTCTGAAGATGTTATTCGCAGCCTGATATTTCTCAAGCTCATTATCGCTGGTCATAGCACTTTATACGTCACCCGTGTGGAGGGATGGTTTTGGGAGTCTCCTTGGCCCTCTCCATTGTTATTTTTGGCTACTTTCGGGACCGAAATTCTGGGGACACTGATCGCTGTTTATGGCTTTTTGATTACCCCGATCGGCTGGGAGTCTGCTCTGTGGATATGGCTCTATGCCTGATTGCCTGACAAAACTATTCACCATTTTTAGCATTTTCATCTTACTTCAAAGACTTGAAAACTAATTTCAAACTCATCGACAATAG
>JAADHS010000011.1 GCA_013151745.1 Gammaproteobacteria bacterium | reverse complement strand
AAATACCAAATCGTTTAGTATCGAATCGATGCGTCGGGATCTCATGAGCACTTTTGTGATTCACCTCAGTAAGGGCGCCTTTTGGGAGCGAATATTAATATCGGCAGA
Source organism: Gammaproteobacteria bacterium (assembly GCA_013151745.1). GTDB lineage: Bacteria > Pseudomonadota > Gammaproteobacteria > JAADHS01 > JAADHS01 > JAADHS01. The sequence goes on along the minus strand of JAADHS010000011.1, from coordinate 11,578 downwards.
CGCCACGCGTGAATCCGCCGCTAACTCGTCCTTAACAGCACGTTTCAATGCGTCATCTGAAGGCCAAACTGTTTTCTTGCGAGCACCGCGATTCTCCCACCCTTCTATTTTGAGATCGCTAACGACCCCCTTAACATTCGAAATCCAGCGTACCTTTTGCATGGCACGATCACTTTCGAAGACACTACCGACCGATCCTGTCAGCGTAATAATTCCGCCATTGATACCAACCGAGATAGGCAGGCCACCCAGATATACATCACGCTGTAATGCGGCAATAGCGTCATTTTTTATCGCCTGATCGCTGCGCTCGGATCGCCAAACGGTAACAAGATTATTCGTTATTTTTTGCACACCGAGAACTTCGCTCGCCAACAATCCTGCCTGCTGTACTTCCCCCCAATTAGCGACCTCCCCCGTGAGGGTAATCTGACCATTATCCGAGGCGACCATAATGCCCTCCGAGGTAATCGCTGCACTACCCAAAATACGACGTTTCACAGCCTGTCTGATATCGATATCCGAACGCCAAATAGGTATCACCTTGATTTTATTTATGACTCCTACAACCCCATTAATTTTTTTAGCTTCGAAATCAGCATACTGCTTCGCCGCTAGATTATTCACACGACCAGACAGGGTAACGATGCCCCCCTCACTGCTCACGCTAATCTTCGATGCATCCACTCGTGGATCGATACGAAGAGAATCACGCACCCAATAGCTAATATCAGTATTCACTATTGGTTCACCAGCAAATGATGGAGCAACAACCAAGGAAGCTAATAGGATCGCTATCGCCGTCATACCAATACTTTTCTTGTATTTTGTCATCATAAATATCTCCATTTAATTTGTTTTAAAATTTGAAATCAGACGATCTGTTGAATTATGTCACAGAGCACAGGATTGTTGGTGTTTCAATCAATCCCCTCCACAATAACCGCGACAAAAAGGAAAGTCTGCAACTCAAGTTACAGTCAACGACAATTATTCAGTGCTTCTAACTACAGACTAAAATTTTTTGTAATGCCCATTATTAATGGTAACGGTAAATGACATGACTATACCCAAAGCGCTTGCCCTAATGAGGGAATCGCTCTATCATTGTATGGGCAAAATAACTTCGTCTCATTTCATGACAGTCACACACTCAATAATCACTATATTGTGGCTTGATATTTTATTGATAAAAGAAAAAATAGTTATCTGTTATATTAAAATAATCGAGCAAAAATCAATATATATAGCACTTAATTGATGCACACAAAACTGCCATTAAAACCAGTTAAAAATAAACCCAATAAAATCACAATCGTACCGGTGAATATTTGCATGAGGATGAATCGATACCGAGAAAAGATGATGGCACAGAGAACTTTTCTATTTTAAATATAGATTTCTCTTAATCTGCCAAAAATAAAGAGAATGCACACGGGATATTAACTATGAAAAAACTCATCAACCATACTTCTCTACTATTGAATTGGACCAATCGCCTGACACACGTAGTGATCAGTCTGGCTCTAATCAGCGCAACAATATTAATCACCGCCGCTTTCTTTCACAGCATCTATCTGGCGGTTCAAACTCACTCGTTAATAAAGGGGTTCCTGCATGCATTAGGCATCCTGCTGCTGTTGTGGACCATGGTGGAGTTGATTAATACCGAAATTCGTCTCCTACAGGGAAGTCCTGTCGATGTCGCTGTATTCGTTGAAGTTGCACTGATCGTGGTGGTCCGTGAGATAATCATGTTACCGGTGGAGGAAGCCCATCCAACGTGGATCAATCTCGGCATGTGGACTGCCTCTGCAGCCTTACTCGGACTGACCTACTTTCTGGTGAGATCGGGTCAACATTGGCTACCGGTACCGGTGAACTCCCAAGAAAAAAATAGTCACGCCGATGACTAACAAATATCTGTAACCGAGTACGATATCCTCTAAGTTCTACCCCTATTACCATGAAGTTAAGCCGAATGGATATTTGTTATACGACGTTAATGCACCTCAACTTAGGAGCTAAGATTAACTTCAAACACCTTAATTAGCAGGGATGAATACAGCACGTATCGGAAGATACTCACCGTGTGTTTTGAAACAAACCCCAGGCCCTGAGCCTTTAGGCCGTGGTATTGAAATAAGGAGAATAACAGGATACATTAATCTATTTTCACGTCTGATTCATAATAGATTCGCTGAGTTTAATCCACTCGACGCGTCTATTGTTTCCTCAAAGCCATTTAAACTTATCCCTATTCAAAAAAAATATCGCCGCCTGAAACCATCATAATATTAGGTTACGGCGACGCTCATTATCTAGCTTCTCACAGGCCATGGACTACCAAGCGCTTGATATCGCCCGTTGCCAGTCATGTCGCCAAGTTTCAGATAATTTCAAATCAGAAATTAAACACCGGTCCGCGATACAAGGGTAGAGTTCCGCATAGTTAGCGATTTTGGTACCATCAATACGACGGTTAATATGCCAGGGTTGAAGTTCACTAGGACTATTCAAGCCAGCGACAGCAACTAATTCCAGCAGGTTTTTTATCATTGATGTCTGATAGTTTGCTACTCTGACTGATTTATCTGTTATATCCAATGCTCTGTATCGAGTCGGGTTTTGTGTAGTGATACCCGTTGGGCAAGTGTCTTGATTACAATGTCGTGCTTGAATACAACCTAAAGCAAACATCATGGCACGAGCCGAATTGATCGTATCCGCCCCCAATGCCAGCAACCGCAACATGTGAAAAGCAGACATAACTTTGCCCGAAGCAATGAGGCGTATCTGCTCGCGAAAACCCGTGCCAATTAACGCATTATGCACAAAAATAAGCCCATCGCGCAATGGTGTTCCAACTGAATTAGTCAATTCAATGGGCGCCGCCCCTGTGCCACCTTCCCCACCATCAACCGTAATAAAATCCGGTGTTATACCGGTTTCAAGCATGGCCTTACAAATTGCCAGAAACTCTGATTTTCTGCCAATACATAACTTAAATCCAATCGGCTTACCTGTGGATAGTTCGCGCAATCGAGCCACAAATTCTAGCAATTCAAGTGGAGTTGAAAAAGCTGAGTGAACGGGAGGAGAAACCACATCTTGCCCCATTGATACTTGGCGTATCTCAGCAATTTCCTGAGTCAGCTTGACCGCCGGCAAAATACCGCCATGCCCTGGTTTAGCGCCTTGTGATAATTTAATTTCAATCATCTTAACAACATCCTGGTTAGCTTTTTCTTTGAATAGCACTCTGTTAAAACTGCCGTCAGCATTGCGACAACCAAAATAACCGGCGCCTATTTGCCAAACCAAGTCACCACCATATTCAAGATGATAAGGGCTGATGCCTCCTTCCCCCGCATTGTGTGAAAAACGACCGATTTTCACCCCCTTTGTTGAGAGCCATAATTGCATTTTGGCTTAAGGCACCAAAGCTCATGGCGGATATATTCAATAACGAAGCCTCATAGGGCTGACTACAATCTGAGCTACCAAAACAGATTCTTGCATTTTTATTGTCAACAGATTTTAGGGCAAGTGAATGATCAACCCACTCATAGCCATCTCGATACACATCAAACAGAGTACCGAAGGGACGAGTATCACACTGTCCCTTAGCACGTTGATACACCAGCGCCCGAAATTCACGGTGAACCGGCTGACCGTTAGTATCGGATTCGACAAAATATTGCTGAATCTCTGGTCGTATTAATTCAAACAAATAACGAAGATATCCAATAACCGGGTAAAGACGTAAGATCGTGTGCTTACGCTGCACCAAATTATAAATTCCAAGACCAAGTAATAACAAAATAAGCACAAACAACCAGCCGGTATCAGACCAAAACCACGCCAATATCAACATGACAAGAAATACTATGATTGAAAGTATGATGAACTATTTACGCACGAGTATAATCAATAATTAAGATTGATTGATAAAAAAATTAACGGCTTACACGAGGCAAACCAGTTGACCGAGTTTCTCAGTTAATTTCATGTTTTCCGAATAATCCACAGCGACATCGACAAGCACCACCGTATTATCAGTAAAGGCTTTTTCCAATGTCGGCATCAAGTCTTGCGCTTTATTCACACGGTACCCTCTGGCACCAAAGGATTCAGCATATTTTACAAAATCAGGATTGTTGAAACCGATATTATTAGAATGGCCAAAACGTCGTTGCTGATGCCATCCAATCAATCCGTATTCACTGTCATTCCAGATCATGATTACGATAGCAATTCTATAACGCAAGGCCGTTTCAATTTCCTGTGAATTCATCATAAATCCAGCATCACCGGTGATGGTCAGTACATTTTTATCTGGGAAAGCCATTTTCGCCGCAATGGCGCCCGGCACCCCAATCCCCATGGAGGAAAAACCGTTCGATATGATACAGGTATTAGGGTGTTCGACACGATAAAGACGCGCAATCCACATTTTATGTGCGCCTACATCGGAAATAAGAATATCCTCATTGCCCATGACCTGACGGGTGTCGAACAGAATTTTTTGAGGCTTTAACGGGTAATCATCGTTATCGGCATAATTATCCAATTCTTCCATGATAATGCCTCTCAACTTTTCTGTTTTATCGGCGTGTCTGTTGTTTGCCTGCACCGCAATGCGTATTAATGAATCAGAAATGTCACCCAGCACACCCGCCTCAAGAATGTAATGCGCATCGACTTCAGCGTAATTCAAATCGATATGAATAATTTTTTTTTCTTTATTCGGATGCCATAAATGCGGAGGATATTCGACCATATCATAGCCGACACAGATGACCACATCCGCCCGATCAAAACCACAGGCAACATAATCATGAGCCTGTAAACCAACACTACCAAGTGATAGCGGATGTGAAAACGGGATTGAACCTTTTGCCATAAAAGTTTGTGCGACAGGAATATTTAGTTTTTCTGCAAATGCCACTAGGGAATCAGTCGCATGATTTCGAATCACACCATTGCCCGCCATCATCAGTGGAAATTTAGCGGCATCAATCACCTGAGCAGCTTGTATAATTTTCGATTCAGGTGCACTCGCTGCCAGTGGGCTTTGTACTTTTAGCGGCAAGGCATCATCGGTGATACTCTCACCAGCAATGTTTTCGGGAAAACTAATAAACGCACCGCCAGGTTTTTCTGCCTGCGCCTCCTTAAAAGCCTTGCGTACTAGCTCAGGAATAATTTCAGGCTTTAAAATTTCTGCACTGTATTTTGAGATCGGTTCAAACAACCTAACTAAATCCAAAATCTGATGACTCTCCTTGTGCATACGGGTTGTTGCACCCTGGCCGGCAATAGCAACCACCGGCGACCGATCCATATTAGCATCGGCAAAACCGGTGATGAGATTCGTGGCCCCTGGCCCCAATGTCGCCAGACAAACGCCAGCCTTACCCGTTAATCGACCATGGACATCCGCCATAAAAGCAGCAGCCTGTTCGTGCCTAACGGTGATAAATTCAATCGAACTATCGCGCAATGCATCCATGACATAGAGATTTTCTTCTCCTGGAATACCAAATATCTTGTCAACACCTTCATTCTCCAAGCATTGTATGAATAATTCTGCGGCGGTAGACATATGATTTTTCCTTAAATTCTAGAGAAATATAAAATCACCAGACATTACAACTTGTTAACCCAAACAGAATGGATATTGACAAACTCACGTATCCCGAAAATGCCCAGCTCTCGACCATATCCCGACTGACGAATACCACCAAAAGGCATACGTGGATCGGACCTCGACATGTCGTTGACAAAGGCAGCGCCAGATTCGATCTGATTGGTGGCAATACGCTCACCCCGGGCTAAATCCTGAGTCCAAATCGAGCCACTGAGACCAAAATCAGTGCCATTAGCCACCTGGATGGCTTCGGCTTCATCGGCAACACAGATCAGAGTTGCCACTGGACCAAATAATTCTTCTGACCAAGCAGCCATACCCGGCTTAACATTAGCCAACACCGTCGGCGGATAAAAAGCACCCTCGCCTTCGGGTACCTCACCACCAATTAATACACTAGCACCAGCAATCACACTGCGTTGTACTTGTTCAGCTAGAACATCACGCAAATCCATGCGTGCCTGAGGACCAATATAGATACCTTCTTCTGAAGGGTCACCCATCTTTAACCGACTGACGGCGGTAACAAATTTTTGTTTGAATTCTTCATACACCGCCTTGACAACAATAAAACGCTTGGCGGCAATACAGCTCTGACCACTGTTCTGAAAACGGCCAATAATACCGACCTCAACAGCTTTGTCAATGTCGGCATCTTCGAGCACAATAAAGGCATCTGCCCCTCCCAGCTCTAACACACATTTTTTCAATACCTTGCCTGCTTCTGTGGCGACAGTACGCCCAGCGTTAACGCTGGATGTAATAGTCACTGCCGCTATCCGCGGATCCTGCAGAACGCGAGTGGTTTCAGGAATACCAATCAAAAGCGAACAAAACAGATGCTCGGGAAAATTAGCCTCGCGAAAAACAGACTCAATCATCAGCGCACAGCCAGACACGTTCCGTGCATGCTTCAATATACAGCCGTTGCCTGCCATTAATCCAGGAGCAGCAAAACGGAATACTTGCCAGAAAGGAAAGTTCCACGGCATCACCGCCAGCACAATGCCTAGCGGATGATAGCTCACAAAACTGTGATGGGCATCGGTCTCAATATCTTCCGACCCCAGAAACTGAGCGGCCTGCTCAGCGTAAAAACGACATACCCAAGCGCATTTCTCGATTTCAGCAATACCTTGAGCTGTGATCTTACCCATTTCATTTGTCATCATCTCAGCATATTGCTGCTTGTTAGTTACTAATAAGTCAGCCACATTAAGCATTAAACCCGCACGCTCCTCGAAACAAACCTTGCGCCATGCTTGCTGTGCCTGCTGTGCTTGTTCCAAAATATTTTGCACTTCTGCTGGGGTTGTCTGCGCATACTCAGCAATAACAGCCCCTGTCATTGGATTAATACTTTTGAACATCATTATTTTCTCCTCTAGATTTTTATGTGTGTGTGTGTGTGTGTGTGACCATCACCAGGAAAATCATTAGATCGGAAAAATCAAGTATCAAGTATCAAAAAACGACAAACGATCGATTAAAAATCTTCAGAAGGAGAAAATGGCAGACTGACCAATGTCGGGTTTATCTAATGCTTTAATTTTTCCAATACATTTTTTTCCAAGGTTTCAAGTTTTGAAATAATTTGCTTGCTTACCATTCGGTTATTGAATAAGCGCAGCAACACTTCAAAAATAAATGCTAGGAAAAAAATACCTCCGATGTAATAAACGATATCCGGCATCGATTTTGAAGTGTAAATAATAGCAAAACATGCCGAACCAAACGAACCAATAATTGCCGCAAAAACCCACCAACGATTAGCGCCAGTTTCTTCGATTTTAAACAGATGGCCGGTATGAGTAAATCCCTGAATCAGCAACACAGCAATCGCCGCAATCGTAGCAATTTGGCCTAAATTTAAAAAGATAATCATTGGCACAATCAACAATGCTGAGATGATCAGTCCTTCCGTATTATGAAAAATATGACGTTCATACTCATCAGGCAAGTCTCCGTCTTTAGCTAGGGTATAACTGATCTGAGTGACGGCATAAAGCGTGGCATTGATCGCCGATGCCGTTGCTAGCAATGCAGTAGCTGCCATTATTTTAAATCCCCATTCTCCAAAGGCAGGTTTTGCTGCTTCAGCTAAAGCAAAGTCTTTTCCATGAATAATTGACGAGAGTGATAAATTACCAAATACCGCGATAGCAACCATAAAATAAAGCACCGCAACTATTCCAATGGCCCAGAACATCGACCGAAGCATCGTCTGCTTTGGATTTTGCATATCTTCGATACTATTTGTAATAACGCTAAACCCCTGAAAAGCAAAAAAGGTCAGTCCTAGTGCATAAAATATATTAACAATACTCGGAGCCTTATCGATAACTAAATTAGATGGTTGAATAAAAAACAAGGAAGATATTGTAAATATAATCAATGCAGATAATTTGATGACGACAATAATATTTTCTGCTTTGGCAACGATTGCAGCACCGACAAGGTTGATGATGACAAAAAACAAGAGAATAGCCACTGCAAAAAAATCTGCATATAAAGACGTTATACCACCATTTATATACGTGGCCGCATAAGTCCCAAAAGACTTTGACACAGCCGCAAGCGTCACCAATTGTGCAAAATAAAACAAAACGCCAAGTGAACCAGAGAGAATACCCTCCCCATAACTCTGCACAAGATATTCAATGACACCGCCGCGACTTGGATAACGAATAGCAAGCTTACTCAGAGAGTAGCCACACAACAATGCAATGATCCCTCCAATAAGAAATGAAACAGTAACAAGATTACCTGCAATTGCCCCCGCTTCACCGATAACGATAAAAATTCCCGCTCCGACCATGGAGCCAATACCTAGAAAAATCGCACTCCAAAGGCCGAACACTTTCACTTCAGATTCTTTATGTTTATCCATAAATACACTTATTTTTCCATTAAAAATTCAACCCTGAGCATACGCTATGATAAGGTCTCTTCTATTAACACCTGCTCAAGTTTGACTCGCTTTCGTCTCTCCCAGAAAAAAATAACCACGGCGACTCCCAATCCAAGGATTATCAAGACCCACAAATATTGTTCAATAAAGGCAGCAGTAATGGCCGTCACAATCATTAGTACTCCAATCAAACTAAAATAATAACTAACGCGACAACCATCAAGAAAAGTGGCTAAACCCATCAAAACTAATAGAACAAGTCCTGTCCCTTCATAATTTAGACGTCCCGCTTTCAGGAGAAGTAATATACTTAGAACTGCAACCGCTGTTGCACACCAATGAACAATTTGAATAACCAAAATTTCTCTCATTGGACGGTTCAAAAAATCAGCTCTAACCCAACCGATGGCAATGCCTGCAACTGCCAATATCAATAACATTGCCCCCCAATAATAATAACTTTGCATTGGAGAGTAATCAGTCACGCCAATGCCAAGTATTGATAATATCAAAGTAACAATCAAGCTAACCGCCTCTATGTGAAACGTTTTATGAGATGCATACCAGTAAATTATTGTCGTCAGGACGGCTGTCAAAAAAGCAACCAGCATCATCCATAACGGATGAGAAATATCAAAGCCACTAAAATAAACCCAAATAGTTATAACGGTCCCAAGGGACAAATACAGAAAAAACACCTTAGTCAGATGCGTCGTTGATACACCTATATTTTCCTTCGCTCGGTGTTCCTCGGAGGTTGTTTTCGGATGTTTATTCATTTGTTTTAACCTCGAATACAGTAATTGATAGCTTTAATTTATCGTCGCAATCAGCAAAGCAATATTCTCTGATGTCAATGAGTGCAATTTGCAGCCGTGTGATCCAGAGCGAAGAACAACTTAGCTTATATTTTTTTATGTATTTTATTTTTCAATTTTTCCAACCATTCTGAAATTTGAGCTTGACTATGGCCTAATAATTTCTTGCTATATTCTTCACTGGCACACACCCATGCCTCCAACTCGTCTTTGGCCTTTTTAGCTGACGTGTGTAACGATTTTCGCTTAGCATCACTCAATTCTTGAGCCTTACTTTCGGCATACGCCTTAATTCCTTCGCTCACCTCATTCAATCTCGCTTTTTCTGACATCGTTTCTTCATGTAAGATAGCATAAGCATTTTCCATCTCTTCTCGAGTCTTAGCTTCGATATTATCTATGCCATCAACAGATTTTTCCACCGCCTTATTCAGTGAGGTTTTAGCACGCTCTGCATAAGTTCGAGCGACAGTCACAGATTTTGTTGTCGCATCACGGGTCACATCAACAACCGCATTAGCAGAACGAGAAAGAATATCTTCTGCCTTGTGCTCAACAGCCTTCAAGCCGGCTTCTACGCTCTCTAGTGTATCATAGGTCGCTTGTTTTAAAGGCTTACCCATTTTTTCCAGATCATCCTTTATTTGGCGAAAATCTTCCTTCACAAAACGGATAATATTTTCATCAATTTCCTTACCCTCTTTCACAATTCGACTGATTTCTTGGGTTATTTTTTCTCTAATTGTCATAATCCCTTTCCTTTTTCATCTAAAATACCGCGAACAATAACGCATTTAAATGCAATTCTCTACACCCTTGGAATTGCACCTGAGTGCTCCCTAACGTTTCAAAAAAACGTGAGCATTCGCCCTTAGATACATAAAATAAATTAGTTCAAAAATTTTTATCCCATTTTTTGAAGCGTTAGGACACAGATTAACAAAAAAACAATAATCTTATCTGCTACCTAGGTTACAGTTCATTAATAAATGAAAAAACACGTCCTACGGGATCGTTTTAATTTTCAATAAATACAGGTTATTTATTCTGATAATGTAGTTTAGTCTCAACCATAGGTTATTCTCTTGTAACGATTCCATCGTGTTTCCTATATGATTTAGAATTACCTGATGATCAATTTTCTACCTCTAACACATGCCGTGTGGTAGTCAGTAGCGTACCGAGATTGAGACTCCATTTCATCAATCCCGATTTCTACCAAATATTCAGCTATACCCGTGGCGTTTGAGATTTAGGTATTAAGTGCGAGGTATATTTTTGTTCTGGCAAGGCGAAACAACGAGTAATATCGGGATGATTGCGAGGAGTGCCAACAAAGTCAGGGAAAAAATAGAGCCGCAATCAAGCCTAAATTTCAAACGCCACGGGTATAGCGGGGCTTGACTGCAAATTCCAGAGTGACGACCATTACGCTTTGCACCTGTTACCACCCGTCGGATCATCTCTTTCCCGCCAGGATCACGTTCATCAAAATCGTAAGCAATAATTTCCGAGTCGCGATCCACACCTAACGTTAATTGAGTTAGATCATTGGAGCCGATGGAGAAACCATCGAATAACTTACCTCCTATTGAGTTCAGCGAGTAACTTTTTTAGTCCTGATTCCAAAGATCCGGTATAAAGGACACCAGCCGATAAGACCCGTAACCAACGGTATCACACCGATCCAACCCCATGGACTCTGTGGACCAATGAATACTAACGCGATCAACCCTAATCCCAACACGATACGTACCCCGCGATCAAGACTGCCTACCGCTCCGATTGATTGAATATTCATATTTATCTCCTTTCCTTATTAATTTTGGTAGTGACTAAATCTGAAATGATATTGGTGGATAAATAGTTTGAGACAAATTTCATACATCTCAAGTAATTTTGAAAATAAAAGTACCCTTCTCACCAAACGACCCAGGTGTTTTTGGTACTCCCCTCGATGATTGCATTGCCCCATAGAATGATTCATTACATGACATCATTTAGGGCTTATCCATTACTCATGCAAAAAACTCTTCCTTTCGTAACAAACGGTAAGTCAGCATTTTAATTGCGTCATTGACCACAAACCATACTAATGCATAGAGCCCTGATTGCCTGACAAAACTCTACCCTAACCTCCTACATTTCATTTAAAATCATAGAGATACTTTCTTAAAAAAATAGGCGATAATAGCC
>JAADHS010000276.1 GCA_013151745.1 Gammaproteobacteria bacterium | reverse complement strand
CGCCCAGCGTCAGACGGTTTTGTGTCAGGGTGCCGGTTTTGTCCGAGCACAGTATGTCCATGCTTGCCATTTCTTCGATGGATTCCAGACGAGTAACAATGGCCTTGCGTTTCGACAAAGCCATGGCCCCCATGGCCATGGTCATGGAGAGTACTGCGGGCATGGCAACAGGAATGGATGCGACGACGAGGATCAGCGCAAATTGCACTAAATCCAGCCAGGGCTCCTGACGATGCAGCTGAACAATAATCAGCACAGCCACCAACGTCAGGCTGATGTAAATGAGATAATCGCCAATGGTCAGTATCGCTTTCTGGAAATGGGAAACAGTCTTTGCCTGTTGCACGAGACTGGCAGTCTTGCCGAAGCGAGTGGTGGCTCCGATGGCTGTCACTTCGGCCACCACCTCACCCTGTTTAACCACAGTACCGGAGAAAGCCTCGTCTCCCGTACGTTTAGTCACGGGCAGGGATTCGCCAGTGAGTGCCGACTGATCAATGCTGAGATAATCACCTTCCACCAGTTTGATGTCAGCAGGAATCACATCACCCGGACGAATGCGCACGATGTCACCGGGAACCAGTTGTCGGGCATCAATTTCCTGCCATAGGGCATCGCGCCGCACACGAGCCCTCAGGGCCAATTGTTTCATCAGTGCTGTTACAGCATTGCCCGCGGTATATTCCTGCCAAAAGCCCACCGCTGCATTGAAAATCAGCAAGGTAATGATGATCAAAAAATCAGCCAGATGTCGCACCAGCGCGGAGAGCACAGCCGCCACCTCGATCATCCATGGGATGGGACCCCAAAAATAACCCAAAAGCTGGCGCAGGACGGAAACCCGTTTTTCTTCCAAGGCGTTAGGGCCATACTGTGCCTGACGACGAGCGACCTCATCACTGCCAAGACCGGGGTTGGCCACAACAGCGCCAGCGATTTCATTGGAATCAGTCATTATGCATGTGAGGATGCGTAATTTATGTAAAGGGTTTCCGTGTTGTTTGTGAGCAGGCAAGACTTCCCATCGCTGCTGATCTTATTCCCTTGTATACCTGTCCGTCTGCTACTGGAGTTACACAACCAGAAAATATGAACACAGGAAGGAAGTGCTTGAAAGCAGGGGAGGTGGAAACGTTTTTCCGCCAGACAACTACCTTGAAAAAGAAAAAGCGGGCTCTCAGAGTGACGGCATACTAATCAAGTATTGAGACCCCACATTTTCTACGAATATGAAAAGATTCATTGAATCTATTTCTCAACTTGAGAGCGGAAGTGGGTTACCAAGGGAAATGAATGAATTTAATTTTTGCCGACCACGCATGGGATGGCTATTTGTACTGGCAAAAAACTGATAACAAAATGGTTAAACGTATCAACTCCGATTCTCTAAGTGAAGACTCCACCGGCTTTAGCTGGTGGAGTCTTCATTTGATGCGAGATTGCGCGTGTCAGGTATTATGTCAATAATACCTATCTCCTGCGTTTGCAAACACTGAATTTAACAAAGCGACAGGCTTTTCGGCAGCCCTGGGTTTTGACCGAGCGTGCTTAACTTAATGGTATTGGGAAGGGATTCTTTCCTATGCCGTTTATATATTTTAATGCGTATGCTTTTCTTCCGTCTTTGGTATTAATGCTGGAAATTTATGCGTTGCAAAAGTCTGATGGCAACTAACGCATGACTCACTCATTTTAGAAAAATAAAAATTTATTAGTTCAGGTTTTTTCTTTTCTGCAACATGTTCAAGCATGCCCGCCAAATAATGGAATCTCTGATCTTTTTCAATAAACTCATGTGGCAATACTGAATGCAACTCTTTTGCTTGGCTTTCTGTTAGGCTTTGTTTCAATATGTAGCTGTTTTTTATTTTTCCCGCGATAATTTCGATTTCTTTCCAGTTTCCAGAAACATATGCAGGGATGATAATAGCCATCATTCCATTTTGCAATGCTTGCATTTCTTGAGAAAGTAAATTGCGTAAATCATCAGAAAGTGCCTCTACTTCAGAAGCGCTTTTATGTTCTTTGTGTTTAAGTTTTTCTTCCCCGTAGCTCAATGCCGGTAATATAGAGACCAAAAGTATGATGCGAATAAAAAATTTCATATATTTTCCAATGTAGACTGATTGTGTGATGTTAATGATATTTGATGCCTGTGCCGGTTTTCTGTGGTGTATAAAGTTATCTTTCCTGACTACAGCTAGACACAAGTCCTTCTGGTTCTTCAACTGAATTTAATGAATCAGGATCACAATAACGCCTAGCTGTCGACTGGGCTGTCTCTTCTCGCTCTAGTGCGCGAGGCCTCTTTTTCCTACGATGCTCATTCCGATTTTTTACTTTTTTACTTATTATATTCCGCCATAAATTTTTAAAAGGATAGTCGCCCTTAAGGGCATGAATTATCTATAAATTTTGGGTAAAATTTTTTATATCTTTATTTAAGAAGAAAGGAGTTGGAGTGGCTTTATAATAACCAACTTCATCGACTGATCAAATAAAAAATACTCCGACCCTTTTAAACCCCGTTGGTTATGATTGCATATATGCTATCATATTGTCATGACTGATATAGTGGTTATTGATACAAGTATTCTTGTTAGTGCTTTGATCGGTGCCCACGGCCTGAATCGGGAAACTATAAGAAGGTGCCTCTTGGATGATCATAACCCATTGATTAGTAATACCTTTTTTCAATAGTACGAAGATGTGAACAAGCGAGAGCAAGTGCTTGATATTTGCCCATTAACCTCAAAAGAAACCCTGGAATTACTTCATTCCTTCTGCAATGTTTGTCGCTGGGTTCCAATTTACCATTTATGGCGTCCAAATATTATTCATGAAGGCGATAATTTTTTGATCGAACTCGCTCTTGCAGGTAATGCTACACACATTATTACTAATAACATTCGTGATTTGCTAAATGTTGAATTGAAATTTCCCAACTTAAAAATATTAATCCCAGAAACACTATTGCAAGGTGAATGATATGGCAACGTTAACTGTCCGGGTGCCTGATGATAAACACAGTCGTTTAAAAGCCTTTGCGAAACATAGGCATGTAAGCGTAAACAAATTAATTGAAGAGCTTTCAACATAAGCTCTTGCTGAATTTGATAGTGAAGTACGGTTTTGTGCGCTAGCAGCAAGTGGAAATATCGACAAGGGCCTAAAAGTGCTCGATAAACTGGATGCCCATTTTTCTAAAGGCTAACGATCTGAATTGCTGAGAAACACAGGGCGTAGCGGCGTGTTTTTCCGAGAGAATTTTAGAGCCCTTTGTTTTTTTACTTTAGAGGAAAGGACCAAATTAATATAAAGCCTTACATGGAGTTGGTGTTATACCAGTGAGATTCGTGGGGATACATCAGGGTTGAAGTGGAGTGGCACTAACTTAAGCATTTTTAGCATCAAACCTTCTCCAGCAGCTCTAGTAAAATAAGGACTAAGCTATTGATAGGCTAAGGAATGGAACACAATAATTTATATAAGTAGCGCTCTGATTTAGTTCGTATTCGTTCGTTCTGATTGAACAAAAGTGC
>JAADHS010000053.1 GCA_013151745.1 Gammaproteobacteria bacterium | reverse complement strand
TGTTCATATTCACTTTCATGATCACGAACATGAACACTTACATGAAAAAGTGGCAGACCAACATTTTCATGACCCAAAGGGGACGCATCATGACCATTCCCACGAAAGTGATTTTATTCAACATAGTCACGATGAATCCATACACACGCATGATCATCACAGCCATGAAGCTTCACATGAGCATGGCAGCAAAAAATAGCGGATGAGTGACACTGAAAACTCGAAAGAAGCACTTCGTTTTTTTGTAACTCAACCCCAGCCATGTAGTTACTTTACACCGCGTGAAAGCACATCGCTCGTACTAGATCCAGATATCAAGCTCAGTACCACCCTCTATGAAGAGTTAATTCAATATGGCTTTCGTCGTAGCGGTAATACCCTTTATCGTCCTCACTGCGCAACCTGCCAGGACTGTATCGCCTCTCGTGTTCGCACGACTGATTTTTGCCCTTCACGTAACCAGAGACGCAACATCAAGTTGAACCAGGATATCCGTATCCAGCTTCGCGAGCCTTGCTTTAGCGATGAACATTTTGCACTCTATTGCCGTTATCTTGATGGCCAACATCCAGAGGGTGGAATGAACAACCCGACACCTGAAAGCTATCTGAAATTTCTTACCAGCGAGGGTATAGATACGCTGTTTATAGAAGGGCGAGTTAACAATCAGTTAATTTTGGTCGCGGTGATTGATTGCTTGCAACAAGGCTGGTCAGCGGTCTATACCTTCTATGAGCCGCAGCAAAGACATAGAGGCTTGGGTAAATATGCAATATTATGGCAATTGGAGCAATTGAAGCAAAAGCAATTACCTTGGCACTATCTGGGCTACTGGTTGGAGAACCATCATAAAATGTCTTATAAAAATCAATACCAGCCGTTCGAAATTTACCAAAATGAGCAATGGACAATGGCGCGCTCATAAAGTCGAAGCAAAAAAAGTATCTGCAAAATATAAATATATGGGTTAAACTACCGACCGCACAAATGCAAATACGTTCAATTAAGGAAAGTTGTTTAGTCCTATGGCAAAAGAAGAAAATATTGAAATGGAAGGTACGGTCACCGAGACCTTGCCCAACACGATGTTTCGAGTAGAGTTAGAAAATGGTCATGTGGTCACTGCCCATATATCAGGTCGAATGAGAAAGAACTATATCCGCATACTTACAGGGGACAAAGTGACCGTTCAGCTGACGCCTTATGATCTATCAAAGGGTCGTATTGTTTATCGAGCCCGTTGAATCATCTCAAAGTACTCACTTCCTCTCCCATGCTGCTCTGAAAATATCTTCTTTAAAACCAATCGTTGTTTTATTGCCATCGGTCGCCAGAGGTCGTTTGATCAATCGACCATTCTCAGCCAGCATTTGCACTATTTCCTTGTTCGTCATGCCAGGTAGTTTATCTTTTATTTTTAATTCTCTATATTGAATACCACTGGTATTTAACAACTTTTTGTATTCGACTTTGGCTTGTTTAACCATTTTTTCCAGAGCAGCCGCAGAAGGTGGCTGCTCTGTCACATCGATAAACGTGTATTCAATATTCATCTCAGCGAATGCTTTTTCTGCCTTACGACAGGTTCCGCATTTTTTATAACCATATAACTTAATCATGTTTGATCCGTCTTGTCAGAAAAGAAAAGGCGTAATGGATCAGGCCATTTTACGGTCATAGCTGGCGACAAAGCGATCTTTTATTTCTTGCATCGTCAAATTGTGGTTCTGCGTACCGGGGTGTTCAATTTTGAGTGCGCCCATCAGGGAAGCAATTCGTCCTGTTGTTTCCCAGTCATAATCATTGAGTAAGCCGTGCATCAAACCTGCTCGGTAGGCATCACCACAACCGGTTGGGTCTGCTATGGTTGCCGGTGTGGGTGTGGGGATGTCAATTCGCTTACCCTGGGTATAAATATGCGAACCTTCTCCACCTAATGTCACGATTAATGCTTTGACTTGCTGAGCAATTTTATCGAGAGATTTTCCTGTTTTTTCCTGCAGCATTTGTGCTTCATAGTCATTCATAGTCACCCAGGTTGCTTTGTCGACAAAGTTCAGTAAATCAGTGCCATCAAACATCGGCATACCTTGACCGGGGTCAAAAATAAAAGGAATATCAGCCTCTGCAAATTGCTGAGCATGTTCGATCATGCCATCACGGCCATCGGGTGAAATAATACCTAATTTGATCCCCTGGTCAGTGGGGACGGTATTTTCTTGAGAAAAGTTCATCGCGCCAGGATGAAAGGCGGTAATTTGATTGTCATCCAGGTCGGTCGTAATAAAAGCTTGTGCAGTAAACGTGTTATCGATTACTTTTATATATGTTTGATCAACGCCTACTTTTTCAGACCATTCACCATAGGGAGAATAATCACGGCCTACTGTGGCCATGGGCAGAGGATCATGACCTAATAATTTCATATTATAGGCGATATTTCCTGCGCACCCTCCAAACTCCCGGCGCATTTCCGGTACCAAAAAAGACACATTTAACATATGAACTTTGTCGGGCAAAATGTGATTTTTGAATCGATCCTGGAATACCATGATGTTGTCATAGGCATAGGAGCCACAAATTAATGCTTTCATTTTTTTACCCTCGATAATAAAATTTAATTAATTAATATAAACAGCCAGACGATAACGGCATTCACCATGGCGACCAATACGGAGGCCGAACCGATATCTTTTGCTCGACCCGATAACTCGTGTTTATCCTTGCTTATTCGATCAATGGCTGTCTCTATAGCGGAATTTAATAATTCAGTGATTAAGACGATTAGCCAGACCGCGATCAGCAGGCTTTGTTCAACTGCGCGCTCACCCAAAACCATAGCCAGCGGCAAAATAATGAAGCTAAGTTTGATTTCCAAACGAAAGGCAGCTTCGCCTTGATAAGCGGCTTTAAGTCCTGCACACGAATACTTTGCAGCGGCTTGCAGACGTTGTATCTCCGTCTTGATTTCATCCAACATCTTGGTTTTATACCTCAGCTCGCCATCTTAAGTTCAGCTCTCGTGCAGCGCGCACATCATCGAGACGTTTAACGGGTAGCGTATGGGGAGAGGTTGTCACCACTTCGGGATGTAATTTCGCTTCTTTGAGAATCGCAATCATGGCTTCAATAAAGCGATCAATTTCTTGTTTGGATTCCGTTTCTGTTGGTTCTATTAACAGGCATTCGGCAACAAGGAGTGGAAAGTAGGTTGTGGGGGCATGATAACCTTTGTCTAATAAACGCTTGGCCACATCCATTGCTGTGACTCCGAGGGTTTGAGCTTGTTTTTTCAGGGTAACGATAAATTCATGCGTGGCTCGCCGATCATTGAAAGCCAAATCAAATCCTGCTTCGCGCAGTTTGATCATGAGATAATTGGCATTGAGCACCGAATACTCGGCAACACGTTCCATGCCGTCACGACCCAACAATAAGGCATAAATATAAGCCCGCAAGAGGATGCCTACATTACCGCCAAAAGCAGACAATTGACCGATGGTTTCCGGTCTGTCTGTTGCGGTTAACCAACGATAAGACGAGCCATCATAAGCGACGGTCGGTACGGGTAAATACGGTAATAAACGTTCATTGACCCCAACCGGGCCTGAGCCAGGCCCGCCACCGCCATGGGGTGTAGAGAACGTTTTATGTAAATTCATATGTACAACATCAAACCCCATGTCACCGGGAGTGACTTTGCCCAGTATGGCGTTCAAATTTGCACCATCGTAATATAATAGTCCTCCTGCTTCATGAACCAGGGCTGCAATTTCACATATCTGACGTTCAAAGACGCCTAAGGTGGAAGGGTTGGTTAACATAATCCCAGCTGTATGCGAACCCAATGCTTGTTTAAGGATTTCAATATCAACGTCCCCTTGCGCATTTGTTTTGATTTCTTTGACTTTATAGCCACACATAATGGCTGTCGCCGGATTCGTACCATGCGCGGCATCCGGCACTAAAATTTCGGTGCGCTGATCATCACCTCGGGCATCGTGATAGGCTCTGATCATGGCGATACCGGCAAATTCACCCTGCGCTCCCGCCATAGGAGATAACGAGACGCCTTTCATTCCTGTGACGGTTTTCAGCATTTCTTGCAAATCATATAAACAGGCCAACATCCCTTGTCCCGTACTGTCCGGTGCCAAAGGGTGACGGTTGAGAAACTCGGGTAATGAGGCCAGGGTATTGCAGGCGCGAGGGTTGTATTTCATCGTGCAGGAACCCAGGGGGTAAAAATGAGTATCGATTGAAAAATTTTTTTTCGATAAATTCGTAAAGTGACGCACGGCTTCTAACTCAGATACCTCAGGCAAGTCGGGTGGAGCTTTGCGCAAAAAATGCTCTGGAATATCCTTTAATGAGCCTGCTTTTACATGCTGAGCATGTGCTTTTCTACCCGTTTGAGATTTTTCAAAAATCAACATTATCTATCACACCTGGTTTTTAATCATTTTTGTTACAGCGCTGCAGCAAGCTGCGCATAATCGGGTTCATCAGATAACTCAGAGACGAGTTCGCTATAAATGACTTTATTATTGCTATCCAGCACGATGACCGCGCGAGCCAGTAAACCGGCAAGTGGTCCATTGGTCATTAATACACCATAGTCCTGAGCAAAATTTCGATTCCGTATCATTGATAAAGCAACAATATTGTTTACGTTATTTTGTTTGCAAAAACGCTGCATGGCGAAGGGTGTATCTGCTGACACCATTAATACGACGGTATCCGCTTCGTAATTTGTTTTGTTAAAATGTTTGATGGAAAGGGCGCAAACTGGTGTATCCAAACTCGGAAACAGGCTAATAATTTTACGCTTGCCGGTAAAATCATTTAGCCCGACATCTTTAAGGTTTGTTTTTGTTAGTACAAAATCAGGCGCAACCTGGCCAAATTCCGGCAAATCACCGCAAGTATGGATACATTGGCCTCTAAGATTGATCGTTGCCATATCAAGATTCCAATGCTTTTTTTAGCATTGCAATATAGTTAACTTTATCTGCGGTAGATTTTGTTTCCGTTACGCAAACTAATAAATGCTGATCCAGCTCTGGGTATTCATCTGCCAGTTTGTACCCCGCTAAAATTCCTGACTGGAGCATGGAGCCGAGTACACTATCAATGTCTTTATCAATTTTCAATACAGTTTCATGAAAAAAGGTGCCAGAAAAAGCGGGTTCTATGCCTTTTATTTGCGTCGCTTCATGCAAAAGCTCACCCAGTCCGGCATGGGAATTCGAAGCGGTATGTGCCAAACCGCCAGGCCCCATCAAGGTCATATAAATAGTGGCTGCGGTGACCATCAGGCCTTGATTGGTACAAATATTGGATGTGGCTTTAGATCGTCGAATATGTTGTTCTCTTGCTTGTAACGTTAAGCTAAAGCCTCTCTTGCCATCCAGGTCAACCGTCTGTCCGACAATACGCCCTGGCATTTGCCGTACGATCGCTTGTTTACAACTCATAAAGCCGAAGTAGGGGCCACCCGAGGTTAACGGTATACCCAGAGGTTGGCCTTCACCACAGGCGATATCCGCCCCCTCATCACCCCACTCGCCGGGAGGGTGCAAGACTGCCGTAGCGATGGGGTTCACTACCGCAATCACCAAGGCTTGATGCGAATGTGCCCAACGAGTTAGGGCGTCGACTTCTTCCAGACATCCAAAAAAATTAGGTTGCGGAATAATTAATGCGGCAAAATCTTCAGGTTTTTCGGGTAAACTTTTGGGGTCGATACGGCCTTGTTGTCGGTGATAGTCAATTTCTTCTATACGAATGCCTTGCAGGCGAACGATACTATGAACCACTTTACGGTAAGCGGGATGAACCGTACGCGGAATCAGTATTTTTTTGGATTTGGATTTACGATTGGCTCGCACCGCCATGAGTACCGCCTCTGCGAGCGCTGAAGCACCATCATATAATGAGCCATTGGAGACATCCAGAGCTGTAAGACTGGCGATCATGCTTTGATATTCGTACAAAGCTTGTAATGAGCCTTGGCTCGCTTCGGCCTGGTAGGGGGTATAAGCCGTATAAAATTCACCGCGTGTTGTTATTTCCCATACCGCTGCTGGAATATGATGTTCGTACGCCCCCGCGCCTAAAAAACTGCTTAATCTAGTATCTTGTGATGCACACAAACGCAGTTGCTGAGCTACTTCCAGCTCAGGTTTACTTTGTTCAATGGCGGCCAGACATTCTTTTTTCAATGTGGCGGGAATTTCATCAAACAAGTCATCAATATGCTCAGCACCTATAGTATTGAGCATTTTCTTTACATCATCATCCGTATGCGGAATAAAAGGCATAATCCAGACCTAAATATTGGGGGTAACGACTCGCTGAGTCATTACATTTTGGGTTTTGTCAAAAAAGTGGAAAAATTATTCTGGGAATAGTTGTTTTATTCGTCAGCTGCTAATAATTCAGAATAGGCATTCGCATCCATCAGCTTGTCTAATTCGGAAATATCTTGCGGTCTGACTAGAAAAAGCCAACCATCCTGGTTAGCGGACTGATTCACTAATTCAGGGTTTTCTTCCAATTCTGTATTTATTTCTATAATTTCACCTGAAACCGGGCTGTATATATCTGAAGCGGCTTTGACTGATTCGACAACAGCACAGTCTTCAGCAGCAGCGACTTCGCGTCCCACTTCAGGCAGTTCAATAAAAACCATATCTCCCAATAAACCTTGGGCATGATCTGTTATACCAATCCTGACCGTACCATCATCCAGTAATTCTGACCATTCATGGCTATCGGTATATTTAAGGTGTGATGGAATATTATTCATTAGAGTTCCTCCGCTCCAGTTGTACTTTTTATTTTATGGTCAAGTTCGACGCAAATTTTCCCATTGCGTACAAAGGGTGGGGTCACGATGCGGGCAACAACCGGCTTGCCTCGTAATTCGACCTGACACATACCGCTGACCGATCGCGGTACTCTAGCCAAGGCAATGGCTAGACCCATGGTAGGCGAGAAACTGCCACTGGTAATTTCACCGATGACTTGCCCGTCAAGCATGACTTTTTGATGATTACGTAGTACGCCTTTTGTTTCAAGTACCAGACCTACCAGCTTGTTTCGATTTTTGTCCTTGCGTTTTTTCTCTAGTGCGACTCGCCCAATAAAATTTCTCTCTGCGGGTTCCCAGGAAATCGTCCAGCCTAAACCCGATTCCAGAGGGTTTACCGTTTCATTCATATCCGCCCCATAGAGATTCATTCCGGCCTCTAGGCGTAAAGTATCGCGCGCGCCCAAACCAATGGGTCGCACACCTGAATGAGCGAGAGCGTCCCACAGTTCTGTAATCTTGTTGGTAGGCAACATCAACTCATAGCCGTCTTCACCGGTATATCCGGTACGTGCGATAAACATATTTTCAACTTCAACACTATGAAAAGGAGCCAGATCGGTAATGAGTGTTGATACTGCGGCAGGGAGGGCGGCCTCGACTTTTGCTCGAGCATTGGGCCCTTGTACGGCAAGCATGGTTAAATCATCTCGTTCATTTATCGAAACGTAAAACCCTTTTTTATGTCTGTGAATCCAGTCCATCACTTTATCGCGCGTGGCGGCATTAAATACAATACGATATTTTTCTGGTTCAAGGTTATAAACAATAAGGTCGTCCAATACGCCGCCTTGCTCATTTAACATACAAGTATAAAGTGCTTTACCTTTTGATTTCAAACGATCAATATTATTGGCTAGTAAACGTTTCAAAAATTCATCGACACCCTCACCCGAGACATCAACAATGGTCATGTGTGAAACATCAAACATGCCCGCATCTTGACGCACGGCATGATGTTCTTCAATTTGGGATCCATAATGAAGTGGCATTTCCCAGCCGCCGAAATCGACCATTTTAGCATTTGCTTGTATATGGCTCGCGGCTAGGGGGGTTTGTTTAATAGTCATTAATTTAGTCAATATTAACAGTTCAGTCTATTTGATTTTTTCACTGCGCATCATAACCCAAATTGCCGGGCAAGTGCCAATTACCAGGATCAGCGCTGCCGGGGCTGCCAGCTCAAGCATTTCCTCGCTGGCTTCAAGCCATATTCTCACTGGCAAGGTATCAAACCCCACAGGGCGTAATAATAAGGTGGCGGGCAGCTCTTTAAGTACATCAATAAAGACCAGTACCCAGGCGCTCACCAACCCGCCTCGAACCATAGGCAAGGTCACTCGCCAGAGGTTTTCAAAGGGGCCGGCTCCCAAAATACGCCCGGCTTGCTCCAGCGAGGGGGTCAGTTGTTGCATTGAAGCTTCCTGAGCCTGAATGGCGAGCGGCAAAAAACGCACGACTACGGCCATAATCAAGGCGGCTAGCCCGCCGTATAACGCGGGCATGACACTCAACATAAACGTGATCACACCCAATGCAACCACAGGGCCGGGTAAGGCAAACCCCATATTTGCAACATGCAAAAAAGTATGGCTGGAAATAGAAGGGTGACGAGCGTGATACAAAGCAATGGGAAAGGCGAGAATAATAGCGAGGGTTGCCGCAGTAAAACTGACGACGCCAGAATTAAAGACATAACCCCAGAATTCTGCTGTTATATAATCAGCCGCCCACGCCTCCCAGGACCAAACACACATCCAGGTGACAGGCAGGACAAAGGCAAATAAGGACACCAGGCCAATCCAGATCCAGATCAGCCATAATTCAGCCTGGCTTGCGGGTTTGGCTTTCACTATTTGTGCTTGAGCACTAGAGTAATAACGTTGTTTACTCCGAAAAAAACGCTCTAATGCCAAGAATGTTAAACTTAGAGCGAGCAATACCAGACTCAGTCCTGCTGCGGCATTATAATCAAAACGACCACTCATTTGTGAATAGATACTGAGCGTAAAGGTTTGATAACGCAGCATGCTGACCGCACCAAAATCTGACAAGACGTGCAATACCACCACAGCCAGCCCCGCGGCGATGGCTGGGCGTAACAAGGGTAAATTGATTCGTCGAAAAGTTTGCAAGGGTGAGGCACCATGAATACGAGCGGCCTCTTCCAAGCGCCGGTTAGAGCGTAACAAGGCCGCTCTAACCAACAAAAAAACATAAGAAAACCCAGCCAGGGAGAGAATAACAGCGACACCAACGGCATTATATATATCAGGAATGTCGATGGTGTGACCAAAAAAGAAAATCCAGGTGAGCCCCAGCCAGCCTTCCTCCGTTAACATTGAGGAATAAATATGAGCAAAGACATAAGTAGGAATAGCCAGAGGTAAAACCAATAACCATATCGCCAGTTTACGCCCGGCGAATTTCCGCCGGGCGACAAGCCAGGCGGTAGAGACTCCGAGAGCAAAACAGCCTATCGCCACTAACATGGCTAATAATAAGGTATTCCAGAGCAAGCCGGGTAAGCGCGTCGAACCCAGGTTAAGCCATTCTGTCCAGGATAATTGAGCACTGCTGTATAGTACAAAAAGGGAAGGGATGGCTGCCAACGCCACGACCCATCCTACGATCCATCCGAGTACGCCAAACTTGGGTGTAATCCGTCCTGCTATTCCTCTAATACCGGTTCCAATCAAGGCATTCCGACTTCTTCTAGTAAATCGATGGTTTCATTGCGGTAGCGACCCAGTTCTACCATAGGCACATTCGCTATTTTATAACTGGCTGCTGGCGGGATGGCCTGAGCTGCTGCGACCCCGCTACGAACAGGATATTCGTCATTGGTCTCAGCAAACAGCTTTTGACCCTCGACAGAGACAAGAAACTCAACAAAGCGTTCGGCTAACGGTTGTTTTTTAGAGTACTTGGATATCGCCACCCCCGCAACATTCCAGGCGACGCCCATCGCGTTATCGCCCTGATCTGGCATTACGATGGCGATCGGCGCATCGGGATGTTGTGCCAGATGGCGATAGATATAATAATGATTGACTAACCCCACTGTTTTTCTACCTCGGGCAACTGCGGTCACAATATGACTATGTTTAGCAAACACGTTACTCTCGGTATTCGCTTTCAAACCTTCAAGCCAGTGTTTCACACGTGTTCGATTTGTTGCTTTTAAATAGACGGTTACGCCTGCAATATAGCTTTCATTGGTTGAGTTGGTTATTGCAATTTGCCCTTTCAATGAGGGTTTAGCCAAATCAAAAACAGAATCAAATTCATTTTCATTTTTTACTCGGTCTGTATTCACCACCAGCACGCGAGCGCGTGCTGACAGACCCAGCCAGCGGTTATCTGTCGCTCGATATTGTTCAGGGATAAGTTCACTTAGCGCGTTGTTAATAGGGCGAAACAAGCCCATTTGACTCCCTAATTGTAAGTTGCCCGCATCATTACTTAAAAACAGATCAGCCTGTGTCGCCGATTTTTCCAGGCGGAGTTTATTCAACAAAGCCGTTGACTCAGCGGTATGCAATAGCACTTTAATTCCGGTTTTTTTGGTAAAAGCTTTAACAACAGGTTTGACAAAGGTATCTTTACGACCAGAAAATACAATCAGTTCATCGTCTGCCGCATAAGTTAACGAAAACAGCGTTGAAAACAAGCTTAGAATCAAAATTAAGGTCAGTGTTTTTTTTATGTCTATCATCATCCGGCTCCACAACTTGTCAACTTGACTTGTTAATGATAATCATTCTCATTAAAAAGATCAAATTATTTGTTGTGCCAGCCGAGGCAAGTCTCCCACTTCTCCCATCGCTTGCTGCATTAAACGATGTTTAACCGGTTTGCATTGGTTCGTTAATGACAGTCCGGTGTTGCGTAACCATATCGCCGAACTCATGTGATGACCAAACAAGCGTTTAAACCCATCCATGGTATACATCATGGACACATTTCCACCCTTACGCCAACGTTCGTAGCGCCGTAAAGTTTTTAATGATCCAATATCGTTGCTTTTCTGGGTGGCGTTATGGATGACTTCAGCTAAACAGGCGGCATCGAGAAAGCCAAGATTGGCTCCCTGACCCGCCAGTGGATGAATCATATGCGCCGCATCACCGACCAGAGCCACTCGTTCTTTCACATAGTGTTCGGCATGCTGTAGCCGTAATGGAAAAGCCGCGCGTTGGGTCGTTGTCAGTACTGCACCCAAACGTTCTTCCAGTGCCGCGCTCAGTTTCAGACAAAATTGTTCGTCAGTCATGCTCAGTAATTGTTCTGCAGCGGCTGGGGTTGTTGACCATACGACCGACGAGCGACCGTCGGCCAGAGGTAAAAAAGCAAGCGGCCCGTTGGTTAGAAAACGCTGCCAGGCGGTTTTTTGATGCGGTCGCTCTGTTTCTACTACAGCAACAACGCCACTTTGATGATAAGACCAACCATAATGTGAGATGTCCGCCTGCTCTCGAATTTGCGAACGACTACCATCCGCACCGACGAGTAATGAGGTTTGAATTTTCGTATCATCGCTTAATGTTAGATGTACGATATGGTCATCGCGCTGCCACGAGGCCAGGCTTGCTGGACAAATAAAATCAATATTGGAATAGTCCGCGATACGCTTTAATAATGCGGCCCGAATCACTCGGTTTTCAATGATATGCCCCATCTCTGCTGCGCCAATATCCGCACTGTCAAAATGAATTTCCCCTTTGCCGTTGCTGTCCCACACTTTCATTTCCCGATAAGGGCTCACTCGTGCAGAGACCATGTGTTGCCAGGCTCCCACGGCTTTAAAAATACGCTGCGAAGCGATAGAGATGGCAGAGACACGTAAATCAACGCTGTCTTCTGGCCAGGTTAATTGGGGTTCGGAAAACTCTAAAATGGCAATATGCAAGTTCGAAGGTGCCAAAGCACAAGCTAAACAGGCGCCTACCATGCCGCCGCCAACAATCACGATATCGTAACGTGCTTTCACAATGCGATCCCCCGGGCTAACCTGGGCAAGCGACCCGCCATGCCCATGGTGCGTTTAACGAACATTTTTTTAACAGGCGGAATCAGATCTAAAGCCAGCAAGCCTAGATTGCGAGCGATGACCACCGGCGGAAATGGGTTGGTAAACAGTCGCGCCATCGTATCGGTAAAGGCAATCACCTGACGGTGGTCTTGCTGTCGCCATTGTGCATACTCATTGAGCGCACCCAAGGTTCCGTAATCTAACCCT
>JAADHS010000222.1 GCA_013151745.1 Gammaproteobacteria bacterium | reverse complement strand
AGTAAGTTTGAATTATTGTACAAACTATAGGAAATACAAGAATGAGTTCTGGCGATATCGTAGACCAGATAAGGCGCAGAAGAACTTTTGCTATCATCTCGCACCCCGATGCAGGTAAAACCACGCTCACTGAAAAACTGCTGTTGTTTGGGGGGGCGATTCAGTTGGCGGGGACGGTTAAAGGGCGAAAAGCAGCTCGCCACGCCACGTCTGACTGGATGGAAATGGAAAAGCAGCGTGGCATTTCGGTGACGACCTCGGTGATGCAATTTCCTCATCAAGACAGCATTATTAATTTGCTTGATACACCAGGTCATGAGGACTTTTCTGAAGATACCTATCGCACATTGACGGCGGTAGATTCCGCTTTGATGGTGATTGACAGCGCCAAAGGAGTGGAGCAGAGAACCATCAAATTGATGGAGGTCTGTCGCTTACGGGATACCCCCATTATTACTTTTATCAATAAACTAGACCGAGAAGGCCGCGACCCTATCGATTTATTGGACGAAGTTGAAGCGGTTTTAAAAATTCAATGCGCGCCGATTACCTGGCCAATCGGCATGGGGAAAAATTTTAAAGGTGTCTTCCATCTTTACAATGATTCCATTCACCTCTTCAGCTCAACACATGGCGGTAAAATTCAAGTAGGGGAAGTGATTAATGGCCTAGATAATTCTCGTCTTGATGAATTGTGGGGCACTTTAGCCGATGAACTCAGAGAGGAAATCGAATTGGTACGCGGTGCGAGCCACGAATTTAACCAAAAAGCTTATCTGCGTGGAGAACTTAGCCCGGTGTTTTTTGGCTCAGCGATCAACAATTTTGGTGTGGGCGAATTACTGGATGCTTTTTCTGATTGGGCACCGACTCCGCTATCGCGTGCAACACAAACACGCAAAGTTTCTCCTGACGAGGAAAACTTCAGCGGTTTTGTATTTAAAATTCAGGCCAATATGGATCCTCAACACCGGGATCGTATTGCTTTTTTACGCGTCTGCTCAGGACGCTATAACAAGGGGATGAAACTACGGCATGTGCGCATGGGACGCGATGTGCAAATCTCTAACGCTATTACCTTTATGGCTGCTGATCGAGGACATACGGAAGAGGCTTTTCCCGGGGATATTATCGGTTTCCACAACCATGGAACGATTCAAATTGGCGATACGTTCACCTTGGGTGAAGAGCTAAAGTTTACGGGTATTCCCAACTTTGCTGCAGAATTGTTTCGCCGTGCTCGCTTGAAAGACCCTCTTAAAATGAAAGCGCTGCAAAAAGGATTGCAACAGCTTTGTGAAGAAGGCGCGACACAGTTGCTCAAACCCATGAATAACAATGATCTCATCCTCGGTGCCGTTGGTGTTTTACAATTTGATGTGGTTGCGCAAAGATTAAAAGATGAGTATAAAGTAGACTGCGTGTTTGAGGCCGTTACCGTAAATACCGCACGTTGGGTCGTTTGTCCGGATATAAAAATACTTGAAGAATTCAAAAAGAAAGCGGCAGACAACCTTGCTCTTGATGGTGCGGGTCAGCTTGTTTATATTGCTCCGACGCGAGTTAATTTACAGTTGACAGAAGAACGATGGCCCGACATTACTTTTTTGGCGACCAGAGAAATTTAACCTACCCGTGGCGGTTGAAATCGAGATATGACCCCTGAATTTCAAACACCACAGGATAGCGTTCACTCTCTATTGATCATGGCTTCCTGGATGATTCGCCCGGTGATATCAACGACAGAAACTTTCCATTCGCCAAGTAAGTTAGGTAGTATATTGGTATTTGACCAGACACGCCATCTGGAACCGCCGATCTGGAATTTTACTTCTGCAATGACTTCACCATCAAACTCCCAGCGATGAAAAACTGTCTCTCCCATAAAACCTTTGAGTTCGGTAAAAAAATAGAGGTGTCGTAAATTGTTTTTGATGGTCTTAACGGTATCAATGGGTTCACGGTTGACAACAGCACGGGTAAAGGCTGCTCGGGATACACTCCCACCAATGGTATTAAGAATACGGTCAAATCGAGTTGGAGTCGTATTGACACTAGACTCTTCGTGATTGATCAGTGACTTTGCCGAGATGGTGGTGATGCCTCCAGCAGTGACATTCATACTGAAAACGCTAAATAATACAACTATTGTTGTCTGTGTTAAATATTTCATGGCTTGTCCCCCTTAAAGTAGGTAGGTCAGGCTGCGGTGAAATCAATCATGCCTATGCCTGTGGCCGAACAAGTGTCCTCTGAATATCAAAAACTTAAATCAAAAGAGGACGCATTCCCTTATGTTAGTTAGCGGCGTTTTCTGAAGAAACCTTGAGTACCCCCTATGTCAGGCTAGTTGTCGACTCTAATTTTCAATTAGAGGTAATTCGAAATGAAAAAAACATTTACTACTTCATTATCCTTAGGTATTGATTGCTCAACATTAGATAAATGGATAATTAAGGCTCGTAACCAAGAGTTTGAAGCTGTATCGCCTGATGAGGTAAATATACCCATGGCGCTTGAGATTTAGGTGTTAAGTGCACGTCATCGCTATTCATAGCATGCATTTCGTAGAAGTGGTTGTGAATGGCTTCTCTGTAGCGAAAACTGATTGCGACAAGAATGTTGTGCCTTCAAACTTAATTTTTATTGCTTTTTTCTGATTCAGTGGAATGGCTTGGTTTACGGCGTTTTCCTATATTTTTTTTGTCGCGATGACGTTGCTTTATTTTTTTTTCCTCTGGTTTTTTATTCTCTTTTTTTCTTTTGCTACCCACCGTTCGGCCTGAGGCTTTGAGTTTTTTTGGGCCAGTATAATCGGCTTGGAGTGTTTCAATAGTGCGAGGTTCTAATTTATGTTTGAGGTAACGTTCGATATTAGCCTTGAGGTTCCATTCTGTAGATTTAATTAAGGTGATGGCGAGCCCCTGTTGGCCAGCACGACCTGTGCGGCCTATGCGGTGGGTGTAGTCATCGCCACGGCGAGGCATTTCAAAATTAATAACCAGGTCTACGCCTGCTATGTCGAGGCCGCGGGCGGCAACATCAGTGGCAATAAGAACATTCAGTTTGTCTTCTCGCAATAAGGCCAGTACACGCTCACGCCTTAGTGCGTTTATTTCACCATGCAGTACCCCTGCATGTTGTTTTTCTTTAATAAAGGCATTGCTGAGGCTATCTGCGCGGTCACGGCTGTTGGTGAATATTAATGCTTTGCTATAGTTTTCATTCGCCAGGAGCCACAAGGTAAGTTCTATTTTGTGCTTGTTATTGTCAGCCAAAATAATTTGTTCCTGAATGTGAGCATGGGCACCTCTTTCGGTATTGATGCTGATTTTTTCAGGTTCTCGCAATACTTGACTGGTTATGCGATGCAGCCATTTATTTTTTAGCGTGGCTGAAAACAACAAAGTTTGACGTTGCGAATTACATGCTGTGGCAATCTTAAGTACCTCTTCAGCAAACCCCATATTTAACATGCGGTCCGCTTCATCGAGTACTAACATATCCAGTTTATTCAGATCGAGCAAGCCACGGTCAAGGTGTTCCAATAACCGGCCGATCGTTGCAATGACGATGTGTGGATTTTTAATGAGTTGTTCGGCTTGTGCTTCAAAATCACCACCGCCGATTATTAGAGTTGTTTCCAGGTTAGTGTGTTTGGCCAGGTTTTGGCAGTTCATAAACACTTGCTGTGCCAATTCTCGTGTAGGGAGCAAGACCAAGGCACGGGTTCCGGCATCTGGATTGGCGGTAACCAATAGGCGATGGAGCAGAGGTAATAAATAAGCCAATGTTTTGCCGCTGCCGGTCTCTGAGCTGACTTGTAAATCGACGCCATCCAGTGCAATAGGAATGGATTCGACTTGCACCGGGGTTGGGTCACGAAAATTAAGTTCATTAAGCGACTTCATCAGCAGGCGATGGAGAGAGAAATGGGTAAACAAGAATGAAGCTCCGTCAAGATAGGTCTGTGGAATGATATAACAATATCGTTTTTCTACATAAAATGTCTATTGCTATTATAAAGGGGGTACTCCGATATATCCAGGACGCATAAAATCAATACCGAGGTAGCGACACAATCGAACTTGGAAAAAATCAACCACTTAATTTAAGCAGCATCGCTGTTATGTTCTTTCGCTTCAGACGAGTTTGTACCTGCTCTGCTTGTTTAAAGCTGGGGAAAGGGCCGACGCGCACTCTCATCCATCGTTGATTTTTATTAACTGTAACCGGCTGTATTGTCGCTTGCAACCCCATAAAGGCAAGGCGTGCTTTTAAGCTCTCTGCTTCGTCAGGGTTTCGAAAAGAGCCGACCTGAAGAATATAAGTAGATTGAGCAAGTTGTGGTTTTTTTGGTACAGATGATTGAGGTGTGTCGATTTTAGCCTTGTTAACGGGATGGGGTCTATTTGTTTTGGGCTGTTGTATTGTCTTTTGTTCTAGCTCATGAGCAGGAACATCAATCGCTCTGCGTGGTAACTCATTATAAAAAGAAAAGCTGAATTCTTTATTTTCTTTTTCATTTTCTTCTACAGCGTTATGCTTTTCCTTATGTGGTAGTACTTGTGGTTTTGCTTCAGTCTGATTGGATACGGCTTTTTTTTCAGAAACCGGCACGGCTTTGTCCAGATAGATTAAAAACCCGACAAATAAACCAATCAATAAACCAACCAATAACCAGGCCCAGCCCGGTGCCGGTGTTGGTTTTTTTTCTGGGCCGGGCTTGTAGTCTCTTGTTATCAAAGGTTTGAGGCTACATTGATTCAGGTGCAGAAACACCTAATATAGCCAGTCCGTTAACCAAGACTTGTCGTGTCGCTGTGATCAGTGCAAGGCGAGCATTACGGGTTACGGCATCATCGACGATGAATTTATGCGCATTATAATAAGTATGAAATTGATTGGCCAACTCTCTTAAATAATGAGCAAGCTGGTGCGGTTCGTATTGTTTAGCTGCGCTTTGGATGAGTTCGGGATAACGTAATAACGTTGTCATTAAGGTTGTTTCATGTTCTTCTTTGAGTACGTGCAATTGAGCAACGCCTTGTTGTAGGTCGGCTTGATGGCCAGCATCTTCAAGTTGCTTCATGACGCTACAAATACGAGCATGCGCATATTGAATATAATAAACGGGATTTTCATTACTTTTTGATTTTGCCAATTCAAGGTCAAAATCAAGGTGTTGCTCACATTTACGCATAACGTAAAAAAATCGAGCGGCATCATTGCCAACATCTTTCCGCAGTTGGCGTAAAGTCACAAATTCGCCAGAGCGAGTCGACATTTGTAATTTTTCAGTACCACGATAGAGAACTGCAAATTGAACTAAAAGTACGGTCAAACGTTCAGCATCATCTCCTGTCGCGGTGATTGCGGCTTTAACACGAGGGATATAACCATGATGATCTGCACCGAATATATCGATGATGTTATCAAAACCACGTTGTAATTTATTCCTATGATAAGCAATATCAGAAGCAAAATAAGTTTTTTGGCCATTCTCTCTGACCACAACACGATCTTTTTCATCACCGTAAGCAGTACTTTTAAACCACAAAGCCCCTTCTTTTTTATAAATGAGCTCTTTGTTTTGTAGTTCTTCAATGAGTGTATCAATGCTGCCGTCATCAGCTAATTGACGTTCAGAAAACCAGTTATCGAAGTGCACGCCAAACTCAGTGAGATCGTTTCGAATATCGCTCACCATGGCCTCTAGCACTCGATTAAACAGAGTTTTGTATTTTTCTGGACCCAGTATTTTCTTGCAGCGTGCAATTAAACCATCAATATGAGCCTCTTTATCGCCACCCACTACTTCGTCGGGCGGGATGTCGGCGATCACCATGTCGGTCTCAGCGCTATAAGCGGAACCTTCAGTAGATTTTAAGGCTGTCGCCATAGGCAAAATATAGTCGCCTTTATAGCCGTTGACAGGGAAAGGTACTTTTTGTCCCATCAATTCTAGATAGCGTAACCAGACACTGGTCGCCAGAATATCCATTTGTCGCCCTGCGTCATTGACATAATATTCACTCTGCACGGTATAACCGGCCGTCGACAAAAGCTGGGCTAAGGCTGCGCCATAGGCTGCACCACGGCCGTGCCCAACGTGCAAAGGCCCCGTTGGATTGGCCGATACAAATTCGATTTGTACGGAGTGTGGCTTGGAAAAATGATAACGGCCAAATTGATCACCCTGATCCAGAATCGTTGCAACGACTTTATATAAAGTATCAGAGGCCATCCAGAAATTGATGAAGCCGGGACCCGCAATTTCAGTTTTTTCGATCAGGTTAGATGCAGGTAAATTTTGCACAATGCGCTGTGCCAGGTCACGAGGATTACATTTTGCGATTTTGGCGAGCGCCAGTGCAATATTGCAGGCAAAATCACCATGCTGTTTATTTCGTGCCCGCTCAATTTGTATTTCCGGTGAAATATTTTCGGGCAAGCTACCCTGTTTTATCAAAGCCTCAAGGGAATCTTTTATCAATGCGCCAAGCTGTATTTTCATGGTTTATTTTCCACAGACCGTTAGCAACATAAAGGCACTGCTGAAACGCCCGCTTTCTGGTATATAACAGAGAATTTTTTGGCCTGGTTTTAATTTTTCTGAGTTGAACAACTCTTCAAGCATGATGTAGATCGCGGCTGACCCGGTGTTACCTTTTGAGCTTAAGTTCGTAAACCAGCGCTCATACGGAATCTCAAAGCCGACTTTTTTCAAGCCTTCTGCCACTTTTTCTCGGAAAAAATCAGATGAATAATGTGGTACGAAATAATCAATGTCCCCAGGGGTTAAATCTTTTTTTTGTATGATTTCTTCTAAAGGTCGTTCGACGGTATAATGAATAATATACTCATTAAGCAGTTTGACATCCTGTTTCACGGAAAAAATCGAATTTGCAAGCCATTCATCCGGTTCAAATTCTTTCCAGCCTTCTAGCGAACCATCCTTTTTTTTAGCCGCGCCATTATACATGCAGGTTTTCATTTCGTGCGCATAGGATCGTTCAAATATCCAGTTAATCTGCAAAGATAACGTTTCAGCATTCGGTTTTGACTGGAGTAACACGGCTCCCGCGCCATCGGATAACATCCAGCGCAAAAAATCTTTCTCAAAAGCAATTTCCGGTCGCGCTTCCAGGGCATCAACTTGACAGGATAATTCCGGCTCAAAATGTTTACCCCGCATCACTGCAGAGGCTGTTTCAGAGCCGGTAGCAACCGCATTGCTGAATTCACCGGCTGCAACACCCAGGTACGCATATTTCATGGCGGTGATACCGGCAACACAGACACCGGCCGTTGCGACGACTTCACAAGCCGGATTACCCAGCTCGCCATGTGTCATAACAGCATGATTAGGCATCATTTGGTCAGGCAGCGTCGTCCCACAGGAAAGGCAGTCGATATCGTTAACAGAAAAATTGTCGGCAGATAACATGTTCACTGCTATGGCGGTAAGCTGCGCATTGGTATGCGTTGTTTCACCGGTTTCGGGGTTCACGGCATAGTAGCGTGTTTTAATGCCATTGCTGCGTAAAACAGTGCGGCGTGCACGAGAGGGTTTTTCTCCTATCTGCCCTAAAACAGCTTCCATATTATCATTACTTACCGGCGCATTCGGCAAATAAGCCGCTATCGCATTAATATAAACCGTTGACATAGATTATAGAGCTCGCTCTTTCTTTTGTGATGTCTTATGACCCTGATGGACTGCCAAAATATTTTTTTTGAGCGGCGGTGTGGCGGCGCGTCAATGGCGAAAATATGGCTTTAAGGAGCACGCTTAAGGGTATAAATGTGATGATAAAAGTAATTAGAAAAACAATATAGATCAATATAACCGGTTTGCGTAATAAACTGCCCTGTGGGCCAAGGCTGCGGAACAGTTTGCCCCATATGCGAAAACTACGTTTGGCTGTTTTTTCACTGGAGATCAGTTTTTCATTCACCTCTACCGCGCCAAGACCTTGCAATAAAGTCACATCTAATTCCGCATCTGAAAATATTCTTTCGATAATACGATCGCCGAAGCGGCTGCAAGCCGTCATTGCTTCAGGAGCAACACCGGCCTTGGGGATCAAGCCACCAAGGTGAGGGCCTTTGTGACCACTCAGCACCCAAACGGGCGTGGCTAAAAAGCTGCCTGCACTACCCGCTTCATCCACGAGTGCAACATTGCCTATCAGCTTCGCACCCAGTTCGTCCAACAGGGTTTTAACCGCTTCTTGAGCCATTAACCACATGTTACGACAGGCGATCAGTGTTACGACGGGCTTCCCGTGCAATAATTTTGCCGCCGTCGCGCTCTGCAAAAATGCCGTAGTGGGCAGGGAGGGAGATAAAAACCAGACCTGATAGGCCAAAATCACTAAATCAAAGTCTTCATCGCCCGTCAATGTTGAGGCTTGAATGGCAGGCGGATCAAGATAAACCGCTTCAGGAAAAGTATCAAAAAACCTTAAAAAAGGCCATGGAAACGGGAAGGCTTCAACGGGTTTAATGGGTTCAAATGTGACTTCGATATTGGCATGGTCAACCAACGGCTGAGCGAAATGACGGACAACGTCATTGAGCTGCCCACTTTGCGAATAATGGACAATCAATACTCGTTTTTTAATTGATTGTGCCACTTGCCTGATCCAAACCTGGGTAATAACGATGCGTATTTATGTAAGAAAACGAAGAATTATAACATAAATTGATTACGTAAATGTAGCGCCTATCAATAACAATGAGACTGGCGGTCTATGTTAGAATTTGGTTTTTTTGTAATTTGAATCTGCTTGACCTATGAAAAAAGACGATGTCCCTCAAGACAATAATCGAACCTATGGCGGTCATAAAAAAGTAATTTACGCGGTTAATGATGCCGGAGAATACGAAAAAATCAGATCGACCGGATGGGAAGCTGAAGAATTCGTTACGTTATTGGCGGTTAACGAGCTGAATGAGCAGGCTTTAGCCGCGTATCATCGTGTTAACCGGGGGGAAAGTTCGCCGCTAGAATACCATATGTATGCCAAACGTCTGGATATCTTGGGTTTATCCCAGGCGACGGGGTTTTTTCAATGGCAAATCAAACGCCATATCAAACCTGCTGTGTTTCTTCGTCTTTCTGGTAAAGCCAGGCATCGCTATCTTGACGTATTGGGGCTGACTGTAGCCGAATTTCAATCTATTCCAGAGCAAGCACCCGCCAAATGACCGAATTTCAACACCAGCATACTGCCCATTGTGAGACGGGCGTGATGTCGACCATGCTCAAACATCATGGCTTAGACGTCTCTGAAGCTATGGTTTTCGGTTTATCTTCAGGTATTGCTTTTGCCTATTTCCCTTTTATTAAATTGAATGGGCTGCCTTTAATCGCTTACCGTATGCCGCCCAGAGCCATTATCAAAGGCTTAAAAAAACGCCTGGGTTTAAACGTCAGTTTTGAGAAATTTACCAGCCCGCAAAAAGGCATGGTGGCATTGGATAAGCAGTTAAATGCAGGCAATATTGTCGGTTTGCAAACGTCGGTGTTTTGGTTGCCTTACTTTCCGGATGATATGCGCTTTCACTTTAACGCACATAATCTGATCGTTTATGCTAAAAAAGGCGACAATTATCTGATCAGTGACCCTGTTTTTGAAGAGACGGTCATTTGTCCCGCTAAAGATTTGCAAAAAGCGCGTTTTGCTAAAGGGGCACTCGCGCCCAAAGGGATGATGTATTACCTGAATGAAAAACCTGAAAATATCCATTATAACAAGGCTATACCTTCGGCCATCAAAGCGAGTGTCCGGTCTTTAACTCCCCCCGTGCCTATTGTTGGTATTAAAGGTATCCATTTTTTGGCCAATAAATTAAAGCGCTTAGCCAAAGCGATGCCGGACGAGAAACAACAGCGACTTTTTTTGGGTCACATTGTCCGTATGCAAGAAGAAATTGGTACGGGTGGCGCGGGTTTTCGCTATATCTATGCTTCATTTTTACAGGAAGCGGCGACGTTAACGAATAATAAATTATTAGAGAAAGCATCAGACATGATGACCGATGTGGGTGATGAATGGCGAAATTTTGCGCTTCATACAGTAAAAATGTGCAAAAACCGCAGCCCATTTGATGAACAAAAACTAGCAGATTTATTGCACACCTGCGCTGCTGAAGAATTAAAAGTTTGGCAATTGCTGAAAAAAATCTAGGAGGCTGTCCGAGAACAGCGATAGTCGCGAACGATCAACCGAATACGCGGTCAAAACACAGGCCAGGAAACAAGCCTGGCCCTTTCTTAAATAAAATAACGAATAAAAATAATGACATCACCTCCTTTCCAATCAAAGAGCATGCATCTGGCTCTACTCATTATTTGTTTTTTAATGCTGTTTTCAATCGGTTCTATCGTTGTCGGAAAAGAACTTTTAAAACCAGAACAAGCTTTTAGAGCCTCAGCAGAGAGTATTGCCCCTGATTTAATACAGCTTAACTGGGATATCGAAGACGCCTACTATTTATATAAAGATAACTTTAAATTCAGTAGCGGCACTGAAGGCATCGAGTTCGGCGAACCTGTTTTTCCCAAAGGAAAGCTAAAACATGATGAGTTTTTTGGTGAAATGGAGGTGTTTTACGGAAAAGTAAATATCAGTATTCCGCTGATTTTCACATCGGGCAGCGCCGCTGATTATACTCATCTTGACATTAACACCGTATCCCAAGGTTGTGCTGATGCCGGTTTGTGTTATCCACCACAAAAACAAACGCTTAACATTCCGTTAATGCCATCGCCTCAAACGGAAACAAACAAGCCTGGCGGTTTGATGGGGGCCCTCGCCAGCATGGGGATTCAACTGGGCGGCCAACCGGCATCTAACGATTTTTTACGCCCTGAACAAGCCTTCATACTCAGCCTGAATGTTGAGGACGGAAACACGATTAAAGTGAGCTGGGACATTGCCAGCGACTACTATCTCTACCGCGACAAATTCAGCTTTGCCATAAAAAATAGCGATGGTATCACACTGGGCACTCCTATTAGCCCCAGCGGAAAATTTACAGAAGATGAAAGCTTTGGGCGCATGGAAGTTTATTATGATCATGTAGATATTTTACTACCCTTGTCTCGCAGTCAACTGCAAGCCACTGAAATTGAGTTGGAAATCGGTTATCAGGGCTGTGCCGACGCGGGATTTTGCTATCCCCCTATAAAAACAAGTGTACCGCTGAAATTGCCAACAGGTCTGGCCAGCACGCCTCGGCCTGAGTTGGCTCAAGCCGTCATCGATGACACTTTTGTTAGCGAACAAGACTTATTTGCAAAAACTTTATCCAGTGGCAACATTCTTATCATTATCGCCGCTTTTTTCGTTGCTGGTCTGGCGCTGTCATTCACGCCCTGCGTTTTTCCTATGATTCCGATATTATCCAGCATCGTCGTGGGCCAAAAAAAAGCGGTCTCCACCCCAAGAGCATTCGCGTTATCGATGGCCTACGTACAAGCGATGGCGCTGACTTACACCAGCGCGGGTGTGATTGCCGGATTTACCGGATATAACTTACAAGCGGCCTTCCAAAACCCCTGGATACTCTCTATTTTTGCAATTTTATTTGTGTTATTGGCCTTATCTATGTTCGGCTTTTATAACTTGCAATTACCCTCTAGTTGGCAAAGCAAACTGACTAACGCCAGCAATAGCCAATCGGGCGGTACATTAATGGGAGCGGCGATCATGGGCTTTCTTTCAGCGCTGATTGTTGGTCCCTGTGTTGCTGCTCCACTCATTGGCGCTCTTGTTTATATCAGTCAATCAGCCGACGCTCTTTTAGGTGGCGCTGCACTCTATGCACTCAGCATGGGAATGGGAACACCGCTGCTGATCATCGGCACCTCCGCAGGCAAACTGCTGCCCAAAGCCGGGGGCTGGATGGATAAAGTCAAAGCTTTTTTTGGCTTTGTTTTGCTCGGCATTGCCATCTGGATGCTCGAACGAATTATTCCTGCGGCCTTTACGCTCGCTCTATGGGCAATACTGGCCATTTCTGCGGCTATTTTTATGGGCGTTTTTCGCCGCTTTACCACCCATCCGGCAACACAACTTGAAAAAGCCGGGCGAGTGATTGCGATCCTTTTTTTAAGCTACGGAGGCATCGCTTTGCTTGGCGCCGCAACCGGGGGCA
>JAADHS010000032.1 GCA_013151745.1 Gammaproteobacteria bacterium | reverse complement strand
ATGTGAGTTAATGTGAGAATAATCAAGTTTCCATTTTTACTCGCAAAGCATAGAAAATTACGGGTAGCTTTGTTGATCAATACCGCTTCTTAATATTAGTAAAAAAATAATGTAAAATTATAAGGTTAACTAATTTTCGTTCAGCCGGTAATCAACCAACACGAGTGCATTTTTTTTCTATTAAAGTCAGGCGAGGTTGTTTGTTGCGTCAGTTCTTTAATGTTAAACGAGCTAAGTGAATCTACGTTCAGCTTAAACTTGCGGAAATTGTTAGAGAAAATAAGGGAACCCCCTGGGCGTATTATTTTGAATGTAGCTTGAATCAAGCTGACGTGATCTGTTTGTATGTCGAAATTTCTTTTCATTTTTTTTGAGCTGGAAAAAGTTGGGGGGTCAAGAAAGACAAGGTCATATTGTTGAAGGTGATCTGTGTTTTCCAACCAGGAAATACAATCGTCTTGAATGAAGCGGTAGCGATAAGGTAAGTCGAGGCCATTTAAAGAAAAATTCTTTTTAGCCCAGTTAATATAAGTACGAGACATATCTACTGTGGTGGTTGTTTTCGCGCCACCCAGAGCGGCATGTATGCTTGCCGTACCTGTATAAGCGAATAGATTGAGGAAGTTTTTATTTTTTGCCAAAGAGCCGATGAGCTCACGAGTGATACGATGGTCAAGAAATAGACCGGTGTCTAAATAATCGGTGAAGTTAACTAAAAATTGAGCTCGTCCTTCACGTACCACATGAAAAATATCTTGATCGCCCACTCTTTCGTATTGGTTTTTTCCTTTTTGACGTTGCCTTGTTTTGTAGATGATCTCTTTTGTTGGTATAGCCAGATAGTACGCTAGTATTTCCAAGGCTTCTTGACGCCTTTGTTGTGCATGCTGTGGATTGATCGTTTTGGGCGCGTCATATTCTTGAACTATGACCCATTTTTTATTTTTTTCATGACCTTGATAAAGATCTATGGCTAAGGCATATTCAGGTAAATCAGCATCATACAATCGATAACAAGAAATACCCTTCTTTGAAATCCAACGCCGGAGTTGTTTGTCATTTTTCTTTAATCGATTGGCGAAGCTGCTTCCTCCTGCCGTCCATTGCTCAGGCTCCAGTTGCATCGCGCGTTCCTTTGTAAATTGTAGCAAGCCGGCGTGTTTTTTCTGCCATACGTGCGATGGATACATCATTGTTGAACTCTGGCAGTTTTTCGAATGCAATCCAGCGTACATCATGAGATTCATCAGAAACCTGAGGTTGGGCTGTTGTGTCGGCTAAAAAGGCAAAACGAATATCGAAGTGTAAATGTTGAGGAACCGATTTATTTTCAGGAATAGAGTGTACATCGATATCAAATATCTTGTTTGATATCATATCAAGTGGTGTAATACCGGTTTCTTCAATGGCTTCACGTTTTGCCGCCGCGAGTAAATGGGGGTCATTTTCAATATGGCCGCCTGGTTGAAACCAGAGATTCAATTTTTTGTGATGTACCAGTATCGTAGAATGATAAGTCGCATTAATGATCCAAGCTGAAGCGGTGAGATGACCCGGCAAGGTCTCTCGTTGCCAAAATTGAGCCGTACTTTGAACGAAGTTTATCGTTTTTTGAGTATCCTGTTTTTCTTTTTCTGAAATGGCTCTGTGAGATTCCAGCAAGCTTAAAACGTTTTGTTGATTTAAATACATAAAATACAATCCTAAAAAAACAAATATGAAAGTGTATCCAATGGTTTTATTATATCCAGTATGAGACCCTCTCCAGAATATATTCCTGCAAGCAGGTCAACACAACAAAATTGGCTTATTTGTATCGCCATTTATGTTTTGTTTTTACTCTGGGTGGAGCCTATTATTGATGGGTTACTGACCTGGAATTTTATAGTCCCTGAGCAGGCACAACTGGATCTCCTGAATAAAAAAAAGCGTTATATTACCGACGTCACATTTGGTATTGCACGTAGTTTACCTTTATTACTGTTTTTATGGTTTGGTTGGCAAGTTTTTGTCAGTCAATCACTCCCCCCAAAAAAGATCAAAATGCCCTTTGCCGTGTATCGCCTAGAAGGAGTGAAAGTTCGCATGTATGGCATGCTGATTATTTTGCTTTCGCTGGTGCTGCTTTTTCGGGAAATCCATATTTTAACGGCAACTCAATCTTTCCTTTGACTTTTTTCCAGGTGTGAATCGTGAATAATAGCCCTCTAAGGCAATTCAATGTTAAAATAGAGTGGGTTGAATAATGAACATTAATTGAAACCAGAAGAATTGAGTCTCTGCACAGTGAATATTTTCCGGAACCTAATAAACCACACAAAAACAATACGTTGTGCTGTAAAGTTCAGGAGTTTGTTCGCTTTATACTTTTTGTCAGTTATTTTTTTCTGTAATACGGCATTGGCGGTAGAGATTGAAAATTTATACAGTGCTGAAATAGAAGTCGCAGGACAAAGCAGCGGCGAGCGTAAGAAAGCGGTACGTCAGGCTTTGGAGCGCGTTATGGTCAAGCTTACAGGTCACTTGCAGTCAGTGAATTCAGCTGAACTGGCGCCTTTTTTGATGCAAGCTGAAC
This sequence comes from Gammaproteobacteria bacterium, assembly GCA_013151745.1. Taxonomy (GTDB): domain Bacteria; phylum Pseudomonadota; class Gammaproteobacteria; order JAADHS01; family JAADHS01; genus JAADHS01. The sequence goes on along the minus strand of JAADHS010000032.1, from coordinate 9,651 downwards.
GCTATGTTGAGCAATTTAGATATAAAGAAAAAGAGGTTTTATCTGGAAAAACAGGGAATAGTGAAAGGCAAAATGCACTGAAAATGCAGCAGGATTTTACCAAAGAAATAGATATTGAACCGGTGACTAACAACTTAACTCAATTATACCTTTGGGTTTCATTCGATTCTGTCGCGATTAAAAATAGATTAGATAAAGCTAATATCCCCTATTGGGGGCAGACACGACCTTTGGTGCTCGTTTGGTTGGCTATAGAAGAAGGAGCAGAGCGCTTTTTGCTGGAAAAGGAATTACATACTGATATTTCTGGTCTTTTGCAAAAAAGTGCTGATTTCAGAGGATTACCCATTGCGTTTCCGCTTATGGATTTAGAAGATCGTGCTGTCATCGGGATCTCGGATGTCTGGGGTAATTTTGCAGATACGATTAGCGAGGCATCAGAGCGGTATTCGGTAGATGCGATCTTGGTCGGTCGATTGAATCCGGTACATAATGCATGGCAAGGTCGGTGGACGGTTTATCACCATTCGCGTACTCGTGATTGGCAATCGACACAGCTGAAATTAGCGGATTTGCTTAAAGCGGGTATCGATGAAACGACAGATATTATTGCGCAAGACTATGTTCAAGTTATGTCAGATGAAGACAGCGAGCGTTTACAACTTGTTGTCGACGGATTAACAAATTTTTCAGAATACTCACAGATATTGAATTATTTAACGGGTCTTGACCTGGTAAAAAATGTCCAGGTTAAGGAAGTCAGTGGTACGCAAATTTTACTGGAACTACAGACTCGAGGCAGTCGAAAGTTATTTGAACAAGCGGTTCAATTAGGTCGCATATTGGTGCCTTTCAATGGCTTAGTGTCTGATGAAGATGAAAAAGAACAGAATGACTTTAGTTTATTCGATGTGCAAAAGGAGCAAGCAAGAGAAACAACCCCGAAAATAGATTTATTCTACAGGTTGGTACTATGAAAAAAAGAGATATTCCGAACTGCATTAGTATTTTCAGAATTGTATTCGTAATACCTATTATCTATTTATTGTTGATCGAACAATATACTGTCGCATTATTTATGTTTTTAATTGCGGGGGTATCGGATGGTTTGGATGGTTTTCTGGCGAAACGGTATGGTTGGGAAAGCCCTCTAGGTTCGGTTTTAGATCCTATCGCCGACAAGCTGCTACTTGTTTCTACTTACTTTGTTTTGTGTTGGCAAGGCCAAATTCCGGTGTGGTTAGTCATGGTCGTTATCGCCAGGGATGTGATTATTGTGATGGGTGCATTTTCTTTTTATTTTTTGGTGGGTCGCTATGATATGGCGCCCAGTTGGTTAAGTAAAATAAACACCTGCGCTCAAATATTATTAGGTCTGATGATTGTCGCCTCATTGGGATTTATTCCCATTAGTGCTGGCGTTGTTGAAGGTTTGATTGTTTTAGTCTTCGTTACGACGCTCCTCAGTGGTGCGGATTATATACTGACCTGGGGGCTGCGGGCCTGGCGTGCAAGACGAAAATATTACTCCTAGTTTTTTGCTCACATGACGACATCTAGTCCACAATTACCACTGAGTATCGAACTGCGTAGCGACGCGAGTTACGAAAACTACATTTGGGAAGAGAATGCTGAACTTCGTCATTGTTTGAATAAACTAGAACAAAGCAGCGAAGAATGCTGTGTTTATTTATGGGGGGGGAAGTGTTCGGGTAAAACGCATTTATTGCAAGCGATCACACAGAGATCAGGGGCGCAAAATAAGCTGGCAACGTATATTCCTTTAAGGCAATATAGAGAGCTCGACCCAACGGTCTTTGAAGGTCTGGAGTGGCTCGATGTTGTTCTTCTTGATGATCTTGATGCCATATCAGGTCATCGGGAATGGGAAGAAGCTTTATTTCATTTATATAATAGAATCAAAAATACCCGGAAATTATTGTTTATTTCCGCAGCAAACAGGCCAGCACAAGTTAATTTGTTATTGCCTGATCTTGTTTCTCGTTTTAATGCAGGTTTGTTGATGCGAATTAATCCTTTGACCGATGCCAGTAAGAGCAAAGTTTTAGCGATGCTGGCATCAAGAAAAGGCATGGTTTTAACCATAGAGGTAGCAAATTTTTTAATAAATCGCTACCCTAGAGATATGGCATCACTCTCTGCTTTTCTTGATGTTCTGGACAGAGCGTCCTTGATTGCACAACGTAAACTAACGATTCCTTTTGTAAGAGAAGTGTTGAAGCAATGACTCCAGAAGTGCTAAGAAAAGAGACGATTGCCATTGTTAAGCACGCGTTGGCAGAAGATATCGGTAGTGGTGACATCACGGCTGCTGCCATTGCACAAAGTACTCGTTGTGAAGCTCGAGTGATCACTCGAGAAAGCGCGGTCATATGTGGTAAAGCCTGGTTTACTGAAGCCTTTCATCAGCTAGATAGCACCGTAATGGTACATTGGCATGTGGATGATGGCGATAAAGTCGTAGCCGGTCAGGTCTTATGCGATATTGTGGGAGCGGCGAAGTCCGTATTAACGGCTGAGCGTTGTGCGCTTAATTTTTTACAGACCTTATCTAGTACCGCGACTATTGCAAGTGCTTATGCACAAGCCGTAGAGGGGTTACCCGTAAAAATATTAGATACGCGTAAAACCATTCCCGGTTTACGAATGGCGCAAAAATATGCGGTAACTCGCGGAGGTTGTTATAATCATCGCTTCGGGCTCTCCGATGGTATTCTGATCAAAGAAAATCATATTCAAGCCTCAGGTTCTTTGCTTAAAGCGATTGAGTCGGCTAGAGCGGAGAACCCAGATATTTCTATTGAGGTAGAAGTGGAATCAATCGATGAGCTGAGCGAAGCGCTAACAGCCAATGTGGACATCATTATGCTAGATAATTTTGATGTTTCGCAACTGAGGGTCGCTGTTAAGCTCAACAAAAGCAGTACAATGCTGGAAGCCTCTGGCGGCATTAGCCTTGATAATATTAGAGAAATTGCAGAAACAGGTGTCGATTACATCTCTGTGGGTGCCTTAACCAAGGATGTGAGCGCGATTGACCTATCATTAGCGTTCCAACCGATTTCAAGTTAAAGCCTTTTCTGGTTTTTTCTTGTAATAGGCTGAATTTTATATGTTTTTGCATTTTTTGGGAAAGTTATGCGCGTTAGCTCTATATTATTATCAACCTTAAAAGAAACCCCGGCTGGCGCTGAAGTTGTGAGTCATCAACTGATGTTAAGAGCAGGTCTGGTTCGGAAGTTGGCTTCGGGTTTGTATAGTTGGTTACCCTTGGGTCTTAAAGTATTACGCAAGGTTGAAAATATTATTCGTGAGGAAATGGATAAAGTGGGCGCGCAGGAGTTACTCATGCCTAATGTACAACCTGCGGAGCTTTGGCAAGAGTCGGGTCGCTGGGCGCAATATGGACCTGAGCTGCTTCGTTTGACGGATCGCCATCAACGCGCATTTTGTTTTGGGCCGACTCACGAAGAAGTGATTACAGACATAGTAAAACGTGAAATCAGAAGTTATAAACAATTACCTGTCCATTTTTATCAAATTCAAACTAAATTCAGAGATGAAATTCGACCGCGTTATGGCGTGATGCGTGCTCGTGAATTTTTAATGAAAGATGCCTACTCTTTTCATATTGATTCTGCTTCTTTAGAAGAAACTTATAAACGGATGCATGAAACGTATAACGTTATTTTCAATAGATTAGGGCTTTCTTTTCGTGCAGTTCATGCAGATTCAGGTGCTATTGGGGGTCATGTCTCTCACGAGTTTCATGTGCTTGCAGACTCAGGTGAAGATGCCATTGCCTTTAGTGATCAAAGCGAGTTCGCCGCTAATATCGAATTTGCTGAAGCAGTACCGCCTGAGGAGGTGTTAAAAAGCCCAGATAATGAAATGATTTTAGTCGCCACGCCGGACAATCGAAGCATTGCTGACGTTGCTGAATATTTAAGTGTGGATTCAAAAAACATGATTAAAACGATGCTCGTTGCAGGTGAGGCCGCTCCCATCGTTGCACTACTCGTTCGTGGAGATCATGAGCTCAATACCATCAAAGCCGAAAAATTAGCTCAGGTTGCCTCACCTATGACCTTGCTGAGTGCTACGCAAGCCAAAGAGCGGGTAGGGTGTACTATGAATTTTATCGGCCCAGTGGCTTTGGATATTCCGGTTATTATTGACCATAGTGTTGCATTGATGTCCGATTTTATTTGTGGTGCAAACCAGGAAGGGCATCATTTTACGGGTGTGAACTGGAATCGCGATTTACCTTTACCCCAGTCAGCCGATATCCGAAATGTAGTGGCGGGTGACCCCAGTCCTGATGGCGTAGGCAGTCTGGTCATACGCCGAGGGATTGAGGTCGGTCATATTTTTCAACTAGGGACTCAATACAGTGAGGCGATGCAAGCCACATGTTTAGACGATAAAGGGAGATCCGTTCCCTTATCTATGGGTTGTTATGGCATTGGCGTTTCACGTATTGTTGCCGCCGCAATAGAGCAAAATCATGATGATAAGGGCATTATCTGGCCTGAGGCTATCGCGCCTTATACCGTGGCGTTGCTGCCGATGAATTACCATAAATCAGCCCGGGTACGAACGGCTATTGAAAAAATTTATACTGAGCTTAAAGCAGCAGAGATAGCGGTATTACTTGACGACAGAAAAGAGCGACCTGGTGTCATGTTTGCGGATATGGAGCTCATTGGTATTCCGCATCACATCGTTGTTGGTGAGCGTAGCCTTGATGATAATCAAGTTGAATATAAATCGCGTCGTGCCAATGAAGCAGAGAAAATTTCACGTAACGACATCGTTTCATTCTTGAAAGATCGCATAACGAGCCGATAAGATTCATATACTTCCTTAATTGATATCGTATTTAACCCGGATCATCGCGTGTTAAAGTCATTACGAAATAGGGTTTTTATATGTTGCTTTCCCCGAAAAATGTCTATTGCGCTCTGCTTCTTTTTTGCCTTCTTGCTTCATCCGTCAGTGTTGCTTTAACAACGAATACCGAGCTTGATGCTGATTTGCGTCAGATCCTGATTAAAGCAATTAATGAAACAGATAGTTTTTCAGATCGATTTGAAGCTGAAGTGTGGTTAATGGATATGTCTCAGCGTTTAAAACGTCGAATAAAAGATCCAAAAAAACGACTGAACCTACTTAAACTTGTACATTACGAAGCACAACGGGTCGATCTTCCGCCTGAGTTGATTCTTGCAGTGATCGATATAGAAAGTAATTTTGATCGTTGGGCATTATCGTATGTTGGTGCAAGAGGTTATATGCAAGTGATGCCATTTTGGTTGAAAGAAATGAATCGCCCCAATGATGACTTATTTACACCTGAAACCAATGTCAGAATGGGCTGTACTATTTTACGTTTTTACGTAGACAAAGAAAAAGGTGATTTAACACGAGGTTTGGCACGCTATAATGGCAGTTTGGGAAAAACTAAATATCCGAATAAAGTTTTCCTGGCTTTGCGTAAGCGATGGTATCGTATTTGAGGTGTTATGGGTTCAAAAAGAAGGCGTAAAACAGTATCTAAAGACCCTGTTACTGCAGTCATTGAGTCGATTTCGCATGATGGCCGGGGGGTAGCGCGAGTTGACGGCAAGGCCGTTTTTGTTGACGGTGCTTTGCTGGGTGAAAAAGTGGTGTTTCAATATCGTTCAAGTAAGCGTAAATACGCTGAAGCGGCGGTTATCGAAGTGTTGGAAAGCTCCCCTGACAGAGTTGTACCGAAGTGTCCCCATTTTGGTGTGTGCGGAGGGTGCGCATTACAACATATGCAGCCAGAAGCGCAAATAAGAGCGAAGCAACACATCTTACTGGAAAACTTGAAACGTATAGGGGGTGTGGTACCGAAACAAATTGAACCGCCTATGATGGGGCCCATATGGGGGTATCGACGTAAGGCTCGGTTAGGTGCGAAATGGGTTATTAAAAAACAATCGGTATTGGTTGGTTTTCGAGAAAAAGGCAATAGCTATATTGCTGAGCTTGAACAGTGTGTCGTCCTTCACCCCTTAGTAGGTCAAAACATTATGGCGTTACGGGCGTTGCTTGCATCCCTGTCCATCGCCAATCAAATTCCGCAAATAGAAATGGCTATGGATGATCAATCTATTGCATTAATTTTTCGTCATTTAGAGGCTTTTTCAGAGGCCGACTTGGTACACTTGAAAGCCTTTTCTGAGCAATACGATTTTCAAATTTATTTACAGTCCAAAGGGCCTGATACAATACATTTGCTGTGGCCAGAGCAGGCCTTATTAAGTTATGTGATCCCTGATTTTGATATCAAAATCACGTTTCAACCGAATGATTTCACCCAGGTAAATACCGAAATTAATCGCCGCATGGTGGCGTTGGCGATTGAATGGTTAGCGCTCAAACCCACAGACCACGTTTTGGATCTGTTTTGTGGTTTAGGCAATTTTACTTTACCGCTGGCGCGTCGCGCGGGTAAAGTAGTGGGTGTGGAAGGGGATGCGGGACTGATTGAGCGAGCCAAAAAAAATGCAGAGAATAATAATATCAATAACACGACATTTTACACTATGAACTTAGCTGCTGATGTCTCGAATGAGGCGTGGTTTAAAAATCAACAATATGATAAGTTACTCATTGATCCACCGCGTTCGGGTGCTGCAGACATCATTCCTTTGATCACCAAGTTAGCGCCCACTGTCCTTGTTTATGTTTCATGCAATCCCGCAACTTTGGCACGTGATGCCGGGGATTTATATAAAGCGGGATATGAGTTACAGCGAGCAGGGGTGATGGATATGTTTCCGCATACGACGCACGTTGAGTCTATCGCCTTGTTTCATAAAAAAAGGTGAGACTGATGCGTAAAAGAGGAATGAATGAGCAGTGACGTCATTTCTTAATGAGTGCATGAACAATAAACTTTCATGATTGAGACCATCTATATAGAAAAAGAAGTTCAGCAGCATCCTAGAGTATTGCTCATCCTTGAGCGTTTTTCACAAGCTCGAGTGATTTACATTGAGCGTTATAGTGAGATATTTAACCGTAAAGCGCAAAATTTCAGGTTACAGAAACAGCAACCTGCTTTAATCCTCGCTCGCAAACATAAAAACTATGTGTTACCGGCACCAGCAGGCTATTCGGTAGGAGGGCAGCATCATTATTATTTTTCACATATGATGAATTGTTTGTATGATTGTCGTTATTGTTTTTTACAAGGTATGTATCGATCTGCTCACTTTGTTGTTTTTATCAATTATGAAGATTTTAATGAGGCGATTGAACAAGTTTGTTTGCAACACCCAGGAGAGGAAAGCTGGTTTTTTTCAGGCTATGATTGTGATAGTTTGGCATTGGAGCCGATTACCGGGTTTGTCGAGCATACGCTGGAACTTTTTTCTAAATACGACCATGTATACCTGGAGTTAAGAACTAAAAGTACACAAATACGTAGTTTATTACAGCGTGAACCTATGAGCAATGTGGTAGTTGCGTTCAGTCTTTCGCCGTCGCATATCGCCACAAACCTGGAAGCCAAAACGCCATCAATAGAAAAACGGCTTGATGCCATGAAAAAATTGCAACAAAAAGGGTGGAAAGTAGGGCTTAGGTTTGATCCCTTGATTTATCATGAAAATTACGAACAAAGTTATCAGCAGCTATTTCAATGGGTCTTTTCAATTCTGGATGTTAAACAGTTACATTCCGTGAGTTTAGGTGGTTTTCGCATGCCGGCGCCATTTTTTAATCATATCGTCCATCTTTACCCCTATGAGCCGTTGTTTGCCGGCAATATGGAGACGCATAACGGGATGGTGGCTTACGCCAAAGAGCAAGAGTGCGCGATGATGACGTTTTGCTCTGAAGAATTGTTGCGATATATTCCCGGTCGTCTTTTTTTTCCTTGTATAAGTAGCTGAGCATGTCAAGGCAACGCACTCTGTTAATTACCGGCGCAAGTTCAGGCATAGGCTACGCAGTGGCTCAGATGATGTTAAATGAAGGGCATACGGTGATTGGTGTTTCACGTCGTAGCCAGCACGTGTTTGTCAATGAAAGCCATTACTACGGTGTAAAAGTTGATATGGCCGCGTTAAAGACCTTGCCTGAAAAATTTAAAAAAATAACGCAACAGTATTCATCTATAGATGGGGTGGTCAGTTGTGCGGGTTATGGGCAGTTTGCCTCGATTGAAGAATTTTCTTATGAGCAGATACAGCAGCTCATCGATTTGAACGTGACCAGTCATCTTTATCTGGCCCGGGCAATGGTGCCCTTTCTAAAAAAACATCAATCCAGTGATTTGTTATTCATCGGTTCTGAAGCAGCACTTTCTGGTGGTCGCCGAGGGGCGGTGTATTGTGCCAGTAAATTTGCATTGCGAGGTTTTGCTCAGGCCTTGAGAGAGGAAAGCAGTAAAAGCGGCTTGCGTGTGTCAATTGTCAATCCGGGTATGGTCAAAACAGAATTTTTCGATAAACTTCATTTCCGGCCAGGCGATGAACCAGAAAACTATATAGAAGCTGTTGATGTGGCTCAAGCTGTTAGTATGGTGCTGAATGCCAGAGCAGGCACGGTGTTTGACGAAATTAATCTTTCACCACAAAAAAAAGTAATCCGGTTTTGACGGAGCCTGGATAAAATATGGCAGATCAAGGAGTTTTTTTAAGCAGGTTTTCAGTTTTCTTTTTTATCTTGTTTGTTGCCTAGGCGATAAGAACTCGCAATCCCGTACACCCAGCAGATGAGCAACAGTATCGGTATAATATTCATTAAACCAGTTTCAGATCCTGAGATTGCTGATTGAGCAGAGATTAACTCGGAAATCTCTGAGACGTTCGGCTGGATGCCACTGCTTTGTATTTTTTCCAATATCTGTAAGGCTTTCTCCACCGCGGCGGAAACAAGATAATATACTCCGGCAAATGAAGTCGCTGATAAAACAGCACCATGAATATGTTTCTTTAGGTAAAAATGACCCATACCGGGAAATATCAATGCAGAAAGCAGGGCTGCCTTTGTTGATTTTTTCATTGATTAACGTTCCCTAGGGCTTGTTGTTGCTCTGAAAACTGTTTGGCGTATCTCTCTGCCATCTCCACTCTTTCGTTGGTTGTCGGGTGTGTAGAAAAATAGTTACTGTCTTGCTTATTATTTTGCGCAGCTTCTTTTTTATCCATGCTGATTTTACCTAGAATAGAGGAAAGTACCGTTGGGTTGATATTTGTTTTTAACATGAGTTCAAATGCAAATATATCTGCCTCTGTTTCATATTTTTGTGAATAATGATTTTGAAAAAAAAAGACTGGTAGACCAAGAAGGATCTCTTCCAACAACGACTCTCTATCCACGATCATCGTAATTATTACCGTTACAAGTGCCGACTGAACAACTTGTTTTAAACCATGATTGTGTAGCACATGCGCAACTTCATGATAGAGAATTGCATCAATCTCCTGTTGATTTTCCGCGATGCGAATAAGCTCATCAGTGATGATAATATCTCCCCCGGGAAAAGCGAAAGCGTTGGCAATTTCTGGTGCACCTTCTATCGGCAGTGCCAATCTTCGGAAATGCAGAGAAAAAATGTCTGTATCCAACGAGCTGTCGCCTAACACGGGT
>JAADHS010000017.1 GCA_013151745.1 Gammaproteobacteria bacterium | reverse complement strand
AATGCATCCGGCGAGCTTACACTTAACGGTAAACCTATTCAACTTGAGGCGCTGCGTTTGGCCATAAAACCTTTGATCGCTGACAAGGTCGACGATATGGCCATTACGCTGAAGAGCGACGCCAGGACTCAAGTACAAACCTTATTAAACGTCATGGATGAAATTCGTGCCGCTGGCGGCAATAATGTCGCATTAGCCACCACACAAAAATAAACAAAGCGATGACCATAACTTGGCAACAAATGAGCGCCGCGCTCTTCGTCGCCCTCGCCCTGCATGGCGCTATTGCATTCTGGCTCGCGCTGCCAGCACCTGAACGCCTGCCAGAAATCCCCCCAGAACAAATACTGCGTGTGAGCCTGTTGGCAACGATTGCAGAGACCACCACCGCGGCCAAACCTGTTACACCACCGCCTCAGAAAAAAATCAAGCCACCCAAGCCGGAACCAAAACCCGAGCCAGTGATTCAAAAACCTGAGCCAGCACCCGAACCCGTTATAGAACCCGCACCACAACCTGAACCATTGCCGGCGAAACCTCCGCCTAAAATTGTGGACACACCTGTTCCTGAGCCTGAGCCAATCGAGCCCACTCCAGCACCACTCAGCGCTACAGCTACGGCAGAATATGAACAGCTACTCGTCGCCTGGCTAGAAAAACAGAAAAAATACCCCAAAAGAGCCAAGCGTATGCGTATTGAAGGCGAGGGGCGATTACGTATATTGATCGACCGAACCGGGAACATTCAAAAAATCATGTTGGAACAACGCACGGGTAATCGGCTGCTTGATAAAGCCGCACTTGAAATGGCCGAACGAGCCAACCCCTTCCCGGCCATGCCAGACAACGACCCACGCCAAGAACTGGAATTTATTGTACCGGTGGTGTTTGCATTGCGATAATCCTAGAATCCGCAGTTGATCACTCGCATTGGAAGGTAACTTATTTTTATGCATAGTGACACAGTTAAAACAACTTTTCACCTGTTGGGTGAGTCCCGTTACGAGCTGAATTGCACATTTGCACCGGCATATTTCTGCGTTGTAACTCCTTGGAATAACCGGCTATTCTGCGTCGTTACGCATTGATTTACACCACTGCAAACGCACACTTCAACTCGTCCAACTGCCGATTCTATGATAATGCTCTGAAAACATAGAAACGATATTCACAGGTTGACTCTGATCCATCCCAATTAAATGTATTGATCAACCTAAACAGGAGATATTAATTTGAGAGTTTTCTTAGTCGCTCTCGCAACGACCCCTAGTAAAGAATCCGGGCTATAATTTAACGAATTAATTTTTCCACCAGCCAAAGAAAATTCTTTTTACTTTAATGTTTCGGGTTAAAAATGAAGCTAAATAAACTTCATCAGTACCGTCGTAAATACCAAATTTGTCTTCAACCATGATATGTTGATCGTTCCAAATAACGGTATCGTCGCTTCCTCCTACCCAAACATCAAACTCATCGATTTTTTCACTTAAGGTAAAGCTAACAAATAGCGTTTCATCGACATTGATAGCCTCTTCTAGGGTCCAACCAAAAAAAGGTAGATGCCATGCGATAGTTTGGTTTGCTACGCCATTGTTATTTGAATCAGAAAAACCGGCTTCTTCTTCCCCTTGAAAAGCACTTAAGCCATTTCTGATATTAGAAATAATCAAGTCATCTCTTTTGGTGTCTATTCCAAAAACAACAAGATTTTCATCATCAGTGAGGTATTTATCACCTGCATCAAAAGTCGTAGTGGAGCCATCGGGTAGCCATTGGATAATTTGGTAGTTTGCAGGTGTGGTGACATCAGCAGCGATGGGGCCATTGTTTTTTACCTTCATGATATAAGTATAACTTCCATCATAATTTCCCCAGTAATAAATTTTTAGTTCTGCCAGTGTCATCGCTTGCGTTGGGTTTGTGAGCACGGCTGAGACGCTTATGAGAAGTACTAAGAGTGCGGTTTTCATCCATCATTCTCCATTTAAATATTATTGCTAAGCCTGCTTCAAAAGAGATATTAGAAAGTATAGACGCTATATTTTCATAAAACCCATCTAGTTGTTGTCTACTTGTTATTGCTATTATCCTTACGGCACACGGTGAGTAGACCGTAACAACGCTTTTGTGAAAGAACACCACACTAGCCCTGCATCTATTCAACAGCTAGATATACCTATGGCGTTATGTTATCGGTGTTCGCGCGTACAGATGTGTTTAAATTCGGTTTTTCCGACTGACGACAGTATGGATGTAGGAACGACTTATAGAGAAAAATACACCTGGTGTGCTAAGTCGAATTTTTTCGATTGATGCCTATAAGAATGCCAGGCATAAAGACAACGCAAGGAGAAAATTGCCGAGGAAAACCTGAAGATGAGATACAGATGGACGTGAAAACACCAACAACATAGCACCATAGATATATATGTAATTTATTTTTTACGAAAACCCTTATGCTGTTGAACGACCTATGCACGGACAACGCCGAACGAACAATCAGTGACTACAACTACACAAGACAGGGTACCGAATTTTTTTAGATGCCATCGATAACAACTTTTTACCTTTGGAATTTTTCTATGATTTGGTTTTCAGTATGACTTATATCTCAAACTTCTTTTTCCAGCTCAAGTTGATAGGCACAGCAACGATTTCGACCACTGTCCTTTGCTTTATAAAGCGCTTTATCCGCTTTAGCAATCAAACTTTCTAAAGCATCGCCTGTTTCTGGCTGAAAACACATGACACCAATGCTAACCGTAATATAATTTGCCACCTGGGAATATTCATGTGTCAGCGATAAATTCTCAACGGATGCGCGCACCGCCTCAGAGATGAGCAATGCGCCTTCCATATTCGTATTGGGCAACACAACCGAAAATTCTTCTCCTCCATAGCGCGCCACGATATCATTTGCCCGTTTGAGCCCGGATTCCAGTGCCACGGCCACTTGTTGCAAACATGCATCACCTTGCTGATGACCATAATGATCATTAAAGGGTTTAAAAAAATCCACATCGATAATCAATAATCCCAGCTCTTTTTGATCTCTTATGGAACGATGCCATTCATTAGAGAGATAATCATCAAACCCCCGGCGATTTAATATCCCGGTCAGCGCATCCCGACAAGACAACGCTTCCAATTCTACATTTTTCCTCTCTAGTTCAGCCTGCAACTGTTTTAACTCGCTATAGGCGTCATCTCTTTGCTGCTGGGCAAGGTAACTTCGGGAATGAGCTTTAAGTCGCGCAATAAATTCTATTTTCTCAGGAGGTTTTACTAAATAATCACTTGCACCCAGAGAAAAAGCCTCACTTTTTGTCTGTGGCTCCTCTTTTGACGTTAAAACAATAACGGGAATAGATTGAGCCACTTTATCTTTTTGAAACTGCCCTAATAAACTCAAACCATCCACACCAGGCATCACCAGATCCTGTAAAATAACCGTCGGCCTAAAAGACTGAATTTCAATGAGGGCTCGATTTGGATCAGAACAATAATGCATTTCTATTTCTGGATCATCCATCACCATACGACGAAAAAATTCAGCAATAAAGCGCTGATCATCAACTAACAAGACTCTCACCGCAACACGGGTTTGAGTTAAGGGTAGTTGTTCTTTTTCATTATCAGATGTTGTCATATTTCAACTCTTAATTTCTTCGAGCCAGCTTAATATTTTATCTATCATTTGTTCCGGCGTTATAATCAAACGAGCCGCACCTAATTTAACGGCTGCTTTTGGCATACCATAAACGGCACAACTTTCTTTATTTTGTACGAGTGTCGTCACACCCTTGTTATATAACTTTAACAAACCTTCAGCGCCATCGGCACCCATCCCCGTCAACATCAAAGCAATAACATGACCATTCCAATATTTATCAACAGAAGAAAAAAATACATCAACGGACGGACGGTACACCATCTTTTCAGGTTGACGACAATACGAAATACTGCCATTTTCATTTAAAATTAAATGATCATTACTTTTTGCGATTAACACCTCACCCACTGTCGGTTTATCGCCCTCAACAGCGCTGCGTACTTTTAATTTAGACTGTTGGTCAAGCCAATGCGCCAGCTCATCAGCAAAACGCTCATCCACATGCTGCACAATAATCACCACAGCGTTTAATGTTTCAGGTAATGCGGATATAATTTTCGCCAATACCGCAGGGCCACCTGACGAAGCACCGATAGCAATAAGTGGAACGGACGGCATCCCGTTTTGTTTAGCATCGACTTTTATTCTGGCCAGATCGGGTACGCTCACCTTTTTACTAAAAGACTGAATAATTGATATTTTGCGAAGCAATTCTTGACCTCCGGCCAAGTCTCCCGTCAGACCAAGCTGAGGCGTATTTACCGCATCCAAAGCCCCTTCGCCCATCGCTTCAAAAGTACGTGCAGCATGTTGTTGAATGTCACTGGTGACCACTAAAATTGGGCACGCCGCCTGTGCCATAATTTGTCGTGTCGCTTCTACGCCATTCATTTCAGGCATATATAAATCCATCAAGATAATGTCAGGGCGACCCGACAAGCAAGCGGTTATCGCTTCCACGCCATTATATGCAATCCACGCCACATCATGTCCACCAGAAAGAACAATTCTTCGTAAACAATCCACGGCGATCAAACTGTCATTGACAATGGCTACCCGCATAAATACCCTTTTTTCATTTTAATGATCCTTTACTTTTTCAACAGTTGAGCAACAGCATCACGCAAGGCATCATCGTGAAAATTAGCTTTACCTAAAAACAAATCTGCGCCATGTGTTAATGCCTTGTCTTTATCCTCTGCCTTGTCTTTGTACGAAACAATCATCACGGGAATATGTTTGAGTGCGGAATCTTTTTTTATTAGTTGAGTCAGTTGCAGTCCATTCATTCTCGGCATATCAACATCGGTTATCACAACATCAAATATGTTCTTGCGCACCGCGTTCCACCCTTCCAGGCCATCTACTGCAACATCTACGTCATATCCTGAATTCAGCAACAATTTTCGCTCTATTTCTCTTACCGTAATAGAATCATCGACCACTAAAATACGCTTTTTTTCAGCCAATTTATTTTTAGTGACATTTTTTGATAAACTGATTGATTCCCCTGCCTCAATGACGTTGCGTGTCGTCTGAATGATGTCTTCAACATTGATAATTAATACGGGTGAACCATCTTCTTCCATAAATGCAGCAGAGGCTATATCTTGCACCGCGCCGAGCTGACTCGGTAATTTTTTTACAACCAGCTCTTTTTCTATTAAAAATTTCTCTACAACAAATCCTATTCTGAGCTCTTGACCCGCAATCACGAGCACCGACAAGTCGCGAGTTTTAGATTCTTTAGCCTCTATATCCAGAATGCGAGCCGCCGAGACCAACAAGGTTTCCATACCCTCAATAATGGCAAATTGCTGGTTGTTTTGCTGATAAATATCACTAATGGGAAGCTGAACAATGGTATCAATTCTCGCCAAAGGAAACCCGTAAGGCTCGCCACTTATTTGAACTAATAAAGAGGGTACAACCGATAAGGTGAGTGGTAAACGCATTTTAAACCGCGTCCCCTGACCGAAGACGGACTCAAGCTCAATCCCCCCGCCCATGGTTTGCATGACTTCCCGAACAATATCTAAACCCACACCCCGACCTGATAAAGAACTCACTTCGCTTTTTGTTGAAAACCCAGGTAAAAACATGAACTCGGTTAATTCTTGCTCGTTAAGTTGCTCAACAACCTCCGGTTTCGCCAGACCTTTAGTGATAATTTTTTCTTTCAGTTGTGAAAAATCAATCCCTTTACCATCATCGGATAGAGAGATATATAACATGCCGCCCTGATGATAAGCCGATAAAATCAGTCTCCCTTGACGAGGTTTCCCTATGGCCTCTCGAGTATCCGCATCTTCTATACCATGGTCAATCGCATTATTTAATATATGACTTAAGGGCGCTTCAATTCTTTCAAGAACATCGCGATCCACTTTTGTATCTAGTCCTTCCATATCAAGTGAGACATCTTTACCCAATGAACGGGCGACATCACGAATAATTCTCGGCAGAGCATTCACACCATCTTTAAAGGGTCGCATACGACAAGCAATGATTTGACCATGTAATCGGCTGGCTAAACTTTCTGCTTTAACGTCATAGGCTTCCAGTTCGGCTGCACTTTTTGCCACCCTATCTCGGGAAGCGAGTGCATGCTTCCTGATTCCCTCTATTTTTTGCACGACACTATCATCAACACGACTCGCCAGCAATTCTTCCATTAAGCCATCAACCATCGAGACCAGCTCCCATTGCTCTCTTTTTTCACTTTGTAGTGATTGAGCAAAGGGTCTCAACCATCTTGATTGAACCATATATTCACCGGTTAATGCGATCAATTGGTCAAGCCGTTCACTGGACATTTTAAGTGTTCTATCTTGCCCTCTTTCTCCTGTTTTAGTTGGTTTTTTGGTATCGATATAACAGACAGGCAAGATCTCTGCATCTATATCTGTTACGCTTTCCGTAGGGGCTAAATCTTGATCTGGTCGCGCGTCTTTTATTTCTAGATCATCGTTTTTTTTAACATCAGCATCCCCCTCTGATGATTTCAGTTCGTTAATTAACGATTTCATTGTTGATTTTATAGAATCACATTGCTCGTGCTCCGCGGCAGAAATATCATCATCTTGCTCATAGTCCATCGCCAGTTTGGTAATAAGGTCGGCCGCTTGCAACAGGACATCAACGTGCTGCTCGGTGACCAAAGAATGTAGTTGCTGAGCCTGGACAAAAAAATCTTCTACGACATGAGCAACGTCAACAATGACATTACGATTAACAATTCTAGCGGCACCTTTCATTGAATGCGCTGCACGCATCAAGGGCTCTATCGTCGCATCATTGGCCTTTCCTTTCTCCAGCAACAGCAAACCATCTGTGAGTACAGCAGTTTGTTGTTCAACTTCGCCTCTGAAAAGCTCCAACATAGGCAAATCTGAAAATACATTATCATCCGTCATTACATTCTAATGCCTCTTAGAATGTTTTCTATAACCGTTTCATCAAGCATAATAACGGTCTGATTTTTCCATAAAAAACAGGAATCTATGAATTTTTCATCGCCGCACCATCGTTCAGGTTCCAAAGCAACGCTCTCAAACTTCAAACGCTCTATACCAACAACCTCTTCAACCTCAAAAGCCCACAACCCATCGGCCAAATTAATAACAACATCCCTAGGGAAACGACTCTCTTCTTCCGAATTTCGCCCATTTTCACCAACTAACAAACGATTTATATCCAAGCTAACAGCGAGCTCACCTTGAACATTAGTAACGCCAGCGATATAAGGTGAGTTATTATGAGGTAGTGTATGCACACGCCCCGGCACAACCACTTTATCCAAAAGTCGAGAAGGCAAAGCAACCAATTGATTTTGTATTTTAAAAATGATGACCGATGTTGTTTCTTTCTTTTTTGAGGTTTTCCCCGTCGATATAATTTCTACCCATTCGTCAATATAACCTGCAGGTGCATCACGATGCAGAAGACGCCGACCCGCCTTGACGTACACATCACAATTAACGCAAGTAATGACGTTTTTCAAACGCTCGCAACTCGCCCCCTTAGGACTTCTCGACCCGATCAAATTCCAGCAATCATGAATTTTGATGTCACTATCATTCATCTGAATTATTCTCAAACTTACGGATAACAGATTGCTTTATTTTTTTTGCTTCTGCGCTAAATCCTCTGGACTGAAGATTGGCTGCCAAATGAGTCAAAGCATTATAGTGCTCCGGGTTCCATTTCAAAGCCATTCTAAACAGTGCTTCCGCACGATGAGACGCCCCTTCCGCTTCTTTTACCAAACCACAAACATAATAAACTTCTGGATCAGTGCTATCAGAAAGTACTAATTGGCAAAGTCTATTTGCTTCACCAAGATCGCCACTATTGGCAACCTCTTCAATTTTTGACGCCATCTCCGGCGCACGAAATTCATTATAACGGCGTTTTTGATAGTCGGATAAAGACAGTGATACATTATTTTCTAACCGGTTTTTTTTATTCTTTACTTTTTTATTATTTGAATTAGAAATACGCGAAGGCATGGCATCAAATTTTTCCGCTACGTTATTACGTTTAGCAAAAGCGAAAGCACCTATAGGGCCAACACCAGTGAAATATTGATTTAAAGAACTATTTGCTTCTGCATGCCCGGTAAATAATATGCCATTAGGTCGCAAACGATGGTGTATTTTTTTAAGAACTTGTAATTGTGTTTTGTGATCATAATAAATAAGCAAGTTTCGGCAAAATATAATGTCATAAAATCGACCTATACATAAATCATCTAGCTGCAACACATTACCAACAGAAAAATTAACCCTGTTTTTCACCGCGTCAATCAGATGATACTCCCCTTCTGTTTTTTTGAAATAACGGTCCAGGAATTTTTGATCTTTACCGCGGAAAGAATGAGGTCGATATATGCCTTTACGCGCTTTTTCAATAATTTCACGGTTAATATCAACCGCATCAATCACGTAATCTTTTTTGTCCAGCCCCAGTTCTGACAACGCAATAGCAATAGAATAAGGCTCTTCGCCACTGGAGCTGGGAATACTTAAGACATGGCAAGGCAACGACTTCGTCTGCACCCATTGTTGTTGCACCACTTCGGCTAAAAATTGATAAGGCACTTCATCTCTAAAAAACCAAGTTTCAGACACCGTTACTTCTGCTATGAAAGCGTCATATTCCTGATCTAGACTGGTTAACAGGGAAAAATACGTCTCAACATCCTCACATTCATTTTCTGCCATGCGAGCAACAACGGCTTGCCTGATGAGCTCATGCCCTACTCTTTCAGGCAAAATTCCTGTTTTTTCGGCCAGCCAGTTTTCGATGAGATTAAGCGACACCTGCATTTCCCTAGATAGGAGCACCAATTTTAGGCAACATATTTAAGTCCCCATAGGCATAATAACAATCCATAATACGTTCCACTGAAAGAAGATGAATCGCCATGTCGTCTTGCTGAACCAAGTTCATTAACTTCTCAGCATGCAACCAATTCTTTTGTTCAACGGGAATAGTCATTATTGAAGTCAAATGTGCAGCAATCAAACCTATTTTATTACCTTTACATGAGCTTGGCGCCTGGCTAACAATAATACGTGAACTTAAACTTTGTTCTGTTGACGTTAATGCCAGCAAATAACTCAGATCAAATACGGGGACAAATTT
Organism: Gammaproteobacteria bacterium; assembly: GCA_013151745.1. Taxonomy (GTDB): domain Bacteria; phylum Pseudomonadota; class Gammaproteobacteria; order JAADHS01; family JAADHS01; genus JAADHS01. Next base: position 16,876 of record JAADHS010000017.1, on the reverse strand, counting down.
TCCGTGATAACTCAAATTTCCCTGGCTATGATCATGGCGATCATCTTCTTTAGCAGCACTCAAAGACACTCTTGGAATAACTTCAACAACTTCTTTAACATCGATGCCGACATGATGGTTATTAACTTTCATGAGTAATATCAACATACTTGTTTCAGACCTGCCTTAGGAGTGGACACGAAATAACTTCCCGTTTTGAAATCTCATCTTCAATTCGTCTTTGTCCGTTTTTCAATCTCAAAACCTCGAAATAAGAGCGACTATTCCTGTGCTTTTGCTCAAAGCTTCCGCGTCCTGCTCACGCATCTTACCTACATCCCTATAGGCAATCAGAACGAACAAATACAAGTTAAATCTGAACCCCAAAACAGGAAGTTATTCCGTACCCATTCCTTAGACTTTGAACTTACTTACGCCTTGTTGCAAGCCTCGCGCCGCAGCATTTAATTTATCAATCGCTGACTCAGAATGTATTAATGATTCTACCGTTTGCTGAGCAGACTCATTAAGTAATGCTACAGCCTGTTTAATCTGCACTGCACCCTGGCTTTGAAACTGCATACCCTCACGCACACTTTCGAAACGAGGTGGCAAGACTTCAACTTGCTCAATAATCCGTGTCAGCTTGGTACTGACCACATCGACCTCATTCACACTTTGTTTGACTTCTTCCGAAAACTTTTCCACACTCATTGCACTGGCAGTGACGGCCATTTGCATTTTGTTGATGAGCTGTTCAATATCCCATGATGCGACGGCTGTTTGATCTGCCAAGCGTCTTATTTCAGTTGCAACAACAGAAAAACCAAGACCATGTTCCCCGGCTTTTTCCGCTTCAATAGCGGCATTCAAGGAAAGCAGGTTAGTTTGATCTGCAACCTTGGTAATGGTTGTCACAACCGTATTGATACTGGCGGCTTTCTCTCTTAATGCCTCCAGCTTGCCACCAATGGCTTGAGATGCATCAACCACCAGATTCATCGTTTGCTCCATTGTTGACAGCTCGACCTTACCACTGTTAGCAAACTCCGTTGTATCTTCGGAAACGGTTGCCACTTCAGTCATCGTCTCCAGCAAACTCTGTGCTGTCGCCGAAATTTCGGTTGATGTCGTGACAATATCATTAACGGTCGCGGCCTGCTGACTCATCGTCGCCAACTGTTCTTTAGCCGTGGCAGCAATTTCTGTTGCTGAGGAAGAGACTTGAATCCCCGATTGTTGCACTTGAGAGACCAACAAGTGCAGATTATCGATCATCACCTGCACAGCAGAGGCTAAGCGACCAATCGCATCATCACCATGGACATCCACTTTCCCTGTCAAGTCACCATCCGCAGCTTTCGTTACAACGGCTAGAATACGATCCACTTTTTCCTGAATTTCTTCCATGGCATCATGTTTTTCTGTTAATAACAACCTGAGATTGTTGATCATAATTTGTATAACTTGCGCCAATTCGCCAATAGCATCATCACCTACCAGGCGAATCTGCCCCGTCAAATCTCCCCGTGCTGCTTTACTGACTACTTCTAATAAATGATCGACTTTACTGCGCAGGTCTTCAGCAATTTCATGTTCTCGAGTGACACTTTCATTCACTTTATCTGCCATACTGTTGAAAGCAAGCGCCAGCTTTCCGACTTCATCTTCATCTACCACTGTCGCTCTGACATTGATATCTCCCCCGGCGCGAAGTTGTACAACAGAGATTAAACCGTTGAGCGGTCTGGTTACCCAGCGCCTCACAATAACATTGATCATAAATAATCCTATTGTGAGCAAAACAACGTTGAAAGTAACTTCTATCCATAACTGCTTTTCAATTTTTTTATCCATATCAGCAAGTGAAAAACTAACTCGAATTGCGCCATTCACCGCACCACTAGGCACATTATGGCACTGCAAACAATTGACACCTCGAGTGTTTTCTGTCGCTCTAAACGGGGTCAAAACCGTAATTAACCGACCTTCCTCACCTTTTTCAACGATCAAAATATCTTCACCTTCCAACGCCCTTTGATCAAGAGCATCTTGTGGCTGTTCTTCATCAAACCCACGACCAAACTGCTGCTTAACCGGGTTACCGCGCACAACCCTAGCCGCTTTTATTCCAGGACGACGTAAAATTTTATTGCGCAGGACACTACGCTGATCCATGGTGCCCGTTAACATCATGGTATTTAAACTGTCAAAATAAAATGTACTCATATCTTTGACTTGTTCTTTAGCAAAATCCAATGCTGTGTTTTTTTCTCTATAGCCGGTATAACCCGTCACCGCAGAAATGACAATGATGAAAATAATAGCCACAATAATGTTTATTTTTAAAAGCAATGGTGCGTGTCTAAAACTGAACATATTTTAATATCTCGATTACGGAAATAACTCACGCCATAGGCACAAGCAAAATAAACTGCCAGAAATTACGTACATTAGTTGAGTTTAAAGCCAATTGCTTTCGGCTGCCCCAAACAGCATATCTAACAACTTCCTATCGGCGTAGAACCGCTATATCTTTAGATTTTGGCTCAAAATGAATTCCAGGGGCATGAGCACGACTGCATGATGAAAAATTCTTCGACGGGGACTAAAACCGCTTAGCCAATTCAACAGAAAACTCATCATCCTCGTAACTCGAACCTGTCTTATTGGCTTTCGCACGCGTGGCCGATAAAGAGACAGAAAATTTCTTGGTGAAAAAATGGCTGATATTTAAACTATAACTAACGGTACATTTTTCGTATTAACAGGAGACCAATAATATTGATAACGCCCGGTATAAACCTCTACCTCGGACTCATTACGCTCAATTGCATCACTAGAATATTCGCTATCTGACACAGAATACGAAAGGGAAATTTCTTGTTGATAACTTTCCGCAAAAACAACGGAGGATAAAAAAAACAAACCAAGGCCTGCGACATTTTCTTTTTTTATGCTATACCCGTGGCGTTTTGAGATTTAGGTGTTAGTGTGCGTTCAATTCATTTCATGGTAAGGCAAAATGACGAGTAATAGCTGGCTATTGCGAGGAATTTTAACGCAGCCATGGAATGAAGAGGACGTGCAATCACACCTAAATTTCAGACGCCACGGGTATATACATTCGTAACTCCTTTTAGGAGCGACCAAACTCAACTTTTTGTCTGGAAAACAATGTAATGTCTAGATTTAACTAATGTGCAGACAAAAACGTCAAACAACTCTGCTCATCTGATATAAGCAAAAAGTGTTCCAGACATTCCTTCAAAAATTGATTAACTTGTAATTTTTCTCTAGGCATAAACATGGTTTCATTAGGATAATGATAACGAGACTTTAATCGTCCGCAGCCCTGATAAGACATCACTTCAGCGACTTGCGCATCGTAGTAGATACGTACGGTCATCACCATACTGGTGCCAAAACGAGTATCATGATCATAAGCAATTGAGAGTTTAACAATAGTGGTATATTTGCAATGTTCCAACACTCTCACAACTAAACCCGTGATGCCCTGCACCGTCAGATCAACGTCTGTTTCAGTCATGTCCAATGAAGGCATTATGATTGACAAGCGCTCGTAATTACTTTCATAAAGTTTAATCAGTTTACTTACTGTATATTTCATCTGTTTTTTTCATCATCAAGCTATATTTTAAGCTATTATATCCCCATGGCGATTAAGATTTAGGTGTGATTGCACGCCTTCTTCATTCTCTTACGACGTTGAAACTCCTTGCAATAGGACACACACTCAACACCTAAATTTCAAGCGCTACGAGTATATACTATCCTCGAATCTCAATAACAAACAGGAATATCTAGTGCTCGCTCACAAATCTGTATTTTATGGTGCACTTTCAAGCATTGTAATCATCGCCATCGTCGTACTGACTTACCATTCTTCGCCTTCTCGATCCATCGTTAAAAAAGCAAGTCTGGCACCGCTTAAGTGGGTCTATACCCAATCATTCCAATATTCCCGTAGAGCATTTTCTGCGGCGATACATCAGGATCACATTTACATAATGGGTGGCGTAAATGGCCATGGAGAGTATATAAAAACCGTAGAATACAGCAAAATCAATACCAATGGATCACTGGGTCCCTGGCAATCCACCACCGCTCTAAATGAAAGCCGTTTTTACCTGGACTCCGCTATTCTCGGCCACTTTCTCTACGTTGTTGGCGGTGCCAATGGCCCTCTTGGAGATGATAATATTCCATTAGCCTCTGTCGAACGAGCAAAAATTCTTGCCGATGGTCGTCTTGGCTCCTGGGTAAAGCAAGCTTATTTAAGCACACCCCGGCGTGGGCTACGCGTGATCAACAACAACCAGACTATTTATGCCCTTGGTGGCTATAATGGTTCTTTTTTAAAGACCATAGAACGAGCAGAGGTTTTGCCTAATGGCGATATTAAACATTGGCGTGCAGAATCAGAACCATCCAGAGTTGATCGCTATATTCATTCTGCGGCTCGCCACAATAATAAAATAATTCTACTTGCCGGCCATGTCGATAAAAGCAACACGATGAGTTATGGCGATGTTGAAACAACAACCATACTCCCCGACAAGACACTTTCGCCCTGGACAGTGGAACCTTCGCGACTGCGTCAACCCCGGTTCATCGCCAGTGCAACCGCCTTCAATTATTATCTCTATATTGCGGGAGGACACGATGGTACACAGCGCTTAGACAGTGTTGAGTTTGCTCACATATCAAAAAAAGGTTCGTTAGGTCAGTGGCGTAATACAAGCTCTCTCAATACAGCAAGAAGCGCAGCAGCACTGGTTCATTACCGCGACTTTATCTATATATTAGGTGGAGTAAACAAGGGGTTAGCAATACGGTAGAATACGCTAAGCAGGATAAACAGGGACAATTACGATCACCTGAATAACAGCTACCATGATACCAGGTTCCAGTTAACCGCTCGTATTCGGGTGTCACTTAATTTATTTATGCAAGCCGTAACACTTGCTTTATTTTTCACCTACTTGGGTGGGTCACGCTACGAGCTGAATGGCACCTTTGTAGTGGCATATACCCGTGACGATTGAAAATTCCAGGATGATCTCTAGAGTTTAAACCTATTTACCAGCTTTTGTAATTGTGCTGCCTGTTGAGTCAGCATGTCGCCAGAGGACGCCGTTTTTTCGGCTCCCTCTTTCGCATTTTCAGCTTGTGTCGTAATTTCGGTTATATTGCGATCGACTTCCGAGGTGGCCTGAGTTTGCTCTTTAGTCGCATTGGCTATATGTATATTAAAATCACTTATTTTTTGTATAGATGAAACAATCGCTTCCAAAGACGTACCTGCTTGTGCCACACGTTCTGCACCGGCTTGCGCTTGTTCCCGGCTCACCTTCATAACGCCTGCTGCATCTCGCGACCCTTGCTGTAAACGCTCAATCATTGCTTGAATTTCTTGAGTCGACTGCTGGGTACGACTGGCTAAGGCTCGTACTTCGTCTGCAACTACAGCAAAACCACGACCTTGCTCACCTGCACGAGCCGCCTCAATTGCCGCATTTAATGCTAACAAGTTCGTTTGTTCGGCGATATCACGAATAACACCCAGAACACTGCCAATTTGGTCCGTATCCGATTCCAACTGCTGAATAACTACCGTTGCTTTTTCAACGTCACAGGTCAACTCCTGTATCACATTAATACTATCGCCAACGATACTACACCCGTCATCAGCTTCCTGTCTGGCTTGGCTCGCAACAACGATACCTTCCTGAGAATAGCGAGCAACCTCCATAACCGTTGCCGTCATTTCGCTCATAGCACAAGCAACTTCGGTGGTTCGCGTGCTTTGAACATGGAGAATCGAATGCGTATTGCTAGAAAGAGTAGAAAGTTCATCTGAGGTTACCGCCACACCTTTAGATGCCGTATCCACCTCTCTAACCAGATTTTGCAACTTCTCCATAAACACATTAAACCAATGGGCAACCTGACCCAGTTCATTTTTTTCCGTTTCATCCAGACGTTGAGTCAGATCACCTTCACCCTCAGCAATATCTTGCAGAGCAAAGGACAAACTGTCTAACTTGCTACCAATAGTACGTTGGTAAAGTACATACAACACAACAAATATGAGCAAGATAACCGTCGCCAATATTCCGGTGATGTTATTGCTTAAACTTTGTCCAGCCGCTAATTGTTGCCCAATGGGAATACCCACTTCAAGAACACCACGAACATCACCCAGCTTCCAATCATTTTTAGGGGTATCAAGACGAGTATTATGGCAATGCACGCACATGTCGCTGACCATCGTATCGGCAACCGCAACTCGTGTCATCATTTCACCATTAATTTCTTCAGTTCGGCTCACCACTGTTTTTGGGTCATCAATAAGTGAATTCCACGCCTCCGTTTCAAAGGAATCCAGAATACGCTCTTGACGATTAGGAAATGGAAAAGCAGAATATAATTTAATGCTGCTGCCTTGTTTCCCTAATTCTTTACTGAGATCATGGATCAAGGTTGCTGGCAAAGGAATCGCATCAGGTTCATTTTTATGATTAAACGATGCTCGAATGTCACTTTTGCCAACCACTTTTTTAACTACATTATTAGTGTAGTAAGCACGTAAGATTTTAAATTGTTGAACACTATTTTCTGCAATAGTGATAGCATTTACCTCGGTGTTTTGCTTGATTTGAGATGGAATATAGAATGCCAGCGCAATCAAACAAATAACCAAAACAAGGCTAAGAGGAGTAAAAAGCGTCCAGAATAGTGATTTTTTCATACATTTTCATTCCCTGCTGCGCTGCTAGACACTCTGTTCCATTTTTTGGGAGGCATGTCAGCCGTGATTATCTATACCCGTGGTGATTAAAATTTAGGTGTGATTGCGTATCCTCTTCATTCCCTGGCTACGTTGAAATTTCTCGCAATAGCCAGAACTATGACTCGTCATTTCGCCTTGCCAGAAAATGAATAGAACACTCTCTCAACACCTAAATCTCAAACGCCACGGGTATATATCGGCTGATAAATGAATATATTAATATCTGGAGCTAAAAAACGCAGTTGGACGCGAATGCACCCCAAGGGCACTTCTTCCAGGACGTATAGTGCAAAATATAGATTCGAATAATGTAGCGGGAAAAATCGAGGTCTCCTTATCGGTAAAATGTGACACCAGGAGACTATCGAAGTCTTTTTAGGTACAACACAGAATCGTTATTGAATTTTGAATGAAACGGGTGCACACCACCCTTGCTGGAAATCGCTTCGCCTTGAACCGTTTTTCCGGAAACGGGATGAATCCACTCGACCTGATAATTTCCCGCTTTAAGATCGACCGTAAAACCACCTTTTTTTGGTTGATAAACAAGGTATTCCTGACCAGGAATAGCCAAACAATATCCGGTAGATGACAATTCATCTCGTGGAACAGCTTTGTCCAAAGCCATTCGATCGGCAATCGACTTAGCATGCCCCATTGCGGCTCGACTACGTTCGTTGCCCGCATTCGTCGACCGCTCGAACGTGCCATACGACTTCACAGTAAAACTATCCATAAGTATCACGTTCATTCCGCGACAAAACGATTTCCAAACCCAAGGATGATTGGCCTTCAAAGGATAAAGGTGGTCCGAATCAGTAATCAAAACTTTACGGCCATCACTGGCAGGTGGGTTCCCATAGTACGTACCAGAACCGGGAGATATCCAGTCAGCAGGACTCTCAAAAAATATCGCATTGAGGTTGTCTCCTCCAAAGTAGGTCATGCCAACGGGATGCTGATGAAGTTTTTCTTTTTCATTATTTTTAATGAAACCAATCATGTGGTACTGCCAGTCCTTCGACCCGGGGTGTGCTTCGTTTGCGATCTCATACAACACGTTATCGAGATCGTTAACCGTGTCAATGACCTTGCGCACGTAAGCTTCCTGAATATTGACGGCCTCCTGGACGTCGAGAGAATAAATCCGGTTTCCGGACACATCGATGCCATTGATATTGTTCGGTCCAATGAATGGATGGCTGCTTCGACTACGGACATCTTCGAGTCGATACGCGTTCCACCCCTCAAAAAGCATGATCGAAACGTAAATACCCTGTGCCCCTGCCGTCTTAACTCGTTTTCGCAAACGATTAAAAAAGACAGGGTTAAATTTCTTCAGGTCAAACTTCGGCCTGCCATCAACAGCGGAACCTGGGCCGGTACGCACCCAAGGAAACGGGGTCACATTGTCCGCCTTCAGGTCGTAGTGAGCCGTGGCATCAAACTGGGGCAGATCCCAAGCCCACAGGCGGATGAAATTGTGATTTTTCTCCTTCAGAAACAGGAGATAGCGATCGAAATCAAACTCGACCGGCTTCCAGTCACGAAGATTGTCCCAACTATGCGAGCCGGTGAGATAGACAACCTGTCCAGAAACATCGGCGAAATAGCGAGGATTCGTGCTATGAACCTTTAGCGGTCCATTCGTCGCTTCCTTTGCGAAAACCAGGTGACTACTCCCGCAAGCAAGGAAGATGACGAGCAATAATAATTGATTCTTTTTTAAAAAAAAAGTCATCATCGGCTCAAAAATAGAAATATTTTTTCTGACAACAGGCATCATGTAATATGAGTAGATTCATAACATTTTTTGAATACAAAAATGTTACTACTCACCCCTTTATTAAAAACTCTAAAAATACTTAACAGGTTTTTTTGAGAGTCAATTTTCTTTTTCTCACCTCAAAATTAAATTCTAACCTGAAGCGTCTAGCCCAAATTTCTCACTATATTAATTGAAAAAAGCCGTATTTCATGGCATAACTATAAGGTCTATTTTGATTCAGGCCGCATATGCGGGAAAAGCAAGACATCTCGAATAGAAGGAGAGTCGGTAAATAACATGACCAGCCGATCTATGCCAATGCCTTCACCTGCTGTGGGTGGCATGCCATATTCCAGAGCACGGATATAATCGGCATCGTAATGCATGGCTTCATCATCACCCGCTTCTTTTTCTTCAACCTGGGTACGAAAACGATCAGCTTGGTCTTCGGCATCATTCAACTCTGAAAACCCGTTAGCGAGTTCTCGCCCACCCACAAAAAACTCAAATCTATCAGTGACAAAAGGGTTGTCATCATTGCGCCTGGCTAAGGGTGAAACTTCCGTGGGATAGGCGGTAATAAACGTCGGATCAAACAAATTAGGTTCCACTACTTTTTCGAAAATTTCAATCTGCACCTTCCCCAGGCCATAACTGTCTTTCAATGGAATCTCCAGGCGATCAGCGATTGCTCTGGTTTTGTCGATATCATCCAGTTCTTCTGCTTTAATTTCTGCGCTGAATTTAACTATGGATTCGACTATGGTCAGTCGTTGAAAGGGTTTTGCAAAGTCATATTCCCTACCTTGATACGCAACCGTGGTGGTACCTAACACCGATTCAGCCATACCTCTTAATAGTTCTTCTGTCAAATCCATCAAGTCATGGTAATCTGCATAAGCCTGATAAAATTCCACCATAGTGAATTCTGGATTATGCCGGGTCGATAAACCCTCATTACGAAAGTTCCTGTTAATTTCATACACTTTCTCGAAACCACCCACAACCAGTCGCTTTAAATAGAGTTCTGGCGCGATACGTAAAAATAATTCCATATCCAGAGCGTGATGTTGCGTTACAAAAGGTCGCGCGGTTGCGCCACCGGGAATCACTTGCATCATTGGCGTTTCCACTTCAAGAAAGCCTCGTTCATTTAAAAACTTCCGAAAATAATCAACAACGGCGGTACGAATACGAAAAGTCTGCCTGACATCTTCATTCATGATCAAATCAACATAACGTTGTCGATAACGTGTTTCCTGGTCACTTAAACCATGGAATTTTTCTGGCAGCGGTCGCAATGATTTGGTTAATAACCGGATAGTCTCTACTCGAACGGATAATTCATCGGTTTTTGTTTTAAACAAAACGCCTTCTACACCAATAATATCACCCACATCCCAGGTTTTATATTCTTGATATCCACCTTCAGGCAAAGCATCACGCTGGACAAAAATCTGAATTTTTCCAGACATATCCAATAACTGAGTAAAGCTGTTTTTGCCCATGATGCGTTTGGCCATCATACGACCGGCCATTTTTACCCGGATGGGTGCCGCCTCGAAAAAGGCCTTATCTTGCTCGTCATATTGCGTATGCAATGCTGCCGCCATGACATCACGTCGAAAATCATTTGGAAAGGGGTTGACCGCTGTTGCGCGTAATTTCGCCAGCTTCTGCCGGCGTTGTGCAATCAGGGTATTTTCGTCGGTGTTTTCCGTCATTCTTTAATTTACCTTATGCTTCTGCTTTTAAACTCGCTTCAATAAACGCGTCAATATCGCCGTCTAATACGGCTTGAGTATTGCCTGTTTCAACACCGGTACGCAAATCTTTTATCCGCGATTGATCCAGTACGTAGGAACGAATCTGGCTGCCCCAGCCGATGTCGGACTTAGTTTCTTCAACAGCTTGCTGCTCGGCATTACGCTTTTGCATTTCAAGTTCATATAATTTCGCTTGAAGTTGCTTCATCGCTGTTGCTTTATTTTTATGTTGTGATCGATCATTTTGACATTGCACCACGGTACCCGTAGGCACATGGGTAATACGTATCGCTGATTCGGTGCGGTTAACATGCTGCCCGCCTGCGCCACTGGCACGATAAGTATCAATACGCAGGTCAGCTGGATTAATGTCGATTTCTATACTGTCATCTATTTCAGGAGAAACAAATACCGAAGCAAAAGAGGTGTGGCGACGACTACCTGAGTCGAACGGTGACTTGCGCACCAATCTGTGCACCCCCGTTTCGGTACGCAACCAGCCAAAGGCATAGTCTCCGGAAAAACGAATGGTGGCACTTTTGATTCCTGCAACATCACCAGCAGAGGCCTCCATCAGCTCAGTTTTAAACCCTCGGCGCTCCCCCCAGCGGAGATACATACGTAATAACATTTCAGCCCAATCTTGAGCCTCGGTCCCCCCTGATCCAGATTGTATATCAAGAAAGGCATTGCTGATATCTGCTTCTCCAGAAAACATTCGACGAAATTCCAGTTCGGCAAGCTGGCTTTCCATTTGCGCCAAATCTTCTTCAACAACAGATACCGTTTCAGCATCATTTTCTTCACCGGCCAATTGTAATAATTCTGCCGATGTATCTAAATTTTCAGTTAACGCCAACAATGTTTTTACTACGGTTTCTAACTGCGCTCTTTGCTTGCCTAATTCCTGGGCTCTGTCTGCATTTTCCCAAACAGCCGGATCTTCCAGTTCGCGTTGGACTTCAATCAATTGCTCTTGTTTGCTGTCAAAGTCAAAGATACCCCCTCAGGGATGCGGTACGCCCTTTTAAATCTGCAATTTGTGTTAAATGCACACCTAATTCAATATTCAAAATTGTATTCCTTTATTGTCGTTCCATTGTTGGCTTATTCTAACAAGGCATGATGTGTTGCACTAATAATTGCGGACTTTTTCGCCCTCTGAATTCATTGACTTCAAGTCAATAAACCGAGTGCAAGGTATAGGAGCTATAATCACTATATTTACATAAAACTCAGAGTATCACCAGCCATATGAGGCACTTATTAATCGGAAATTTGAACTATAGCGCTCATTACTGCCGTTTTAACCCCTTTTTCGAATAGAAAATATAGGGAAATAGTGCGATTTTGAATCGTTGACCAAGAGAGACTCTCGGCAACCCTTTTCAGGTTCCGATCTTAATGCGTTGAATGCGAGCACATGGATGAGGGAGGTAGAGCAACGCAGGATGCCAAACCGAAATATCCGCTTAGTGGGTTCCTCACGCCTTTTGCAAAAAAGACGAAAAAATCGCGCCCCCTTAGCACGGCGTTAGATGCTCTCTAAAAAACAAAGCGATTTTTAGTTTTTGCCGCGCGCATCACCGATGCCCACATTGCTGGGGCTTTTGGGGTTAATCAAGCCAATGTTTATGTTGGTTTGTAGCATTTTTTTTACCTATCTCGGTTGCGTCTGGTAGTTTAGAGTACTCATGATAAGCACCGCAAATTATTTTATAACTCAATCACAGCGCAGGATTAACCCCAGTTTATGAGCGAACAACAAGCGAACAATCCATTGCATGGCCTAACGTTGGAAAAAATTGTGATCACTTTGGTGGAACACTACGGCTGGGACGAATTGGGGAAACGCATCAATGTTCGTTGTTTTACTCACGATCCTTCGGTGAAATCGAGTCTCAAATTTTTGCGTAAAACACCGTGGGCAAGAGACAAGGTTGAGGGCTTGTATCTGGCTACGCAGAAGAGTGTTTGGGTTAAGAAATGATGGTCGTGGGGGGGGACGCTGGGGTCGGTCTTGATAAATATTTGAAATATCGAAGGAGACATGACCCCATCGTTTTATTTATTCACCTGGCTCGATCTCTAGGCTGCGCCTTCGACAGAATATTTCTGTTCCTTTCAGGCTACGAAAACAGCCCGAAATTCTCTGATGTACCAATAATAAAGGACATATATGGAGGTGAATTAGTCTCGACTTAATCTGACACTTCATGTTGACATGGTCGTTCAGTTTTTGAACTCGTCCCTAACAAGGCATGATGTGCTGCACTAATAATTGCGGACTTTTTCGTCCTCTGAATTCATTGACATCAAGTCGATAGACCAGGTGTACCGCCGCACTCTCTTGTAATTGAGTATCCAGTTCTTGATTAAATGCAATGGCTTCAAAACGTTTTTCAGCACCTTTTTGTTTGAGTTGGAGCTTGAGATGTTTACCACCCACCACCTTCGACCCCATTATTTGAAAGCGGCCATCAAAAGTAGGTTCCGGAAAACCTTGACCCCAAGGCCCTTCCCTACGTAATTGTTCGGCCAATTCAAGGCCAATATCTTGAGCTTCAAGCTCGCCATCACTGTAAATCACATTGACAAAACTACCCGCCTCCGCTTGTCTGCCCACTTCTTCTGCAAAAAGCAACTTGAATTGCTCTAAATTATTTTCTTTGATGGTCAGTCCTGCAGCCATCGCATGGCCGCCAAACTTGGATAACAACTGCGGTTCACGCGTTGCAATCGCTTCAAATACATCCCGAATATGCACTCCCGAAATGGATCGAGCTGAACCTTTGAGTTCATTATCACCGGTCGAAGCAAAAGCGATGACCGGTCGATGGACAATATCTTTGATACGAGAAGCAACAATGCCAACGACGCCTTGATGCCAGTCTTTCTCGTACAAACAAAGACCGTGCGGTAAGTCATCCACATTTTGAGTTTTCTCCCACACCGAAATATGCGCTATGGCTTGTTCTTTCATCCCGGCTTCGATCAACCGTCGGTCATGGTTCAATTGATCCAGCTCTTGTGCCTGGTCTCGTGCCAATTGATCATCATTTGTTAATAAACATTCTATGCCCAACGACATATCATCTAAACGCCCAGCGGCGTTTAATCTTGGCCCCAAAGCAAACCCCATATCTGTAGACACCATCGTATCCGCAACACGTCCAGCAACCTCAATGAGGGCTTTAATGCCTGCACAAGCCTGCCCTTTTCTGATTCTGGCTAACCCCTGAGTGACTAAAATGCGGTTAATATGATCTAGCGGCACAACATCAGCCACCGTACCCAAGGCCACCAGATCAAGCATCTTGGCCATATTAATATCGGCAACGCCAGAGGTGTTAAACCAGTTCATCTCTCGCAACCGCGCTCTCAATGCAAGCATGACATAGAATACGACGCCAACGCCTGCCAAGTTTTTACTGGGAAAGTCATCGCCGGGTTGATTCGGGTTAACAATAGCATCCGCTTCAGGTAAAGTTTTTCCTGGCAAATGATGATCTGTAATAAGTACTTTCACGCCATTTTTTTGTGCAGTGGCTACACCTTCAATGCTGGCAATGCCATTATCGACCGTCACAATCAAATCCGGTTTTTTTTCTAAGGCCACCTCGACAATTTCGGGCGTCAAACCATAACCATATTCAAATCGATTCGGTACAAGGTAATCCACTGATACCCCCAAAGCTTGTAACGTTTTCATAAAAACCACACAGCTTGTTGCCCCATCCACATCAAAATCAGCCACGACTATAATTTTTTGACGCTGAAACAGAGCTTCGACTAAAAGATCAACCGCCGCATCAATGCCCAGCAAGGTATGAAATGAAGTTAATTTTTGTAAGCTATGATCCAGCTCTGCCTGCTCTTTTATGCCTCTGGATGCATAGATTCGACGTAAAACACTCGGCATATCAAGCGCAACATCAAACAACGCACCCACTTCTCTTTTGACAATCTTTTTTTTCATTTTATATTCGCTAGACAAATTGCATTATTGATTTTCGCCCACACCAAAAGCGCCGCAATAAGGACGCCTCCACACGGAAACAAACATCGCCACCAGGATACAAATTAACACGCTCAATCTTTTTATTTTTTATCGCGATATCCAAGGGTTGGATCCAATCAGAAATAAACACATTCAGCCTAGCTTCCCACTGAGCAACATCATCTATATTTATATTCTGTGCCAAACGGGTCGTTGAAATCAAAACCGCACCACTTGATGGTAGTGCCTTTAAGCAATTTTCCGCTGATGCGGGCAAAGGCTCCGATGACAGTCCCGACAACCTGGCCAGCCCCTGTGCTAAAACATGATCACTCCAAACTTGCTGCCAGTTTAATTCAGTGCTTGGCAACATACCATGACCCCATAGCCAGACCCCATTCACCTCAGGTAAACCTTTCATGTGTCGTTGTGTATTGAGGGTGCAGCCGTGAAACAACATTTGGATTTCATTAAATAACGTCAACCACATTTTCGCACCTTCACCTTGAGGAAGATATTCTTTTATACTTTTACCTATAACCGAGTCATAATCACTGAACTGCACTTGCGTTTGTGAGGGGACTTTAAGATACCAACGCAACGCATGCCGTACTTCCATAACCCAGCCATCGGGGTTATAAACCTGATTAAATTCCTTGACCAGACTTTGTGCTTCAGTCTCGTTGAGCTTGAGATCGCTGCCGCCGTACAGAATGACTTGATTGCCTTCAGCAGAAAAATGCGCCGGAGCAACCGCGATCCAGCCATGTTCATCGGGTTCGGCCCCCTCTCCCAACCGAGCAATGGCAGCCAGCGGCGGATCACCCGAAACGACCCATTTAACCCCGGATAAACTGAGTAGTTGACGGTCGCAAACTTGTTCTAGCAAAGGAATTTTCTCGGCACGACTCAGCCAGGTTTCCAGCAATTTTAATTCCGGGCTAGAACGATTTAACGAATTAACATCCAGCCCATCGGGTGGCAGTAAACCGGGAACAAAAAGATGTAACTCAGCACCCAATAAAAACTCCTTTTTGTCAGCAAGTGAAAGATAAAGCAAGAGATCCGCTGTGATTAACATTTAGGTTGTGTTGCACGCCCTCCTCATTAGTAACTTATAACTCGTCATTTTGCCGAATTATGAAAATGAGCAGGACGCAGACTTAGGAACGCACACGTTCTTTAACACCTCAACCTGCGGGGATTGATGAACTGAATTTTACCAGCTTATACAGACCTGATGCCCTGCAGTTGTCTTATAGCACCATTTTGGATTGGATGTTTTAATTAGTGTAATCATTTCAATTTTTTGTATCTCTCCAGCATGGATGCTCTCGGTTGTCGAACAGTCGTGTGAACAGCATTCCGCAGTGTGAAATCCTTTTATTTCTCCTGAAGCATCAATGGCAAAAACAACCCGCAAGGGTTCATCACTGAATTGCAACTCTTTTGCAGCGTCAGCACTTAAAACACCGACATTATTTTTTTGATCCATAGTCTCTACTCTCCTGTATACTCATCGACATCATCCTTCTTATAAAAATACCTCAGCTATACCCGTGGCGATTCGAAGTTAAGCATCGATGACACATTTTAGTGCCTGACTCTCAAACGCTATGGATATAAATTCAAGCCCGTTCTTAAATTTGATTTAATTTGACGTGATTTTTCCGTCGTATTAAATCACCCTCTCTACTTAACTTTTCACGATTAAATATTTATATTTGCTTTTATAAAAAATACTCGGTCTGGAATGTAGGCTGATGAAACAGGTTCAGAATTAATAAAATTCAGATCCTGGTAAAAAAACTCTCTATCGAATAAGTTCTTTATTTCCATGTTGATGATACCCATTCGTTTCGGTAGACGATAGCCAATTGCAAAATCTACAAGAGTAAAATTATCCTTATTCGTAACAAAGGTCGAACCTGGAGTGAATGTAATATCTTGTTTAAGATAAGTGGTACGAAAGTTAGCAATGAAACCAGATGAATTAAAATATTTAACATTAACGGGGACGGTTATAGAGTCCAGTTTTTGAGGGCCTAATGCTTTATTATCAATTTTTTCCAGCATCGTCTCTATGTTAAATGACCATACTGAGTTCAGACTCCATAAAAAATAGGCACGAGCAGAGTCTTCATCGCGATCGGAAAAACTTATTGTCCCGCTCTCAAACTGAGGAACTTCTGCCTTTCGTTGCGTTATTTCTATTCCAGAATGGATGTGGTTTTTAGAAAAATCCATACCCAGACCGATACGTTCGCTGATCGTACCATTATCTTCGTCAAAAAGCTGGTTAAAGCCAGCAATAAAAGTAGGTTCAATAGTTTGCTTAACGAGTAATGTCCTGTTCATAGATTTAATATAAGCACCACGAAAACTTAGTGTATTAGTCATATCCCATTGAATGCCCAGTTTTGGATTATACTTTTTTAAATCAAGGCTGCGGTCTTTTAAACGATCTAAACTCAACCCCACATCGACCATTAAATTTTTAAAGACCTGGACGTTCGTATAAACGTAAGCTGTTTCATGTTTTATTG
>JAADHS010000026.1 GCA_013151745.1 Gammaproteobacteria bacterium | reverse complement strand
ATTATGGTTCAGAGATTAGTGGTAGTGAAACCCGAATCCGAGCTATTCCCCTGAAACCAGGAAATTATAGCTATGGAGGTACTTTATATTGTCTTAAAGGCGATAAAGAAACAGGTTATGATGTGGCCGGGCAATTTTTTATTTCAAAAGAAGGAAAACTGTAAGCGTTCACAGTGTGTAAGGAATCGGTACATCACCGATCCCTTATTTTATTGAGACTCAATCAGCAAGTGTCAATCCACTTGGAACTCGTGTCGGGACGTCATGGCGCAAATCTATATTGCCGGGGTCCGTTAAAGCGTGAAGAAATTCGATAAGATAGCGAATATTCTTTTTGCTCAGCCTGGTAGTTTCAAGCTGGTTTGCGTCGGCGATGGCAGCGACAAGGCTCGGGCTATTCATAACGTAGCAATCGGCGCTATCCAGATCTTCTCTTGAAGGTAGCCGCGGCTCAGTTTGACAATTATAATGCAGCAGTGATTTGACAGGGTTTAAATGGTGCCGCACCACGCCTTCGAGTGTATCAAATGCGCCGCTATGCCCCCAGGGGCCTGTCAGGGCGACATTTTTTAACGGTGGTGTGCGAAATTGATAGCGTTGTAATACGTCTTCTGTAACGGCTTCTCTACCAAAGTCCTCATATCCACTGGGGCCATGACCTTTTCCGGGGCCTATCTGTGGCATTGCGATTGCGTGAAACTGTAAATCAGTTTGAAATTTTCCGGAATGACAAGATGAACAGCCTGCTTTGCCATAAAATAATTTCATTCCTCTTTTGGCTGATTTATTCAGCGTTTTTTTATCTCCGCGTAAATAACGATCAAAAGGGCTTTTATCTGCTCGCCATACCGCACTTTCAAAAGCAGCTATCGCATTAGCTGCATGTGCGTAGGTGATCTCGCTTTGAGTAATGCCAAACGCTTGATTAAAAAGTGTGACGTATTCCGGGTTGTTACGTAGACGTTTAGCAATTTGTTCCCAAACACCATCAGGTCCTGCAAGATCGCCTGTAGCGGCGGCATCAGCAATGGAATTTTCACCCGGTTGTCCGGCCATTTCTGTTCCTGATGTGACCGGGAACATGGCTTGTGCGGCCAATACATTCTCTAGATTATGAGGTAATTCATCACCTGCTGGCGTTCTGAAACCACTCTCTATAGTCTCATCAACTTCAACTCTGCCATCATGAAACAGGACGGTCATCGACCTTGCACCCAATGCAAAAAGTGGGGGTGCATTGCGTGGCACCCGTTCGATAATGGCATCGTTATCTGAGCCGGTATCTCGTGATACCCCTAAGCCTCTCCCTCCTTCACCAACGGGTAAGGATAAACCATCACCCGTATCGGTTAATCCATGGTGACAAGTTGCACAGGCAATATTTTTGTTACCGCTGAGTAACTTGTCAAAGAACAAAAATTTTCCTAATGTTACTTTTGCCTCTATAGGATGGCCATTATCGTAAAAATCTTCATGTTGTACAGGTGAGGGCAAGTTGCCCTCATGAGCTTGCGCATTGACATTAATTAATAAAAAACTTGCTAATAAAGAGACAAATGGAAAAGGTTTTTTATACCTATTCATTAAATTACACTCCTGTTAGTGTCAATAATATATAGCGTAGGAACTTTTCGTAGTGACGCAGGATCAGAACCAGGAAGGGCGATGTTGTAAAATATTTCAGCTCCATCGGTCTGACTGATCACAGGTTCTTCAAACCCAGTGTTGCTTGTAAATTTCAGTAACATTGATATAGAAATTTTTTCATTTCCCTTCCCTGTTTTTTGCTCAAGCTATCGCTTTTGTTTCCAGTCATGGCTCAGTGGCCATAATAGGCCTGTGTGTCTTGCTCAACTGAATGTTCAGAATAAATGAACAGCTCAACAGACTACTTACATAAGCCTTACATATGACTTACTTTGAGAAGTTATTTTTTATATTCTTTTTTTTCAATCAGCTATAGAAAGACTTTGAAAAAAAAGAACGGGTTGGCGCATTGTATGTTGATGGGATAATCGAAAATTTGTAACAATTTAAAGAAAGAAAAATACTGGATCGAAGCGATATATTCTCAGAGAAAACAGAAAAAACAAAATTATTTGCCTTTTCCAGGATGATGTTTTGATTCATCTCTTTTAGCCCGAATTTCTCACAGGGGTATGTGAGAATCGCGCAGTAGATTGTTTTTACAATGGATATACCCGTAGCGTTTGAAATTTAGGTGTTTGTGTGCGTTCAGTTCATGCGAGGAGTTTTAACGTCGCCATGGAATGAAGGTGATGTGCAATCAGTCCTAACAATAATCGCCACGGATATATTGTGAGCGAGATGCAAAACAGGGAAGTTTCGCGTGCCCGTGCCTTATCTTTAGAGTTGTTTTACATCCGAAAAAATAACTTGTAATTCGGTAAAAAACTAACTACTTTCCACTGGGTTCGGCCACAGGAAAAACCTTCTCCACGATTGGTTTAATCGGGTCAAAATAGCCTTTATCATACCCAGCGTCAAGATAACCTTTGTGCCAGATGAAAGCGGTTCCGGCGAAGAGAAAAATAAAGAATAAGATACTTTTCCAGGGTTTCTTTTTTACGGCAAAGGGGTCAGCTTTGGCCGTTTTTGCGCCTTTCGGTAGTTCTGCCGTACCGGTTAATGCGGCACCAAAGGGAATGTTAATTTTTGCACGAGTATTGACGGCCCAGCCATTGGCATCGAGTATGGGAGCCAGATTTCTCTGGCGTAATTTTAACCAGGCTAAAACGACGGAAGGGATAGATATCAGTAACAAAAGTCCCACAATAGCCACGGGCATCTGCCACCAGACCAAGCTTAAAAACCCCGCCGCTGCTGCAGCAATGGCGGTACCAATAGCACCAATGGCCATGCCGATGGCCGCGAATATACCGGCAAATTTTGCGACATCAAATGGCGGTGCTTTACCATCCGCGCCACTGGCAACGCCGGTCGCTGTTTTGCTCTCCATGGCTTTTTCGCGAGAGGAGGCCATTTTTTCTGTTTGGGCGCTGATCATGCGTGCAAAACGTTTATAGGGTGCCCAAAATGCTTGGCGAATACTGATCGGATGCTCTATGATTTTAACAATATGTGCATCCCAGTCGATGCCTTTGCGATCATAAAAAAGGCCATTACGACCGACCATCAAATTATCAGAATCACCATTAGTAAAGGCGGCAGCAATGGTCATGGTTTCATCGCTGCTTTTGCGCGTCAGTGTACAATAAGCCAGGTAAGTCCCGCTTAAATTGGCGAGCGTACTGTGTTTTGTCATGTCATCAACATGCACACAGAGTTCGCAACTACGACCATCCAGATAAAGTGTGCCGGCCTGAAATACAGCGGGAGCTTGACGGGTATAAAAGTCTCTCAGCGAGACAAAATTGTTTAATAAAGTAAATAAATCACGGTAGTAGTGTAATAATTTATCGACTGAATCAATGGCGTTGGCTTCCGCTTCGAGTGCTTTGTCTTGTTCGATCAACGCCAGTATCTTTTCTTTATTTGTGCCCGCTAAAATTTCTCTTATGCGAGCCAGTTCGAGTTTTTCCACGGTGTTCCCCGCTTTATTGCCAGACCAGGCTTCATAGGGCGCAAATTTCTCTAATATGGTTAACCATTCTGATTCTGAAAGAGTGGCTTTCTCAGCGCCACCAAAGGTTGGGGTGACAACAGCGTTATTAAAATCGGTTATATCTTCAACCCAAGCTGGATTCAGCCCTTCATTTAGAGGCAAGGGTTGACCTGCTGCTATCGTCGCTAAAGGGAGAGAGGCGATTTCTGCTACAGATGAAGAAAGCGCTTGAGGTGCCAATGCTTCATATTCTTTTTCGGAACAATTGAGGTGAGTGGCTGCGCGTTCATCAAAAGCTGCCAGCTTGCAACGCGTAAAATAATCGTCTATTTTGACTTTAACTTTATTGAAAATGGTCGCCGCCACTACCGTTTTTTCTGCAAAAGGTAGAATGCTGTTGTCATTTTCTGCTTCCTGCCACCAGTCAGAGTAAGCTTGTATTTCAGTAAAAAATGCTTCTGTTTTTTCAGCAGAAATACCTTCAACAGTACTGCGATCTGTCTCCGAACCGAGGCAGGCCATGATATCGGTTATCACACTTTTGAGTTGCTCATCATCGGTGGTGTCTTCGGTAATAATTCCATCACCGTTAAATTTTGTGTGCGCAAATATTTTAGCGGGGTCTTTTGTATCATCCGCAGTAATGACGGTCGCATCGGCTTTACCCAGATTGCTCAGAATTTGCTTGGCCGAGGCCAGCAGTTGTTTGCCTTCGTCCGTTTCATCGTTAATCGCAGCCAGGGGTAACTCAGTTCGGCCTTTCGTCAAGTCATTGGGGTTTTTTAGAACGGAACCGACCCATTTAACTTCTGCAAGAATTTCCGGAACACGAATACGCCCGTCCTTATCATTGTCTAGGAAGTCCAGAGTCTTATGATCCATTTCCAGGCCGCGGGTAGGACAACTCAATGCCGCCCAGAGTTTTTGATCCAGTTGCTCAAGTGCCAGTAAATCCTTACCCGTTTTAAGCTGTACCTGATCGAACCCACCTGATCGGAAAAATCGCCATTTGTGAGGACGTTTGATTACGAGTGTGTTTTTTGTCATAGGCTGAGTCCGTTCAATCGTCATAGTTAAGATCATTCTAACTGAAAAATGACCAACACAGTTCATTTTTAAACCTCGAATTCAACGACTCACCTATTAAATTTTTCGAAATTAAAAAATCAGCTGGATATAAATTTATTGACATCAAACCGAGTTAGGCACAAAATGCATTAAGATTAATGAGAATATACAAGGAGTGATTATGGCATCGGTAAGCATCCTGTTTCCTAAAAACCAACGACCTCAATGGACACCTCATTTCGACGAAGCGAACTGTTATGCTGATAGCATGGTAGAACTACCATTGCTGGGCTGGGTGACGGCGGGTAAACCCATTGATCTTTGCGAAGATAATGAAACCATTGCGGCGCCCAGTAATATGGTCAAAAAAAACTCGTATGCATTAAGAGTCCGAGGACATTCAATGATCGATGATAATATTCAAGATGGAGACATCATTATTGTTGAAAAAAGAGAGTCGGCTGAAAATGGGCAATCGGTTGTAGCTTTAATTAATGGTGAGCAAGTGACATTGAAAAAATTCTATGTCGAAGTGAACGGCATTCGCTTACAACCCGCGAACCCGGAAATGAAACCGATCTATTTACACAATAACGAAGTTCAGGTGTTAGGCATTGTATCTGGCGTTATTCGCACTACAAACTAAGAGCTAGATTAATTCAAAATCTTTAAGCGTCAGAATGAGTTCTTCTTGTTTTAAGGGTTTAGGTAACATTTTAGCAGCACCTAAACTCATGACTCTTTCTACTGCTTTTGGCTGTATATCGGCAGAGATGACAAAAATGAGGGATCTCGTTCCCTCTTTTTGTATTGCTTCTAGAACATGATAGCCATCAAGCTCTGGCATCGTTAAATCCAGAAACATTACGCTTGCTTTCCCGCTTTTATAAGCATCCAGTGCTTCAAGTCCATTGCAAGCCTCAGTGATCTCGACATCCCATTCCTTTGGCAAAGACTTGATTAACATTTTTCTTGCCCACTTCGCATCGTCAACTATCGTAATGGATCTTTTTTCGCTATGATGATTCATATCTTTGTTGCTTTTCCCGAAGATTCCAATTCATGACAGGTTATCTGCAAGTTCCCACAATTCTTTAGTGCTATACCCATGGTGTTATGAATTTAGGTGTTAGTGCCTGCAGATGCGCGTGAAAATATCTATATTCATAACGCTATGGATATACCTTCGTATTGTTTTTGGTTTATAAAACTTATGCTACCCAAGCTTGCGGCCGTTATACTGACTGATTATCCAGGCTTCAGATTAATAACACACAATAAAAACATCGGCTTACTATGACAATTGAACGCCAGAGTATAAACCAACAAGCTATTGACCGATTTTTGAAATACACGCGCCTCCGCCGCCTGCCTAAAAAGCGCCCCATTATATTGCCTGGTGATACACCAGATAGTCTATTTTATATTATCTCAGGATCCGTCTCGGTTATCGCTCAAAGTGAAGACCACCATGAAATCGTTTTAGCTTATCTGAATGCAGGTGACTTCATCGGCGAAATGGGGTTATTTCTGACGCCTGATCAACGTAGCGTCACAATTAGAACACGTACAGAGTGTGAGATTGCCGAGATCAGTTATAACAAACTGAATAAACTGTTTGCTAATGAATTAAAAAATGAACATGCGCTTATTCTTCATGCCGTAGGGATGCACTTATCAAAACGTTTAATCGCGACGAGCAAAAAAGTAACCCAGTTGGTTTTTGTTGACGCGGCAGGCCGTGTTGCCAAAACTTTATTAGATCTTTGTGATCAACCTGATGCTATGTCTCACCCTGATGGCACTCAAATTAGAATCTCTCGACAAGAAATAGCGCGTATTGTGGGTTGCTCTCGGGAAATAGTGGGGCGAATTCTCAAAAATATGAGTGAAGAAGGACTCATCCAGGCTTCCGGTATGACGATTGTGATTCATCACGCAAGATAAAATATAAATCCATTTTCAATAGAATCATAAAACACCTTAATAAATGATGATATGAGTGTGTCAGGTATCTACCTAAAGTTCAAACCAGTCTTGTAGTTTTTTTTGAGTCTGTTCTTTTACATTCGCATCAATATAGACGGCTATGGACGCAATCGCGATGGTTAAAGCACCGAGATCATCAGCGAAACCCACTGCGGGAATCATGTCAGGAATCAGATCGGCAGGCAGTATAAAATAACCCAGAGCGCTGTAAATAACGGTTTTTGCCCACATTGGTGTTTCAGGTTTTTGTGCGGCATAATAGAGCCATAACGATTTTTCGATTATTTCCCAGCCGGCTGTTTTTGCAAACCGTTTAAGTTTGTCCCAATAACGCTCTTCACTGTATTCTTCGATGTAGTGTTCCGTTTCTATTTTTTGGGGTAGTTTATCCATCCCGGCAAGTGTCTCCAATTGTCTACTAGATTTTTTTTTAATTTATCATAACTATCTTGAAATATAAAATATGAGTTGTGTACAATATCAGCCCTGATACCCGTAGCGTTTAAGATTTAGTGTGAGTGTGCGTCCTATTCATTTCCTGGCAAGGCGAAATGACGAGTAATAGTGGGCTATTGCGAGAAATTTCAACGTAGTCAGGGAATGAAGAGGGCGTGCAATCGCACTAAATCTTAATCGCTACGGGCATAGTTTAACCTAATTGGGAATGATGTGGAAAAATGGGTGTTTTGGCTGGATCGGAATATAGGGGTTAATGCATGATTAGTGTAAATGGACTGATGCGAAATTATGATGATTTTGTCGCGGTAGATCAAGTTTCATTTGAAATTAAGCATGGAGAGATCGTCGGTTTACTGGGTCACAACGGTGCAGGTAAAACGACGCTGCTCAAAATGTTGACGGGTTACCTGGAACCCAGTAGCGGAGAGATAATAATCGATTCTCTGGACATGGAAACAAAACGCCGAGAGATTCAGCAGAAAATCGGTTATTTACCCGAAAATTGCCCTGTTTACCCTGAAATGACCATTATAGATTATTTAAATTATGTCGCTGAATTGCATGGCGTAAAGAAAGCGGAGCGAGATCAGATCGTTTATCGCGCGATTGAGCGTACCGCGTTACAAGAAAAGGCCTGTCAAGCCATTGCGACTTTATCACGTGGTTTTCGTCAACGTGTTGGTGTGGCACAAGCTATATTGCATGAGCCTGAAATTCTTATTTTAGATGAACCCACTAATGGTCTGGATCCTTCGCAAATTCAGCATATGCGTGAGTTGATTAAAGAGCTGGCAAAAAAAGCAACGGTGATTATCTCAACACATATTATGCAAGAGGTGCAAGCCGTGTGTGATCGGGTCATTATTCTACGTCGTGGTCAAAAAGTACTCGATGCCAAATTGGCTGAACTGCAAAAGGCACAACGCTTACTCGTGACAGTGGATGCCAAACCAGAGGATTTTGCCACAGTAACAACAGGCATCGCCGCTATTTCTTCAGTGAACCATCTTAATGAGAATAGGTCTTTACATTATTATGCGTTGCAACTGGATGACCAGGCTCCAAATGATCAGGTTGCACCCCAAGTCGCCAAACAAATTGTAAATAAAGGGTATCAATTGCACGCCTTACATCAGGAGCAACGTGATTTGGAAAGGGTTTTCAAGGAAATCAATACTCCGCAAGGAGAG
Organism: Gammaproteobacteria bacterium; assembly: GCA_013151745.1. GTDB lineage: Bacteria > Pseudomonadota > Gammaproteobacteria > JAADHS01 > JAADHS01 > JAADHS01. The sequence goes on along the minus strand of JAADHS010000026.1, from coordinate 5,554 downwards.
CAGCCTCATGAGTAATTCATTACCTATCGCCAGAAAAGAGCTGGCCAGCTATTTTGCATCCCCTGCTGCATTTATATTTCTCGGGCTATTCATGCTGGCGACTTTATTTATATTTTTTTGGGTAGAAACGTTCTTTGCACGTAATATTGCAGATGTTCGTCCGCTTTTCACCTGGATGCCCATACTGCTCATCTTTCTTTGTTCCGCCATTACAATGCGGATGTGGAGCGAGGAACGTCGTGCCGGTACACTGGAGTTTTTATTAACCTCACCCGTGGCGACCTTACAGTTTGTTTTAGGCAAATTTTTTGCGTGCCTGGGTTTAGTGGTATTAGCATTATTACTGACCGTGCCTTTACCTCTGAGTGTGGCGTTGTTAGGCCCATTGGACTGGGGGCCGGTATTAGGCGCCTATATTGCCACTTTATGTTTAGCGGCAGCCTACATTGCCATTGGTTTGTATGTTAGTGCCCGGAGTGATAACCAGATCGTGAGTTTAATGCTCACGGTACTTATTTGTGGTGTGTTTTATCTGATTGGTTCAGAGGGACTCACCAACCTTTTGAGTTCGCCGCTGGCCGAGTATTTCAAATTATTTGGCAGTGGCAGTCGTTTTGAATCGATTACCCGTGGCGTGCTGGATCTACGAGATATCTATTATTATCTCAGCATTGTCGGCGTTTTTTTAAGTCTGAATGTCTATTCTGTTGAAAAGTTGCGCTGGGCCAGCCAAAGAAAAGAAGGTGCGCAGCGTCACTGGCGTTGGTTAACCGGCTTGTTTGTCGTTAACTTTCTTTTTAGCAATATCTGGATGCAGCAACTCAATGGCTTTCGTGCAGATGTGACCGAAGGACGCATTTATTCTATATCAGAAGCAACGAATAATTATCTGACGCAACTCCAGGAACCTTTGCTTATTCGAGGTTATTTTAGCCCACAAACCCATCCTTTATTAGCGCCACTGGGGCCGCAAATACGAGATTTGATCAAAGAATATGAAGTGGCTGCCCAAGGAAAGGTTCGGGTCGAATTTGTCGATCCTCTGGACGACCCGGAGCTGGAAAAAGAAGCGGGTGAAAAGTTTGGTATCCAACCCATTGCTTTTCAAACCGCTGACAAATATCAATCCGCTTTGGTGAATTCTTATTTCGATATTTTAATTCAGTATGGTGATCAATATGAGGTACTGGGTTTCCGCGATTTGATCGATATCAAATCGATGAGTGAAACAGAAGTTGAAGTGCAATTGCGTAATCCTGAATACGACATCACCAGTGCAATTAAAAAAGTATTGTATGCCTATCAAGGTTCGGGAAATTTATTTTTGAATATTCGCAAACCGGTGACCTTTAATGCTTTTATCTCGCCACAGGACAAGCTTCCTGAGCCGCTACAAGCATTACATACCGAAATGAATGAAACGGTTCAAGACATCGCCATAAAATCAGGCGGGGTTTTTCGTGTCGAAACCATAGATCCTGATGCGAATGGCGGCGGTGTCGCTCAACAGTTAAAAAATGAATATGGTTTTCGCCCGATGAGCGCCAGTCTTTTTGACAGTAATACGTTCTGGTTTTATATGGTGTTGAGCGATGGTGAGCAAACAATTCAAGTTCCTCTCCCTGAAGATTTGTCCGCCAGTGGCGTAAAAAGAGGGATAGAAGCGGCATTAAAACGTTTTTCCACCGGGTTTCTCAAAACCGTTGCTTTTTCTGCGCCCACTCGTACTCCGCCGATGCCGCAATTTGGCCTTGCCGGTGGCGGTATGAGTTTTTCGATGTTAGAGGAACAACTTAGACAAAGTGTCAGCTTGAGTCCCGCCAATCTTAAGCAGGGTCATGTGCCAGAGGACGCCGACTTACTCATGGTCGTAGCCCCTAAGGAAATGGATGATAAACAGGTGTTCGCGATGGATCAGTTTTTGATGAGAGGCGGCACGGTCGTCATTGCCGCCTCTGCTTTCGATGTTGATTTACAAGGCCAGTTTTCGGTAACAGAAAAACAAAGTGGTCTCGAAGGCTGGCTGCAACACCAGGGCATTAGCCTGGAAAAGAAAATGGTAATGGATTTGCAAAACAGTGCATTTCCTGTGCCTATGCAACGTGATTTGGGCGGTTTTATGGTGCAAGAAGTTCAGTTAGTTGACTATCCTTATTTTGTCGATGTACGGGACAGTGGGATGAACTCAGAGGCGGGTTTGATTGCAGGCATTCCACAACTGACTTTAAACTGGGCATCCCCTATTGTCATTGATGATAAGAAAAACAGTCAGCGTAAAATAACACGAATATTAGAAAGTTCAGAACAATCCTGGACTTCTGAAAGCACTCAGGTACAACCTGATTTCCAACGTTATGAATTATTAGGTTTTCCTGAAGGTACCAACAAAGCGCGTCATCTTTTAGCTGTTGCGGTAGCAGGAGAATTTGTTTCCTATTTTAAAGATAAGCCTTCACCCTTGTTAGACATCGAAGAAACAAACAATAAAAAATCGGAGGAGGGCGCAGAGACAGAAGGGGAGCCTGATACGGAGAACAAAAAAGTAGCTTTTAATCGCGTGATTGATAAATCACCCGCATCAGCACAAATCATTTTGTATGGATCAGAAACGTTTCTTTCTGACAGTGTGATTGACTTAGCTTCGAGTGTCGGGGGTAACCTCTACAATAATCCCCTTGTCTTGATGGAAAATACGGTAGATTGGGCACTGGAAGACGAAGGTTTGTTAAGTATCCGCAGTCGTGATCATTTTGCCCGGACATTAAACCCGATAGATAAAAATGGACAGCTATTTTGGGAATATCTTAACTATGTATTGGGTGGCATGGCCTTGTTGCTTCTATGGCTGGGTCAACGACTGTTAAGAAAAAAAGCACAAGCCCGTTATCAACGTGTTTTACGCTTTGGAGATGAATCATGATCTGTTTTTTTGAAGTCACCCTCAATACAAACGACAATCACGGTAGTCTTAAATCATGAGTAAAACAATTCGTCTTCTCGGTGTTCTCTTCATAATCCAGTTGATTGTTGTCGCGGCATTGTTATTGCAAAAAAATGAGCCACGAGACAAAGCCAGCGAACAAGTTTTGTTGCCTCTTGTACAGAGCAAACAAAATCAAATAGATAAAATCGTCATTTCTGGTGAAAGTAAAACGCTGACATTGACACGTCCAGGTGCCGAGTGGATCTTGCCCGACTATTATGATTTCCCTGTGGCCGAGAATCAGGTGTCCACACTCATCCAGAAGCTGGCCGATTTTAAAGAAGGGTGGCCCGTTGCGACCACAGCGGCGGCGGCAAAACGTTTCAAAGTCAGTGATGATGATTTTGAGCGTAAGCTTGAGTTATATCAAGGAGAAACCTTACTTGAAACACTTTATGTGGGCAGCTCTCCGGGCTTTCGTAAAGTTCATGTCCGCAAACCGGATGACAGCAATATTTATGATGTTACCTTCAGTGCTTTCGATGCCTCGATCAAAATAGCAGACTGGCGTGACACTTCATTATTAAGACTGGAAGAAAAGGGCATTAGTAACATCAGCACGCCGGGTTTTAGCCTGGCTAAGGAAGGGGACGTGTTTGTTCTGGACGGACTTGCCGAAGGCGAAACCATAGCACAAACAACCGTAGCCGACTATGTGCAAAATTTGGCCGCACTCAATACCGTTACCGTACTGGGTAAAGAAGCCAGTGCCACATTCAATCAGGAAGACCCTTTATTATTACTTACTGTTGAAAATAAAGTCGAAAGTCAATCCGCAACGTTAGAGTATCGATTATCGAGATCCTCTGAAGGTCAATTTATTTTAAAACGATCCGATCTCCCTTTTTACTTTACCTTGCATGATGTCGTTGCCAAATCACTGATCGTGAGTGATAAAAAATACTTCTTGATACCGCCAGAAGAAGAAACGGCTGAAAAACGACCTATAGAAGAAATACCTGCGGAAGTCGTAGAAACACCCGCTGAGGTGGAAATGCCTGCGGAAGTCATAGAAACACCCGCTGAAGTGGAAATGCCTGCGGAAGTCATAAGAAGCACCCGCTGAGGCAGAAATGCCTGCGGAAGTTGTAGAAACACCCGCTGAGGCGGAAATGTGCCTGCGGAAGTTGTAGAAACACCTGCCGAGGTGGAAATGCTTGAAGAAGTCGTAGAAACACCCGCTGAGATAGAAATACCGGTAGAAGTGAAAATATCAGAATAAAATAGGCACGAAATAATTTAACTTTAGGTGATATGCCCTTGAAAAACACCTAAAGCGAAGCGAGAGCCGTACCGTAAGTTCTGCGGTAGGCCACGCGCTATAAAGCCCTGTTATAGCTTAAAGGCAATTCAGATGTCGTCTTAGCCATGATAAGAAAAACGCACACGGCACCTCAATGTCAAAGGCCACTCTCTGCCCAGGGAAACTCGACAACCTCTGCCTATTCATTTATCCTTATTAATAAAGATTATTTTCAATCCTCTCTGACCTGAACAACACCATAGGATGGCAATATGGCAACGATATTAATCAGCAACAAAACGTTTTCAGAACAAGCATTATCAAGATAAATTTGATGAGTCTTTACAAGAGCTCGACGCCTTTGGTAAAGACGGCTTGATGTGGTCGAATCATTTTTATACCTTGGGGGAAACCAGCTCACACGAACGCAGCATTATAAATAGCTTAAATATAAATTGTGGGGGTAAAAAACACAATCTCTATGACCTATGCGAGACCCTCGGCGAAGACACCGCGATTGGTGTGAGCAATACGACGATGATGCTAAGAGATTCCCTGATCGCCGCTTCGGGCGCGTCCGTTGGTTTATTCACTGCACGAAGTAACAAATTTGTGCTCGCGGTTGGAGAGTACCAAACCGCATTAAAAGAATTTCATGAAGAAATAAGAGTGAACAAAGGCTCAGGTGGCAAGAATAGCAAGGTCGCTCAAAATGTCAAAACGGCTTCTGATACCCTGAATGAAAACTTCCGCCATGAACTCGACCTCGCCAACAGGGGGAAAAGCGGCAGGAATCGGGCAAGAAGTCCACTCAACAATTATGAACGCGCGAAGCGCATCGCCCGTAGCAGTCGCCATCAAAAAACTGGAACTGGTAAACAGCATAGAAGCCAACGCATTAGGCCAATTCAGCAACAAGGCAAAGATTATTGCCCCTGGCATCATCGCCCTGGATTTAGGCGTGCGAGTCTATGATGTAAATAACGTGCGTGAAGAAGGTGGGGATTGGGAACGAGCGGCGTTTGTTGAGAGTTTTGGGTTTGCAGCAAGTGCAGGTGCGGGCACTGGAATCGTATCAGCAGGCGCGGCAACTTTTTTAGCGATGACTCCAGTGGGCTGGGCTGTCATTATTGTGACGGCCGCAGGTGCTTCTTTGATTGCTAATAATATGGGCAAAGAGGCTGGTGACAGACTATATGACAAGGTAATAAAGCTCATGGACTTTAAATAGTGATAGAGCTTTTTGGATTTGTAGGGTCTATGGTGTTTATAGCCGATTTGGCAATATTTTTTTCATTGATAGTAGCGTGGATTTTATTTTTTTTCAT
>JAADHS010000249.1:1192-4518 GCA_013151745.1 Gammaproteobacteria bacterium | reverse complement strand
AGCAACGCGGGAATAGCTCAGTTGGTAGAGCGCAACCTTGCCAAGGTTGAGGTCGCGAGTTCGAATCTCGTTTCCCGCTCCAAATTACGATAAACCCTGTATCATTAAACAAGTGCAGGGTTTTTTCATTTTTACAGACCGATAATGTCCGTATATAATGAAAGCTTGCATGTGAACGGCGCGGATATATTTTCAGGATAGAATTTAAGCGTCACGTGCGAAGTCCTGATTGAGGCAAATGTGATTTCAGAAAGCGCAGCTTACATATTGTAAGTGAGCAGTTCTGAATATTGCATTTAACGAAAAGCAGGCAAGCTAAGTAGCTTAAATTTGGCGGGATAGCAAATGGCCATGCAGTTGATTGCAAATCAATCTACCTCGGTTCGACTCCGGGTCCCGCCTCCATTTTATCCGCTTGCCCAGGTGGCGTTGTAATTAAGAGAACTACCTCTGTTGATTACGGCAAATCAAATGGGTGCAATAAAAGCCATCTACCCAGGTGGCGTTGTGGTAGACAATCGTTCGAAAAGCGATCTTGTCCAGGTGCAGCAGAATTAACAGGGTGCAGTAAAGAAAGACCATCTGCCCAGGTGGCGAAATTGGTAGACGCAAGGGACTTAAACATTTTGAGCACCCAGGTCGGAAACGTCTGGTGTGAATGGAGTCAAATTCGGGGAAACCTTTCAGGTAATGCTGATGGCAATCCCGAGCTAAGCTTTGGAACGGTTCTTGCTCCTGTATGTTGGAGTAAGAGCGTGGCAATTGGGGCAAAGCAAGCGTAGATTTTCGAATCTATTATCTTTGTTAACCCCATTGATATGATCAAGTTCTAATGGAATTGGTTTACCCAACCAACTTTCATTATTACAGTTGGAACAAACAGGGTTTAACAATTTATTGTCAAGCAACCTGTTTTTCAGTTTATAAGACTGAATAGGCACTTTGTTTTCAAGATAATCGGATAATGAGTATTTTGCAGACAATTTCTTACCTTTGTTCCATGCCTGACCAGTAAAGTGCGAAGTACCAAGATTATAGTGATTTATCGCTTTTTTAAGTATTTCGTAATTGCCGCCGTATGCAGCTACATGCAACTTGATTAAAACTTGTCGCAATGATGTTGAATCATTGATAGCTTGTTTTAGTTGATCAAGTGAATATTTATGTAGTTTCATATTCAATCCTTTGAAAGTGTAGAGACTTGACGGCTCCTGCCTAACCTGTAGATTTTTTACAGCATGGTGAAGAGAAAGTCCAGACCACAAATGTCAAATATTTTGGCAGTAGCGAAAGCTATAGTTGGTACGAAAATCCCTCGCCTTCACGGGCGTGCCGGTTCGATTCCGGCCCTGGGCACCATTTCCATAACCTAATTGACCTTATAGCTCGTTTCCCTGTCAGTGCTTACTGAGTAGAATCGAACCGGCTACCGGTTAGATTACGAATCACCTCCCTGTGATTCGCCCTTCGGGTAATGCTGAGAAGCACATTATGCAAAATCGTTCCAGACGATTTTGTCCGGCCCTGGGCACCATTTCCACAACCTATTGACCTTATAGCTCGTTTCCCTGTCAGTGCTTACTGAATAGAATCGAACCGGCTGGCTACCGGTTAGATTACGAATCACCTCCCTGTGATTCGCCCTTCGGGTAATGCTGAGAAGCACATTATACAAAATCGTTCCAGACGATTTTGTCCAGCCCTGGGCACCAAAAATCCTGTTTTAAAATAACAGGTAGAACTGATTTAGCCGCATTCGTTGCGGCTTTTTTTATTGTCTGTAACTTCACTCCTGTGCAGTATAGTCGTAAACATTTGTAATCATCCCTTAAAATAGTACCATTCACATTTAGAGTTCTCCGGTTAAGCTAACCAAAGCAGGAGAATTGAAATGAGAAAAACGCGCCATACAGAAAGTGAAATTATTCGTATTTTGAAAGAAGTCGAGGCAGGGCGGAAAGTGTCAGAAGTTTGTCGTGAATACCATATTGCAGATGCCATCTATTACAACTGGAAAAGCAAATAAAGGGTAAGTTTACGTGATGACCTAATAAAGACATATGTACAATTTAACATAAGTTAAACAGAGGTTAAGTTTTGTTTGAAGTTATTGAAATAATAAGAAAAATTGAGCAGGGTAGAACAGAACCTTACCTCTGTGGCGCCAGTGATGGCAATGAATACGTTGTGAAAGGTAAAACGACACAGGGCAAAGGGCGTATAGTTGAATACATCTGTGCGCATATTGGTAAAGCATTTGACTTGCCAATACCTGATTTCGATATTATTGAAGTTCCTGAATATTTACTTGAATATGATTCAGCTTATCGAGTAGAAATTGGAACTGGGCCAGCATTCGCTTCAATGTACATCCCCCAGCTCCAGGAAGTAAACCTAAGTATTATTGATGATATAGATAACGCACTATTACAGGATGTATTCTTATTCGATTACTGGATTCATAATGAAGATCGTACATTAGGTGATACCGGCGGTAATCCAAATTTAATATTCCGGCCAGTTGATAAACAAATGTATGTTTTAGATCATAATTTAGCTTTTGATGATGATTATGCTCTGAAGGATATGAAAAAGTTGCATGTCTGCCGAAAAGCCTGGTTTGAAGAGCAGGGTGATATGTTAAAAATTAGCGAATTGTTCAGTTTTTGCCTTATGCGGAAACAGAAGAATTTGCCAATGTTGGTGTATTAGTCATTTGCCGGAAGAATGGTTTTCTTGCTCTACGGTTAAAGATGGTCTAATAGATAATATAGTGACACAGTTAAACTCATACAAAGACGAAGAATTTTGGAAGCCATTACAATGAAACAAGTCTGCAAATATGCCCTTGTTCAGTTTTTGCCTTATGCGGAAACAGAAGAATTTGCCAATGTTGGTGTATTAGTCTGTGCCCCAAAGACAGGCTTCCTTGATTTTAAAATGGCGAATCCACGTTTCGCTCGTGTTACAGACTTCTTTAACGATCTTGATGGCGTTGTTTATAAGGCCGCTATCAATACATTTGTTAATGAACTCACCCTGGTTAAAAAGACAGGAACAACATTAAGAAGTAATAATTTAGTTGATTACATGGTTGAAATCACTCGTTTCAGAGAATCACTGCTACGATTTGGAAATTTAAGAACTATCGCCGGTGATAATCCTCAAGTGGTTTTAGAAGAGTTATATAACCGTTATGTTGCTAGAGATTTCCTTACAAAGGAATATCGAGAACAAGCGATGGTTAAAGCAATTCGTAACCAGTTAAACCATAAAAGATTGGCAGTTAAATATCATCAAAAAAAGATTATGGCGGGACTGCGTGA
>JAADHS010000249.1:0-1156 GCA_013151745.1 Gammaproteobacteria bacterium | reverse complement strand
AAAATATTAGGGTTATTAAGCCAGTGGCATTCAACCAAAAGAAAACGACGCAAATAATCGAGCACGGTGAAACCTGGGTTAATCGTTTCAAATGGTTAATTGATAAACATAAGGTTGTTCCTGAGCATGTTTTATTACCTATAGAAGGCCCTGCTAAGAAAGGTAAGTTAGACCTGGCGTTTAAAGAGGTCATAAATGAGATTAAGGAACTAAATGTCAATATAGTTGATTTTAAAGATGAAGAAAAAATCATCCAATTTGCAGCTACTGATTTGGATGCTGATGCATTTAATTTAGATCGATAGAATGGCTCTTTAGTTTTGCTGATTATTAATTTTTTTCTTTGGAGCAAACTGAGCAAAACATACTGATATATTTGAGTTCGAATCCCATGACATCATCAAAAAATCCTGTTTTAAAATAACAGGTAGAACTGATTTAGCCGCATTCGTTGCGGCTTTTTTATTGTCTGGATATTTAATGCCTGTTTCTGAACAATAGAACAATAGGGGAACAATCGGGGGCAGACCAGAATGGCACTAAGTTAAGACTGCTTCACACGAACTCTACCTCGATGAGGAGTAACTCTCATTTCATGTCGCGGAGCAGTTAATAACGGGTAAACTTAATAGGGAAGGCTGCTTCGAAATGATCATCCGGTTCATTATAAATTGAAATCATAGGGTTCAGATCCTAATGCCGCTTACTTAAGGGGTTTTTGTTATTCTTGCGGCATTGTTGGGTTACGCTTCGCTAACCCAACGAAAACCTGCTATCCGACTGCATTTGGCTACTTCGCGCACTACCCTGTGGTCGGGTTAGCAAAGCGTAACCCGACAAATTAGCCTTAAGTAAGTGGCATTAGGCTCAGGCCCTTAACATACTGAGATAAACAAATTTTACCGATGAAACTATTCCATATACTCGCCATTTTAATTTCTCTTTCTGCTGTTTTCAGTTTTATCAATTACCGTTTTCTTAAATTACCAACGGCTATTGGTTTAATGCTGATTGCTATGTTCGCCTCTTTGGCCTTGTTATTACTTGGGCCGTTATCGTTTGGGCTAAAGGAGGATGTGGCCGTTTTACTTGCATCGATCGATTTTGATGAGACGCTACTGCACGGTATGTTGAGTTTATTGCTGTTTGCTGGTGC
>JAADHS010000019.1 GCA_013151745.1 Gammaproteobacteria bacterium | reverse complement strand
AGTCTGCGTGAATTGCGACTGCGTACTGAGCGTCATCAGGCTCCAGAGCTCAATGCCAAACCGCGCTTGCGTACGCAGTTAGAAAACAGCCTGCCATTTAGCCCAACTTCAGCTCAGCGACGCGTCATTACAGAAATTACAGCAGATTTGCAAAAAAAACAGCCCATGCAGCGTCTATTGCAGGGCGATGTGGGCTCGGGAAAAACGCTGGTTGCAACCATGGCGTTATTACAAGCGGTTGAAAATGGCTACCAGGCCGCGTTCATGGTACCTACGGAATTGTTAGCAGAACAACATTTCCGAAACTTACAAATGGGCTTCGATGCCCTGGGTGTGCGCATCTTGATGTTAGGCGCGAGCATGAAAGCCGCCGACAAAACAGCCGTGCGTCTCCAAATGAGTCTGGGCGAGGTGGATATTGTTGTTGGGACTCATGCCTTATTTCAAGATGAGGTTTGTTTTAAGCGTTTAGGTTTGATTGTTGTTGATGAGCAGCATCGTTTTGGCGTCCATCAACGTTTGGCATTGAGAGAAAAAGGGGTTGCCGGGAATTGTGTGCCACATCAGTTGATTATGACGGCAACCCCCATCCCTAGAACTTTAGCTATGACGGCTTATGCCGATCTGGACCTGTCAACCATAGATGAACTTCCCCCTGGCAGACAGGTCATTGATACGGTTGTGATTGCCGATACACGGCGTGCCGAAGTTGTGGCGAAAATTCGTGAGGCTTGTGCTGCGGGTCGCCAGGCTTATTGGGTGTGTAGTTTGGTCGAGGAATCAGAAGTATTGCAATGCCAGGCGGCAGAAGAAACCGCAATTTGTCTGGCTGAAATGATGCCTGAAGTTAATGTGGGTTTGGTGCATGGGCGACAAAAAGGGCAAGAAAAAGAGAGTATCATGACGGCATTTCGTCATGGTGAGATTAATTTATTGGTGGCGACAACTGTTATTGAGGTCGGAGTGGACGTGCCCAATGCCAGTTTAATGGTGATTGAAAATGCCGAACGATTTGGTTTGGCGCAGTTACACCAACTGCGTGGTCGTGTTGGGCGAGGTGATGTAAAAAGTGCCTGTGTCATGCTCTATCATGGGCCGTTGTCTCGCTTGGCTCGCTCTCGTTTGGATATTATGCGGAAATCCAATGATGGTTTTGAAATTGCGCAAAGAGATTTAGACTTGCGTGGGCCTGGCGATGTTTTGGGGGCGCGACAAAGCGGCCTGGCGCAATTGAAAATAGCTGACTTGACGCGAGACCAAGCGCTTTTTCCGGCGGTAGAGCAGGGCGCGCAGCTCATTTTAGGTGACTATGCGGAGCGTGTTCCATTGCTGGTACAGCGTTGGTTAAGGGGTGGAGAGCAATATGGACACGTTTGAATCTGGATTGTTGTAGTGCGTTTTTTGACAGAATCAAAATGGGGGCGTTTGGCGGGTTGGCGAGGGTCTCAGCCTGAACCGGCAATAAAACTTTGGTTAGCGGATCAACAATCTTTGACGAAACGATTGAAGGCGCGTAGCAAACACAATTTTCGGGTACGCTTAAATAGCCAGCAATGGGTGCGGCCCCTATGGAATGAGCGGCAGCTATTAGCAATGCCTGACCGGGGTGTTGCTCTGGTGCGAAAAGTACATTTATTGGTGGATGAGCTTCCTGTCGTCTATGCTCGCACCGTGATTCCAGCAGCAACCTTGTCTGGACAATATAGGGGCTTGGGTCATTTGGGCTGCCGTCCATTAGGCGAGGTGTTGTTTGCTGATCCGGCCATGCGTCGTGAGCGTATGGCCTTTTCTCAAATCAAGCCGGGTCAGGCTCTTTTTGATGAGGCCATGACAGGTGTTGATCCGTCCTGGATGGATCTAAACCAAAAAGAAAGTGGTTTTTGGGGGCGGTGCTCTTTGTTTAGATTAAAGAAAAAATGTTTGTTAGTGAGTGAGTTTTTTTTGCCGAGTATGAATGTAATGGATAACGAGCATTAGACGGAGTATGTTGCAACGAGCACAAATAACACAATATGCCCATCTGATGAGATTAGATCGGCCTATTGGTATTCTATTATTGCTTTGGCCTACCTTATGGGCGTTGTGGATCGCAGGCGAAGGCATGCCCGGTTTTTCTATATTGATTACGTTTATCATCGGTGTGGTAGTGATGCGTTCGGCAGGGTGTGTGATTAATGATTTTGCTGACCGAAAAATTGATCCACATATCGCCCGTACGCAAAATAGACCTTTAGCCGCAGGTCTGGTGAGCCCGAAAGAAGCCATTATGCTCTTTGTTGCGCTTTGTTTTGTCGCGTTTATCATGGTCTTGTTTTTTTTGAATACGTTGACTATTTTGTTGTCGATTGTGGCGGTGCTGTTAGCGAGTCTCTATCCTTTTATGAAGCGGTACACTTATTTGCCCCAGTTTGTTTTGGGTGCGGCGTTTGCCTGGGCGATTCCTATGGCCTTTGCTGCAGAGCTGGGTACGGTTCCCGCTATCGCCTGGTTATTATTTTTGATTACCGTGTTATGGACAGTGACATACGATACGATGTATGCCATGGTCGACCGGGCTGATGATTTAAAAATTGGAGTGAAATCCACAGCCATTTTGTTTGGTCGTGCAGATCGTTTGATTATCGGGGTTTTACAGGTTCTGGTGTTGAGTTTGCTCATTGTTGTCGGTTTATTACTTGATTTGAATATAATATATTTTATTACTTTATCTATTGCTTCAGGTTTGATGATTTATCAACAAACTTTGATTTATGAAAGAGCAGCGAAGGGCTGTTTTAAAGCGTTTTTGAATAATAATTGGTTTGGCCTAGTTGTTTTCGTTGGCATCATGTTGAGTTACGCTTAGGAGGCTATCTCGAGTAGCTTCCTAGATCGCTTGCAAGGTTTAAGTTTTACAGAAAAGGGGTAGTACATGCTGTTATTTTGCGGCGCAATATTGCTGGGTATTGTTGCTCTCGTATGGGGTGCTGACCGGTTTGTTGATGGTGCGTCAGGGCTGGCTAGGAATCTGGGTATTTCTACTTTAGTAATTGGGTTGACGGTGGTGGGTTTTGGTACGTCTGCACCGGAAATATTGGTGGCCGCTGTTGCCGCTTTTGAAGGCAACCCCGGTTTGGGCATCGGCAATGCATTGGGCTCTAATATTGCTAATGTTGCTTTAGTCGTGGGGGTCACGGCCTTGGTGACCCCTCTTCTGGTGAAGTCAAAAGTATTGCGTCGTGAATTTCCCATATTAGTTGTTGCGATGGTGGCTGCATTTTTCTTGTTGATAGATTACCATTTGGGACGTCTGGATGGCATTTTGATGTTGATTGGTATTACGCTTATTATTTTTATGTTGATCTGGATTAGTCGTCGATCGGACTCTGATGATTCTTTGCTTGCTGAGCTCGATATGGAAATTCCGGTAGAAACTCCGGTGAAAAAGTCTGTACTTTTGTTTGCTGTGGGTTTGGTGGTGCTATTAGTGGGGTCACAAGCGCTGGTTTGGGGGGCGACTCATATAGCCAAAGAATTGGGGATGAGTGATCTGGTCATTGGTTTGACTATTGTTGCTATTGGTACCAGCTTACCTGAACTGGCCGCTTCGGTGACAGCCGCCTTGAAAAAAGAACATGATATGGTCATCGGCAATATTATTGGTTCGAATATGTTTAATCTGCTGGCAGTGTTGGCGATGCCGGGTATCATCTCGCCCAGCATATTTGCCCCCGAGGTTTTATCGCGAGATTATCTGGTGATGTTTGTTTTAACTATTGCTTTGTTATGGATGGCGTGGGGCCTTCATGGCAAAGGCAAAGTCACCCGTGTAGAGGGCGGGCTGTTGTTAGGCGCCTATTTCGGTTACCTTGGGTGGCTGTATGTGGGTGAAGTAGCGACGTAGGTAATTTAAAGAGAGCGTGATGCAGCAGAAATTTTTCGTGCAAAATGTGAAATGCGGTGGGTGTGCTACGGCCATAAAACAGGCTTTAATGAGCTTGCCTGGCGTTACCAAAGTGGGGGTTGACGTGCCGGCAGGTTCCGTCGTGGTTGAAGGTGAGAGTCTGGGTGCCGCTGTATTAACGGATAAATTGCAAGCATCCGGTTATCCGGTAAACTAAATTTGATTGTAGGATTGTAGGTGGAAGCGGATCAATTGAAAGCGTTGGGTTTAGCCGTTGTGCAGACAGAAATGTCTGCTATTGCTGCTTTGACTGCGCGCATTGACGACAGCTTTGTCGAGGCTTGTCGTCTCATGTTAGCTTGCACAGGTCGAGTTATCGTAACTGGTATGGGTAAATCAGGTCATATTGGCAGTAAAGTGGCTGCAACTTTGGCGAGTACGGGTACGCCTGCTTTCTTTGTTCATCCTGGTGAAGCCAGCCATGGTGACTTGGGTATGATTACAGCAAAAGATACGGTGCTGGCTTTGTCCAACTCGGGAGAGACGGAAGAAATATTAGTTATTTTACCGATTATCAAGAGGTTGGGTATTCCTTTGATTTCATTGACTGGTTCGCCAACCTCGTCTTTAGCGCGAGGCGCGACGGTGCACATTGATGTGAGTGTAGAACAGGAGGCCTGCCCCTTGGGTTTGGCGCCGACGGCGAGTACCACGGCTTGTTTGGTTATGGGCGATGCCTTGGCTGTGGCCTTACTGGAAGGACGGGGCTTTACCGCTGACGACTTCGCGCGTTCACATCCGGGCGGACGTTTGGGGCGACGCCTGCTATTGCTGATCAGTGATGTTATGGTGACAGGCGAGGCGATTCCTGCTGTGATGGGGGACGCTACGCTTTCTGCTGGGTTATTGGAAATGAGTAAAAAAGGTCTAGGTATGACCGCGGTGCTTGATGAACATCGTCGCGTCATCGGTATTTTTACCGATGGTGATTTGCGTCGCAAGCTCGATCAGGGCATTGATGTGCATCAGGCGATGATGACTGAGGTGATGACTCCGGATTTTCAAACAATTCAGTCTGCTATCTTGGCAGCTGAAGCCTTGCAAGTGATGGAATCGCACAAAATTAACGGTTTGTTGGTCGTTAATGCACAGGGCGAGCTTGAAGGTGCGGTGAATATGCACCATTTATTGAAAGCCGGGGTAGTTTAGTTGGGTATAAAATTATGACAGATGATGATGTTTATGCAAGAGCATTAAAAATCAAATTGGTCATTTTTGATGTGGATGGTGTGTTGACCAACGGAAGTTTGCATTACGGCCATGATGGACAAGAGAGCAAGGTGTTTCATTCACGCGATGGTCAGGGTATGAAGATGTTGCAACAATCGGGTGTGATGATCGCTATCATTACGGCTCGTTGTTCTCAGGCAGTGACGCATCGCATGGCTAATTTAGGTATTGATTATGTCTATCAGGGGCAAACTGATAAACGAGTCGCTTTTGAGAGTTTATGCCAGGAGCTGGTTCTGTGTGCGGATCAAGTTGCTTATGTGGGTGATGATCTGATTGACTTACCCGTCATGACCCGAGTGGGTCTTGCAGTTGCTACTGCTGATGCACACGATATTGTCGTGGAAAAAGCCCACTGGCAGACATCGGCAGTAGGGGGAGCGGGCGCTGCACGAGAGGTCTGCGAATTTATTATGAAGGCGCAAGGA
Organism: Gammaproteobacteria bacterium; assembly: GCA_013151745.1. Classification (GTDB taxonomy): domain Bacteria; phylum Pseudomonadota; class Gammaproteobacteria; order JAADHS01; family JAADHS01; genus JAADHS01. The sequence goes on along the minus strand of JAADHS010000019.1, from coordinate 40,941 downwards.
ACTTTTGCTGCTTTGTTAGCTGACTATCTTACTTAATTGAACATGAGCTGCACGTGACCCGTTTGCACTTCAGTTTCAAGCTACTTTTTCTACTTTTTCTTGTTGTGTTGTCGTGGTGGCTCTTGGAGCGCAGTCAAGTGGCGACTCCGCTGCCCGCCCGTGAGCAAAGCTCGTATCCGGATGCTTTTATGAAGGAGTTTGTTGCAACAACGATGGGCAGCGATGGCACTCCGAAATATCGTTTGCAAGCAACGTCTCTGAATCACTATTCTTTGGAGGACAGATCCGAATTGGAGGCTCCAAAAATTACGCTGTTTCAGCGCGATGCCGCTCCCTGGTATCTGGAGGCTGAACAGGGTTTGGTTTACAACAAGCTGGATAAGGTGTTTTTGTTAGGTCAGGTTTACATGCATCATCGCGATAAAAAAGGTCAGCTTGTTGAAGTGTTTACGAGTAATATGGAGTTACGCCCTGAGAGTCAATACGCAGCAACAGAATTTGCGGTCTTGATCAAGCATGTCCTGGATGAAAAAAGAGGAATGGGTATGCAAGCCGATTTGGGGAAAGCACAGTTTGCGCTATTAGCGAGCGTCAGAGGCCGGTATGAATTTCCTGAAGTCCAGTAATTTTTTTTCCAGCTTCCTGCTGATATTGATTTTGTTGCTGTTTATGGGGCAGGCTTGGGCTTTGTCTACTGATCGGGAGCAACCCATCAACATTGAAGCAGACCGTTTGGATGTGGATGATGCCAAGGGTTTTGGTGTTTATCGTGGTAACGTTGTGCTGACTCAGGGTTCGGCCAGGTTGAATGCTGATGTGATACGGGTGTATAGCAATGCGCAACGTGAGTTGATTCGTGTCGAAGCCATGGGGAAACCAGCCAAATTTCGTCAGCTTATGGATGAGACGCGCGAAGAAGTCACGGGTCAGGCTCTCGAAATTATTTATCGAGTTTCGGAGGAATACGTTGTGCTCAAAGGTCGCGCCTATTTTTGGAAATGTGGTGATGAATTTTCGGGGAATCGGATAGAATATTTTGCTCCCCAAGCTTTGGTGAAAGCGAGTCAGTCAAAACAAGGAAATGAACGCGTGAATGTAACTTTATTGCCTCAATCTAAAAAAGGCGAAAATAATTCTTCGACGTGTATGTCCCGATTGACCTCTCCCTCTGCGACTCAGCGAAAATAATTGACTTACTTATGTGATGGACAGTTGTCTTGAAGTTAAGCATTTAGTGAAGCGATATCGTTCAAGAACGGTTGTCAGCGATGTTAGTTTGCAGGTTAAAAGTGGTGAAGTGGTCGGTTTGCTCGGGCCGAACGGTGCGGGGAAGACCACTAGTTTTTATATGATTGTGGGTTTGATTTCTTGTGGTGACGGGGAGATTTTGCTCGATGGTAAAGATATTAAAACCTATCCTATGCATTTGCGAGCACGAGCCGGTGTGGGTTATCTTCCCCAAGAAGCTTCGGTGTTTCGCAAGCTTAGCGTAGCGGAAAATATTTTGGCTATTTTAGAAGGTATTTCAGGTTTGGGTCGTGCCGAAAGAAAGAGACGTACGGATGCGTTGCTTGCTGAATTTTCGATTGAACATATACGAAACAGTTTGGGTATGAGTTTGTCTGGTGGTGAACGTCGACGTGTCGAAATTGCCAGAGCAGTTGCCACCCGTCCCCGGTTTTTATTATTAGATGAACCGTTTGCGGGCGTGGATCCTATCTCGGTATTGGAAATACAGAATATCATTAAGCAGCTCTGTGCTAGCAATATAGGTGTTCTTATTACAGATCATAATGTTAGGGAGACATTGGGGATTTGTGAGCGTGCTTATATTATGAGTGAAGGGCGAGTTATTGCTGCGGGTCATCCAGAGCAAATTCTCGAGCATTCTCAGGTTAGAGCCGTTTACTTGGGTGAGCACTTTCGCCTTTAAACTATAGAGAGGGCGCGGATATCCCGCCCTAATGGAAAAGAGTGATTAAAATAGAGACAAAGACGCTGAATTACTTCAAGTTTTAGGATAGAATAAAAGACTATGAAACAGACCTTACAGTTGCGTATTGGTCAGAATTTGACCATGACGCCTCAGTTGCAACAAGCAATACGTTTGTTGCAACTTTCTTCACTTGATTTGTCTGCCGAGGTGCAGGAATTAGTTGAAGGGAACCCCATGCTTGAAATAGCAGAAAAAGATGAAGGAGAGGGAGAGGGGGAAGAGAAGCATATCGAGTCTTCTTCCGCTAAAGATGAGACGGAAGGGGATGCAGGCCTTACAGCGGAAGCCGAGCTGCCCTCTGAATCAGCAGCAGACAGCGAAGTTGCTGCGCTATCAGAAATTCCTGATGAATTACCCGTTGACAGCAACTGGGACGATGTTTATGAAGTGCCTGCTGCACCGACGGCCTCATCCTCATCCCATGACCAGGATGACTTTCCTTTGGATGTGCAGGGGAGTGGTTCTTCAGAATCGTTACAAGATCATCTTCTCTGGCAAATGCGCCTCAATCGTTTTAGTGATACGGACGAACTGATAGGCGAAGCCATCATTGATGCCATTAACGAAGATGGTTATCTATCCACTTCCTTAGAGAGTATTTGGGAGGGTATTAAAGATGAGGTTGAAGGTGGCATTGAATTAGATGAAGTTCAAATGGTGCTACATCGTATACAAGGATATGACCCGATCGGTGCCGGTGCCCGTGACTTACGTGAATGTTTGCTGCTGCAATTGGCTCAATTTGAAGGGGTTGATTCAAAATTACAGCTTGCTCAGCGTCTGGTCAGTGAGCACCTGACTTTGTTAGGCAACCGTGATTTTACACAGTTGTTACGACGAATGAAATTAGACAAGTCCAGACTTCAGGAAGTCATTGACCTTATTCAGTCGCTTAATCCACGCCCTGGTAACTTGATTGCTTCTTCTCAAGCTGAGTATGTGGTTCCTGATGTCCTGGTGAAAAAAGTGAAAGAGGCCTGGCGCGTTGAACTGAATCCAGACGTAATGCCACGGCTACGAATTAATGCTGGCTATGCCAACCTGGTAAAAAGAGCGGATAACAGCTCAGATAATACCTATTTGAAAAATAATCTCCAGGAAGCAAAATGGTTCATTAAAAGTTTGCAAAGTCGCAATGAAACCCTGCTTAAGGTCGCGACTTGTATTGTTGAAAGACAAAAAAAATTTTTGGACTACGGAGACGAGGCGATGAACCCTTTGGTCTTGCATGATATTGCGGAAGCTGTAGGTATGCATGAGTCGACCATATCTCGTGTGACCACACAGAAGTACATGCATACTCCGTTGGGTATTTTTGAGTTAAAATACTTTTTTTCCAGCCATGTTTCAACAGCAGAAGGTGGTGTTTGTTCGGCAACGGCAATCAGAGCATTGATTAAAAAATTGATCGCGGCTGAAAACGCACAAAAGCCGCTTAGTGATAGCAAAATTGCAGCTGCACTTGCGGAGCAGGGGATTAACGTTGCTCGGCGAACAGTGGCAAAATACCGAGAAGCGATGTCAGTTCCGCCTTCAAATGAGCGGAAACGGCTATCTTAGCCTAGTTTAACTATAGGAAATAAAGAGGGAGCAAAAATGCAAATACAACTTACAGGACATCATATTGATATTACAGAGTCACTACGACAATATGTTTTGAGCAAGTTTGAACGTCTTGAAAGACATTTTGGGCGAGCACATGATGCACATGTTGTTTTGACAGTGGAAAAATTGTCACAAAAGGCTGAAGCTACAATTCATATTAACAAGGGCACGGTATTTGCGGATGCGGCGAACGAAGATATGTATGCCGCCATTGATGCTATGGTTGATAAACTGGATAGGCAGATGATCAAACACAAAGAAAAAAATACAGATTATCGCAGCCATGTTATTCCACAGCCTGAGCAATAATCGGGATGAAACAGTAACAACATGAAAATAGAAGATCTTTTATCCGTGCAGCGAGTTGTGCAGGGTGCTGACGTCGTAAGTAAAAAAAAGGTACTGGAGTTGTTGAGTCAGTTACTCGCTGACTCTCTCGAGGGCTTAACCCAGGGGAAAGTTTTTGACAGCTTGTTGAGTCGCGAACGTTTAGGTAGTACGGGCTTGGGACATGGTGTTGCTATTCCTCATGGTCGTATAGCCGGGCTGAGCCAGGCAACAGCAGCTTTTGTTCAACTTCGCAAAGGTATTGATTATGATGCAGTTGATCAGCAACCCGTTGACTTGTTGTTTGCCTTACTGGTTCCTGTTGACGCAACGGAAGAGCATTTACAAGTCTTAGCGACTTTAGCGGAAAAATTTAATGATATTGAGTTAAGAGAGCATCTACGACAGGCGACTTCAAATGAAGCATTGCAGGCCTTGCTACAAAAGCCGATTTAACCGGCGGTCAGGTGATTTTTTATCAAAGAATGTACCCTTTTTTCTGTTACGTTATCTAAGTCAATGTTTTGCACTCTATCTTTGCGTTCAACTGAGTTTTTCAGGTTGAATTCTCCTTATGAGCGGTTATGTTAGTGTCTCCCTCTGCGGGTGCTTTATATAAGGCGCTTCGTGATAAGCTGAAATTACAATGGTGTGCAGGAGAAGCGGGACATGGCCGAACCCTGATGTCCTCCATGAAAGGAGAGGCTGCTGGGAGTTCATTTGTCGGTTATCTTAATCTGATCAGGCACAACCAAATTCAAGTGCTGGGCCTCGAAGAGCTTGAGTTTTTATCTGGTTTAGGTAAAAACTCGAGTACGGATACCATTTCAAATCTTTTTGTCAATGCGCCAGTCTGTATTGTCATTTGTGATGACAATAAGGTGCCTGATGAGTTGTTGCATGAGGCGCAACACAGTGCCACTCCGTTGTTTGTTTCCGAGCTTTGTGCCGAGTCTGTGGTCGAATATTTGCGCTACTATTTAGCTGTGTGTAGTGCAAAACGCGACATTTTGCACGGTGTGTTCATGGAAGTTATGGGGATTGGTGTGTTGATTTCAGGTCCCAGTGGGGTCGGTAAAAGTGAGCTTGCGTTAGAGTTGATTACGCGAGGCCACCGCTTAATTGCGGATGATGCGCCTGAATTCTATAAGCAGTCGCCTGACGTTGTTGTTGGGCATTGTCCAGAGCCTTTATGCGATTTTTTAGAAGTGCGGGGTTTGGGTGTACTCGATGTTCGTGCCATGTTTGGTGATAATGCTATAAAAACAGAAGAGACTCTGCGTCTTGTGATTAGCTTGAAAAGAATGAGCGATGGCGAAGTGATTCAGTTGGATCGCATCCAGGGAGAGCGTCAACTGCGTATGGTTTTCGATATTGATGTACCAGAAATTACGGTACCCGTCATCATGGGTAGCAATATGGCGGTTTTAGTGGAAGGGGCGGTGCGTAATCATTTGTTACTGTTGCGAGGCTATAATGGCAGCGACAAATTCATTGAACGACAGCGCCGTTTTATTGTGCAAGGAAAAGGATGAAACTGATCATAGTCAGTGGAACGTCGGGTGCGGGCAAGTCCATTGCTTTGCAAGCATTAGAAGATTTGGGCTTGTATTGTATCGATAACCTTCCTATTGCAATGTTGCCCGTATTTGCTCGCCAAATGGTGAGTCCAGCACAGCAGGTCTATGATTATGCTGCCGTAGGGATCGACGCCCGAACCTTGGGTGGCGACTTCTCACAAGTACAAGAGATGCTTGATGATATCAGAAAAATGGGTATTGAGCATGAAATTATATTTCTTGATGCGGATGAGTCTACACTGCTTAAACGATTCAGTGAAACACGGCGGCGTCATCCTTTGACTGGAGTCGATGTTCCCTTATTTGAGGCGATTCAAGCAGAGCGTGTCTTATTAAGCTCTTTATCAAGTACTGCAAATTGGCATATTGATACGGGTATGACTAATGTGCACCAACTGCGGGAGCTGATTAGTGAGCGGCTTAGACATCAAAAATCTCAGGCGTTGTCGATTTTATTTTTGTCTTTTGGTTATAAAAACGGGATGCCTGCGGATGCAGATATTATCTTTGATGTTCGTTGCTTGCCCAATCCGCACTGGGATCCGCAACTGAGAGATCAAACGGGACATGATCAGGATGTAATTCATTTTCTGGAGTCCCAGATTCTGGTTCAGGATATGTTAGATGATCTGGGTACTTACCTGACCAAGTGGTTACCGCATTACCAAGCGCAAAATCGCAGTTATATGACGATCGCGATAGGCTGTACGGGTGGCCAGCATCGCTCCGTTTATTGTGTTGAAAAAATGGCGAAAATTCTTCGTAAAAAGCACAGTGATCTAGTGGTGAGGCATCGCGAATTGTCATGACGGTTGCTGTATTATTGATTACCCACGACGATGTGGGTATGGCATTGCTGGAGGCTGTAACCTCTACTTTAGGCATGTGTCCACTGAATGCCGTAGCGATTGGAGTCAAGCAGTCAGATGAGCCGCAAGATGTGCTGAAAATAGCACGGAATTTGATCGACGAAGTAGATGGTGGCAGTGGTGTTTTGGTATTGACCGACATGTATGGTTCGACTCCGAGTAATATTGCAAATTTATTATTAGATGATGTGAGGGTAAAAACAATTGCTGGACTGAATCTTCCTATGTTGATTCGTTTATTTAACTATTCTCATTTAACCCGGGATGAACTATTGAATAAGGTTGTCGAGGGCGGGCGAGAAGGTGTTTTGTCTTGGCAGAGAGATGTTTGAAATATGATTCGTCAGCAAATAAAAATAATAAACAAACTGGGTTTGCATGCCCGAGCGGCAGCAAAGCTGGTTACCACTGCGTCGGCCTATAAAAGTGATGTACAACTGGTGAAAGGCGAGCGTGTGGTCAATGGTAAAAGTATTATGGGCGTTATGATGCTTGCTGCTGCTAAAGGCAGTGTCCTGGAGTTGGTGGTAGAGGGTGAGGATGAAGCGGTGGCAATAGACCGTATCGTAGCGTTGATAAACAATCGTTTCGAGGAAGATGAATAGAGCTTTTTTATGACACTAGCACTCTACGGTTTGGGCGTTTCCAGAGGCGTTGCTATTGGCAAGGCTTATGTTTTGTCTCGCGACGAAATTAACGTCACTGAATATTCTATTGACAAAAATAAACTTGAACAAGAGATCCAACGATTCAAAAATGCCATTGCTCAAGCAGAGCAGCAACTTCATGTTGTGCTTAAACAAATCCCTGAAAGCACCCAAGGGAATATCAAGTCATTTATTACCACCCATTTACTCATGTTGGAAGATGATGCCTTAGCACGTATACCAATTGATATTATTCGTGAGCGTGCTTGCAATGCGGAATGGGCGTTGAAGCTGCAGCGTGATGCTTTGGTGGCGGTGTTTGAGCAGATGAGTGATGACTATTTGCGTACCCGGCGTGATGATGTGGATTTTGTTGTTAATCGAGTCCTGAGGATTTTATTAAAACGAACAGACAACGCCGTTAATTTATCACCCGGCTCCTTACGTGGCATGATCATTTTGGCAGATGATTTGTCTCCGGCAGAAATTGTGTGGATGAAAAATCAAAATATTGCAGCGTTTATTACAGAATATGGCGGCACCACATCGCATACGGCCATTCTGGCGCGCAGTCTGAGCATACCCGCCATCGTGGGGGTGCATAATGCTCGAACCACCCTGATTTCGGGAGAAGAGCTAATTGTAGACGGTCGGCAAGGGGTTGTTTTAGCCAGTGCAGATCAAGATTTGATCACTTTTTATCATGCTCTTTGCAGCAAGCAGAGTGGTTTGATTCGTCAATTAAAACAGTTGAAATTACAACCCGCTATATCGCAAGATGATATAAAAATCAGCCTTCGCGCTAATGTTGAATTACCGGGAGATTTTGCTGCGATACGTGATGTTAGAGCCGATGGCGTTGGTTTGTATCGCACTGAAATGTTGTATATGAATGGGGATGGCTTGCCAAGCGAAGAGCAGCAGTTGGTGATCTACCGTCAGCTTGTCGAGGCCGCCGATGGTGCGCCCGTCGTCATTCGAACTTTGGATATTGGCGGGGAAAAATCTGTTGCTAGTATTCAGCAAAATGATGTGATTATGAATCCAGCCCTGAGCTTGAGAGGCTTGCGTCTATGTTTAAAAGAAATTTCCATTTTTCGTAGCCAGCTCCGTGCCATTCTCAGAGCCTCAATCTATGGCCAGGTTCGTTTGATGGTGCCGATGTTGAGCACCCTGCATGAGCTCTCCCAGGTTAAGGCTTTGTTGGTGGATATTAAACAAGAATTAACCAATGAAGGTCATGCTTTTGTAGAAAATTTGCCTATAGGGGGGATGGTCGAAGTGCCGGCAGTGGCTCTGGCAGCCAATGTTTTTGCGCGACATCTCGACTTTATGTCGATTGGAACGAATGACTTGATTCAGTATACGGTGGCTGCTGATCGTATCGATGATAGCGTTAACTATTTATATGATCCTTTACATATTGGGGTGTTGCGCTTAATTCATATGGTGATTGAAGCGGGTAAAGAAACCGGTATTCCGGTGTCCATGTGTGGTGAAATGGCCGGCGATGTGCGTTATACCCGTTTGCTTTTGGGCTTGGGTTTGCGGGAATTTAGTATGCATCCCGCTTTTTTACTTGAGGTGAAGCAGTATATTCAAAAAAGTCATGTTGCGAATTTAAGAGAGCAGGTTATCAAGGTGTTAGAGCATGGAGAGCATAGTGCGATTCATGAGCTGATGCTTAGTATAAACCATGATTGAAAATGAAAAGAGTCAAAAACGCCTAAAGATATTTCGTAAAAAACTGCACACGAAAGACTATAACTCAGCTCGTGTGCAGCTTAAAGAATTACATTCAGCAGAAATTGCCTTGCTCCTGGAGTCCTTGCCAGCAAACGAAAGAAATATTGCGTGGAGCATGGTGGAACCTGATCAGGGCGGGGATGTCCTGCTCGAAGTGAATGATGACTTGCGGGCTGATTTTATTCGCGAGATGCAGCATGCAGAGCTCATTATCGCAACAGGACATCTAGAAACAGATGATTTGGCAGATATTTTGCCCGATTTGCCTGACTCTGTTACGACGGAATTATTACAATCCATGGACTTTCAGGATCGACGCCGCCTGGAATCGGTGTTGTCTTACCCGGAAGATACCGCCGGTGGTCTAATGAATACTGATGCCGTGACGGTTCGCCCTGATGTGTCTCTGGATGTGGTTTTAAGATACTTGCGCTTACGGGGCAGTGTGCCCGATATGACCGATAGTCTGATTGTTGTTGACCGGGATGATCGCTATTTTGGATTATTACTAATTACAGATTTATTGATTAAATTGCCACAACAACAAGTGGCCGATGTGATGATGACGACGTCATCCGTGATTCAAGTGACCGATTTAGACACTGACGTTGCGGTTATGTTTGAACACCGGGATTTAGTTTCTGCGCCTGTTGTCGATGCAGCAGGGAAGTTAGTCGGGCGTATTACCATTGATGATGTCGTCGATGTGATTCGGGATGAAGCGGATCAATCACTCATGAATTTATCGGGTGTGCAGGAAGAAGCCGATGTGTTTGGCCCCGTTACCGTGACGGCACGACGGCGCGGAATCTGGCTAGGGGTTAATTTGCTGACCGTATTAGTGGCGTCCTGGGTCATTGGCCTATTTGAAACCACCATTGAACGGCTGGTTGCTTTGGCGGTATTGATGCCCATTGTGGCGAGCATGGGGGGGATTGCGGGCAGCCAGACATTAACCATCGTCGTACGGGGGATGGCCTTAGGCCAAATTGGTCAATCCAATGCGCTCAAGCTGATGTCAAAAGAATTGTGCGTTGGTCTGATGAATGGCTTGTTATGGTCCATTGTCATCGCCGCCATCGCCGTGTTCTGGTTTGAAGATCACAACCTGGGTCTGGTTATTGCTTTGGCGATTATTATTAATTTGCTTGTCGGTGCTTTTGCCGGAGCGACGATTCCCTTGGTCATGAGCCGACTGGGTGCCGATCCCGCATTAGGCGGCTCAGTATTATTGACCGCAGTGACCGATGCCGTGGGTTTTTTTGTTTTCTTAGGGCTGGCTTCGTTATATTTGGTTTAGTAGGCGCGATATTTTTATCAGAACTAGCCCGCATTTCTCACAGAATCCACACGATCTCGCTAGTTTATTGTTTCCACAATAAATCTTCTTCACTCGGAAATAGACCCTGTTATTCCACTTGTTCAGAATATTCATGGTGATAACATTCTCCTGCGCGATCTTCGTTCGCCTCTGTGAGAAATGCGGGCTAGACTTTTTTATCGAGCAATAAATTTCCTGTCTGATCTTTTTTAACCTGCCAACTTGGTGCGATATAACTGGTTGACGTGCTTTCACTGATGAGTAAGGGGCCGCTTAAGGATGTATTTACAGGGATGGTATCCCGTAACCATACTGGCACAGCTTCATTGATTCCATATACTGCTACGGTTGTTTTGTTGGAAGGTAAAGTCATGGCGGGTGATGTGATCGTGATATCTGGCGTGGGTCCTTTTGCTGAGACCCTGAATGTGACGACTTCTACAGATCGAGCCAGTTGGTGACCATAACAAGTTTGATGTGCTTGATGAAAGTCTGAACGTGTGTTCGTCAAGGTTTTCCATGGCACAGAAAGCGTGTATGACTGACCTAGGTAGCGTAAATCAACGGTTCGAGTTAAAGTGATGTCCTGGTTTAGTATGCCTTCATTATTCAGTGCGTATTGACCCTCAGTTTCCATATCATGAAATATTTTTTCTATTTCTGCTTTCGGGTATTGATCAATTAAACCGGGTGCGGTGCGCGAAAGGTGACGTGTTCGTGGCGCGACTAACATGCCGAGCGCTGAAAGTACGCCGCTGTGTAAAGGAATCAGTGCTTGATGCATCGCTAAAGCGTCGGCCAGCGCGCAGACATGCAATCCACCGGCACCGCCAAATGAGACCAAAGTAAAATGATCGGGGTTAAGACCTCGTTGTACGGAAATGACGCGCAACGCCCGCGCCATATGCTCGTTAGCGACTTGTATAATGCCTGAAGCGGTGTCTTCTATAGACAGTTTTAGTTGTTGTGCGCAGCGATTAATCGCTTTACGTGCGGCCTCAGTATTTATTTGTATGCGGCCGCCAAGGCGAGTTTCAGCGGGGATGCGACCGAGTACGACATTGGCATCGGTGACGGTGGCGACACGACCGCCTTGTTGGTAACAGGCTGGCCCAGGTTCTGCTCCGGCGGATTGGGGGCCAACATGGAGTAAGCCGCCTTCGTCAACATAAGCCAGAGAGCCACCGCCCGCGCCAATCGTATGAATATTAACCATCTGGATGCCAACGGGATAGCCGTTGATCTGGTTTTCCGAAGTGAGTTGTATTTCGCCGTCGATCAGGGAAACATCGGTTGAGGTTCCGCCCATATCGAAGCTTAATAGTTTGTGTCTCTGGCTTTGTTTCGCTATAAATTGTGCCGCAGCAATGCCGCCGGCAGGGCCGGAGAGTAGCATATGTACTGCATATTGAGCGGCCTGTTTTGCCGAGATTGTTCCGCCTGAACTTTGCATGATGGTCAGGTTGGATCGTGGTAGAGCGGTGCTGAGTTTAGATAAGTAACGTTCAACGATAGGGCCAACACTGGCATTTAGCCAAGTGGTGCTGGCGCGTTCATACTCTTTGTATTCGGGCAGAATTTGTGACGACCGGGATATAAAAATACCTTGAGGAACAATGGATGCAATGGCTTTTTCAAATCGTTCATCAAGAAAAGAAAACAATAAATTGATGGCAACCGCTTGCGGAGCCAGCTGCTCAATTTGCATTTTCAGATGTTGTAGTTGTTCTGTACTTAAGGGTTCGATAATATTACCTTGGGCGTCTAGCCGTCCTCCTGTTTCCAGGCAGAGTTCACGTGCAACCGGGGGAGGTATTTTTTTAGGTTGTAAATCGTACAAGGCTTTACGTTGTTGGCGGCCAATGCTTAAAATATCGCGCATGCCATGATTGCTAATAAATACCGTGCGAACCCCTTTGTTCTCTAATACGGTATTGGTGGCGACAGTTGATCCGTGGATAATGGTGAGATATTCAGGTGAAATGCCGAGTTCTTTAATACCTGCAAGAATCGCCTTTTCCGGTTCCTGGGGGGTGGATAAACATTTGTGGATACGAATGGATGAGCCATCGTATAACATAAAATCAGTAAAGGTGCCGCCTGTATCAATACCCAGAAAAATAGAATTCATGACAAGCATATAATATAGTAACCGTTGAGAGCCCCTAGTAGATGTCACCGTTCAGACCTCTCCTAAAATTCGTCGGTTCAAGGCGAAAAATATGAGTTTACAAGTGTAAATGATCATTTTTTAACGCAGAAATGACGGGTTTTAGTAGAGGTCTGAGCGGTTACTATAATAAAGCATGTATGACGGATCGTATAGGGAAAAATAATGCCAGAGCTGCCCGAAGTAGAGACAACTTGTCGTGGTATAAAGAAATATTTAGTTAGTCAAACTATTGCTGATGTTATCGTTAGAAATGCGAGATTGCGCTATATTGTCGATCAAAATTTAAAAAAAATCTTAGCCGGATTGGTGATACGAGAAGTTTTTCGCAAAGGTAAATATATTATTTTGTTGTGTCAAGGTGGCGCGATAGTCATTCATCTTGGTATGTCGGGATCGCTGCGCCTCTCCTCGTTGCAGGAAAAGCCTGGTTTGCATGACCATATCGATGTTTTGTTAACGAATGGTTGTTGTCTGCGCTATTGTGACCCTCGTCGGTTTGGTTTGTTTATGTGGGTAGAGGAACCTGTAGAGCAGCACAAATTATTTTCTCGAATGGGCGTGGAGCCGCTATCTGAGCAGTTTGATGCAGACTATCTTTATGTTCGGTCGCGTCGTCGTACATTAGCCATAAAGCCGTTTATTATGAATAATCAAGTGGTGCTGGGTGTGGGTAATATTTATGCCAGTGAATCTTTGTTTCGAGCCGGCATTCATCCTCTTCGTGCCGCTGGTCGAACCTCAAAGCAACGTTATCATATTTTGGTTGATGAAGTTAAAAAAGTACTTAAAGAAGCCATCTCAGCGGGTGGCACAACATTACGTGATTTTGTTGGCGGTGACGGTAAGCCAGGTTATTTCAAGTTTGCGCTAAGGGTGTATGGGCGAGAGGGAGCGCCTTGCTTGAGGTGTGCGCATCCAATCAAATCTTGTCGACAAGGTGGTCGCGCTACATTTTATTGTACAAAGTGCCAGCGCTAATGTTTAACCTAGAAAAATCAGTTGATCCACGGCACATAGCACAATCTTTCGATTCATCTAACTATGCGACAAAAATTTCATCGCCGTCAAGGTGACCACGGTTTTTTTCGCTACGTTATCTAAATCAATATTTTGCACCCAAAGAGCGGGCATAAACACTCTGTGCTCGGGTCCAACTGAATTTTTTAGGTTTAAGTGTTTCGCTATAATTATTTTAACTAAATTTCTGCAGGGGTACTTAAGTTTTTCGAGATTTTTTCTGGTGTGCTGCTGATTTTAGGTTGGCGTATGCTGATAACAACTCCACCCGTTTGCAGTACTACTGTTTGTGCTATGCCGCTTAGCTCGGCAATGTTGACTGCCAAGGCCTTGTTGCTTTCTTTGTTGTGGTCAAAAACCAGATGAGTGATTCCTTTGATATTTTTTGCCAAAGTGGGGCCGTCTGCCGCGGCCTTAGGTAAAGGAAATACCACGCCACGACAGTTGAGCATGGTTTGCGCGGGCCATTGGCTGGCAACGACGAAGGGTGTTTCTTTGTCGTCAGGATCAGGAGAATGATCTATGCATAAGGTGTTGATCAGTGTGTCTCTATCGGAATAAAGTTCCATGGCATGATTATGCACGTAAGCTTTGTTAATTAACATAAATGTTGTGGCGAGAAGGAACGTTGTCACGATGACAAGGCCACGTTGACCGACCAGAGATTCTGATTTTATTTTTTGGTTGAGTTCAATGAGAATGGGGATGCCTCGGTAAAGTAGCAGGGTATAGGCAAGCAGTGCCCAGGTTCCATCTGCAGCAACGAGGCCAATAATGAGCCCTAAAGCTAAAAGGGTGGTTAAAAAGTCAGTTGCGATGCGTTGTCGATCTCGATAAAGGATACAGGCTATCAATGTTATAACAATTAAGCCTATGGTGATCGAAGCGGGTTCTCCAACACCAGTAAGACCGTTAGCAAAAGCATCAGACAGCGTTTGTATCGGATTGCTCATCCATGCCAAACCATCTTGCCATCCCATTCTGAACGCAATGATTAAGGTTGTTACCATCAATGTACCGATGAGCACAGACTTTGTCTTGTGTATCTGATTTTCGTTTTTATTTCTGTGCCAGTGCCAAGCCAGGGCAAGAGGGTAGGCTAATGCGGCAGGGTGCAGGCTGACTGCAATCATTACGGTGAAAAGTTGAGTGAAGTACCACCCCCCTAAGTGGCGGCCTTTCTCCGAATAAGCGCCGTGTAACCAGTGCGCAAATGCAAACATAAGCAATAGGTAAGGCGCCGTGCTCATTGTGTCGATTTGCGTGATCGTTAGCGGTAAAATCAGCAGCAATGCTGAAGCCAGAAGCGCCGCCTCCTGGTTTGCATTATTGTTTTTGGTGCGCCATTGGAATAATAAAAAAACCGCGCCAAACATAACGATCATCGTGAATACTTTGGCAGCAATAATACTCCCAGACCAATAAAGTGTGACCGGGAGCAGTAAAAGTGTGCGTAAATCAGGCGTACCAAAAGTGCCTACAGGGCTGGCTATTTTGTCGACAACAGACCATAGCATCAATAAATCTTTGGCTGCACCTTCTTCTATACCGATGGTATTGAAGCGCAACAGGCCAAAAGAAAGTATGGCAGCACCCCACACAACAAGTGCAGCAAGGGCGTAATAGCGTCTTGAAATAGGCGGTATCATGAGGTTAATTCTTTAATTTTCCAGTGAGTTATAGAAAAACTGGCCAGCGACCGTATATTATTGTTGTTTTATTCGTAAGCTTGTTTCTGCAGTATGATATATGAAAACGTTTGATTTTGGCAGATCTTATCGATAAATTTTAGGTGTGTTTCGGGGATATATTAATGGGCGGTGTTGGGTGTCGCATATGATTTTTTGTCAAGGAGGTTATAGAGTCCGTGCTTTTAGTGGCCTAAGGCAGGGTTATTCATTTATGAAAAATGTTATAACTGTAATGGTGTGGGTACAGGTATCATATTTATTCGTGCTAAGTTCTTCTAAGCGGGATCAAACGATTTTATTTTCTTTACGGTTTTTATAATGTGTTGTTTAGTAGACTGAAAAAACAAGCACTGTAAAAAATTTGCTTTCTGTTGTAAACCGGGATTACTATATTATACCTATGCGCAGGGCTAAGCAGTGGTCTTGGTTTGGTGTGTAAAACAGAGATAATTAAATAGGTTCAAGCGCTTTGAAATATGGTTTGGATTGCTCGGGGAAAAGCTGAAAATTTTAAGGTTTCCTTGGTTTTTTTGAATATAGTGCTTGAACTTATAGGTTGTGTCGTGTTAAAAATGATCGATATGGGTGTTCGTTAATTAAATGATCGCTTGAGGTTGATATGCTGGGGTCGGTAGATTTGGTTTAAAGCATCGGTAAATAGAGCTTAAAACCAAAGCTGCTACATAACTAAGGAGCTTTAAAAAATATGTTACATACAAATGAAGTGGCAATACTTTATCTTTTGTGGTTTGTTCTTGCGTTTGGTTTGGCAGCCTTAATGTTAAAAATGAATTCTTAGTTTATTAAAAATGAAATGTTGAAAAAAAACATCATCTCTTTCGAGAGGATGGGAGGAAAATCTATTGACATCGTTGTGCTGCCAGAAAAAGGCTAGTGCATAGCAATCGGTAATTTAGACGGTTTCATTTTGAAGCTCGTTTAGTAAAAAAGCCGTTTTGTTTGAGTTGGTAGTTTGGGGAATTTTAATTCGGGAGGGGGTCTTGAAATGCGTAAGTATTTGATTTCAGTGTCGGTTGTAGCGCTTGTAACAGGTGTGTTTACAACTGTCGCGATAGCGGCTGCACAATTTCCAAAAGGTGATGGTAACGTTGCTAGTGGGCAGAGTATTTTTGAAAACGGTAAGGGAGATGTACCGGCATGTAACTCATGTCATGGTGCGGATGGGAGTGGCGATGACAATTTGGCTACACCTCGTTTGTCGGGTCAGTGGTTTAGTTTTTTACTGAAGCAACTTGAGGACTATGCATCTGATGCGCGTACAGATAATACGATGTTTGTTATGAATGCGAATGCGAAAGGTTTAAGCAAGCAGGATCGTCGTGACGTTGCAACCTATCTGGCGCAAAAGAAAATAGATTTTAAAGGGTCAGATCTTAAGGCCGTTGCTGAAGGCGGTACGGAAGTTGGGAAGTCGCATTTTGGTAAAGGGCTTGTGGAATTCGGTAGTCCTGAGCTATCTGCATGTAAATCCTGTCATGGCTATGCAGGTCGGGGCGCGCCACCGGTTTATCCCATTATTGGTCTGCAGCGTTATACTTATTTGGTGAATCAGCTGAAAAGCTGGCGTGATGGTACGAGAACAAATGATCCAATGAGTCAAATGCAAAAAGTTGCCCAAAAAATGTCAGATGATGATATTAAAAATGCAGCTACCTATCTGACTAATGCAAGCCCGTACTCTGATGGTAATTTTTATACACCTTATGATCAATAGGGTGTTTGACAGTGCTACGTGTATCTGTGTAAAAAAATAACATATGATCTAAGAAAAAGCGGGCTTTAAGCTCGCTTTTTTCTTACTGGATAAAAAATTCTTTTGTGTGTTGCTTAACGCATCTGTTTCTTTATATAACTGACATTGAAGACAATGAAAAAACAACCTTTAAAGTCTGGTGAAAAAATTTTATTGACCGTTTTTGGCGCATTTTTTGTGTTAGCTATGATTGGCTATGTTGTGCTTGAGGCAGTACGGTTAACCTCAGATAAGCCGATGTTTGTGCAAACAACATTTTTTAACTTATCTGAAGATGGAAAGTTAGGCCACACACTCTATAAGAAATATAATTGTAATGCTTGCCATCGAGCGATGCGCATGGGTACCAGCATGGGCTTGATTCTAGACGGGATTGGCTCAAAATATGATGCTGCCCGGTTAGAGGCATTTTTGACTAATCCAGAAGCGGTTTATGGCGCGGTTACGATTGATCATGGCCCGCGAAAAGAAGCTCAGTTTGTCGAAAGGCTCCCTGCGGAAGAGAGGCGTTTGTTGGCCGTATTTTTGTCCGACTTAAAAGCCGTCGCGGGGTCATCGGTAGCGAAGGTGCCACCGCCAGAGCGATCAGAATTTGTTGATAATATGGTTAAATCATGGGCGCCTGCAGACTGGAAAGAAAGGTTTGAAGATATCCGCGAAAAGGATCAGGAAAGTAATAGTGAGGCTGCGCCATAATGAGTAAATCGTGGGAGCACCCTCAAGAAATCGTTTATCGGCGTTATATGCTTTGGTTTGTCTATGCCTGTGTTATTTACAGTATCATCGGCTTTTCATGGGGAGCAATGATGGGGGGAATAGCGGAATTTCGTCACTTTGTTGATCATACTTCGCATGGCCGCTTGATCGTCAGGGCGCATACCCACGTTAACTTGCTGGGCTGGGTTGAAATGGCTATTTTTGCATCGGTTTATTATATTATTCCAAGAATAGTACAGCGTCCTATATTCAGTTTGACCTTGGTGAAGGTTCACTTTTGGGTGCATAATGTTGGTTTGATTGGTATGGTGGTGTTTTTTACAATTGCGGGTGTGGCAGGCAGTACTGTGGCTGAAGGGCAATCCGCTGAGGCCGTGGTTGCGCCTTTATTGGCGACTATGGGACTATTTGGTACGTTAGTTTTGTTAGCAAATTTTATATGGGCGTTTAATATATTTCGCACATGTAAAGGTTGGGAGAAGAGTAATGTCTAGAAATGCTGTTGATGTGCGGTTGTGGGTGGTTGTTAGCTGTCTGTTTTTAACTGTTGGGTGTTTGTTACCGCCTGATGGCGTTTTAAAAGTGGGTGCAATTGCACCGGAAATTGAAACAAAAACCCTGGCTGATGTGGGGGGCGATTTTAGTCGGATTACCAGTTATCGCTATCCTGATGAGCGGATGTATCAGCACTCTATTAAAGATGCGCTGGCGATGGGAAAGCCTATTTTAGTTGAGTTTGCAACGCCGGGGCATTGTACCGTATGTGATAAACAGTTACAGATGTTGAAAGCATTGATGACAAAGTATGAAGATGAGGTGTTATTCATTCATATGGATCAATATTATAATCCAGAAGCATTTATTTCGTTTGATGTGCGCGGAGATCCTTGGACTTTTGTTATTGGTGCGGATCGGGTGGTCCAGTTTAAGCGTGCGGGGCGCATGCTTTATAATGAGTTGACTACGGTTATAGACAGTGCGTTGGCTGCAGATATAGAGCAGGGTTAAGGTTAGTGGTGTGGTAAGGGTTTATGGCAAAAGAAAAAAAGAGTGTCTTGGTACAAGATAAAAAAGGGATGTGGTGGGACTTGGCATTGTATGTGCCAACTGTCGTTTTTTTATTGTCGATTGGCTTTCAGATGTGGTACACGTCAGATAGAAACTGGGCATATCCTATCGTATTTATGGCCACGTTCTTTTTTTTGACGGGAGCCAACCGGATTCTTAAGACGCGCATGATGATGTTACCTTCATCCGCCATCTCTATTGATGCTAATAAACAGCGTGTTGCGCTGCAATTACGCAGTGGCTTGACTTCTGAACTGGTTAAAGGGGTAAGGTATTTTCCGGATATGGTCGGAAAAAGCTTTGCGTTAACGGGGTTTGACTTAAGGGGTAAAAAGCAACAGTTCGTATTTCATAAAGGGCAGTTTGAAAGTGAAGCGGAGTTTAAAGATATGCGCGACTTTTTAAGAGTTTATGGGTGAAGCTGTGGTGATTGTAAGCCTGTAGGCGGATTTTATTTTAACTGCTGTTCGTTTGTGTGATTGTCTAGCTTGTTGCGGCGTACTTTCAGCACGTCTCTGACCATGAAAATCATAGCTGCTGCTGCCGTTAGTACAACGCCGCCCATGATGAGCTGCTCTGTTTCTTTTTCGACTAGACCCCCAACAAACATATGGACTGTGTAAGCGAGTATACAGAGAGAGCTTATTGAGACCAGCCCGTAGAGTAAAATTTCTTTTAAACCTTCTTTCATTGAGTCATTCCTGCTTTTTATTTTCTGTTATTAGCCCTGTCTATTGTTGCTGTTTCTTTGCGCGAGTACAAGCTATTCAGCACTTCATTTTCCTCGAGGTTTTATTTCTGAATTATATATAAATTGTTCGCCGATAAAAGCGTGACGGCCTGAAAAATACCTGTTAAAGTTGAATGTGTGATTGCTGAAGTTGGTTTTGTAAAGCTGAAGCAATTCAGGCTTGTTTGAGCTGTTGCCTTAATTATTTCAATACGAGGGTAAATATTAGGTCTTTTGTCTTAATAACACCTTGACCTTGCAATGCAGCCTGTGTCAGCATACGGGACTATCAAGGCTGCCTTTGCAAGTAGGTAATGGTTAGTTTTAAGGTGGAGTTGGCTATGTAATGGTTTGCGGCTTGTTTGCTTGCCATGTATAGTGAATAAATGTCTAGTTCTTAAGTCTGCTTAAGTTCTAGCTTCGCAGCATTTTTTGGTTTAGTGTCGCACTAGTGCGATTGTTCTTTCAACCAATTGGGGAGGGATGCTATGACAAATAAGTTAAGTATCGGTAATACCTTTATGGCCGGGATTATTCCAGCGTTTACGACTGGAATGGGTAACGGCTCTGTGTTTGGGGCGGCAGTAATGTGCGCTGTTGGGCGAGGTCCTTTTGAAAGTTGGGGGGGTTGGGGTGCAGAAGCTTACAATCCAGTCACTTTTGCAGGCTTCATTGACGTTATGATGTTGGTTTTTGGTGTAGCATTTACAATTATTTGTTGGTTAGCATGGTCACGCCATGGTGCATTAGAAGCACGCGGAGAAAGCAAAGCATTTTAAAGTCTTTGCATGTACGGTAATTTTTTTATACTTAATTAAAAGTAGGGAGGGGTTCTAGATGGCAACTTTTGCTGGTGCGTGTGGTATTACGCTCGCTTTCTCGAGCATGTGGTTCTCGTGGTATCTCCTAAACAAGATGGAAGAGTAAGAAATAATTTAGGGGTTCGCTTAGGGGCTATGTCTTAAAGTAATAAGCTTCGCGAGTATGTGGAGGAGAGGAAAAATATGTTACTGAAACTTTTGTTTGCAAAGGAAGAGGATATCCCGCCAGGTTCGGCGACGATATTCTTCGGATATTCGGCAATATTTTGGTTTGTGGTTGGAACGGGTTTAGGCTCTTTCAATGCAGCCAAATTGGCGTTTCCAGACTTCGTTACGGGTACAGAAATGTTTGCGTTTGGCCATATGCGCCAAGTGCACGTTCTAGCGGTAATTTTGGGCTGGATTTCAATGGCATTCGCGATGACCATGATGTACATGACGCCAGCTTTGGGTAATACCAAGCTGTGGTCTGAGAAGTTAGGTCTTTGGAATTGTTTTTTATGGAATATCGGTTTGAGCTTAGGTCTATTCCTACTGTGGATAGGCATCACCTCAGGTCGTGAATATTCTGATTTAATTTGGCCGATAGATCTGGTTGTTCTTGTTGCTGTGTTATTACCTTTGGGTATTAATGTATGGATGACGATTGCTCATCGCCGCACGCAAGGTATTTATATTACCAACTGGTTTTTTGGTGCGTGTACCTTTATGGTTATGGTCACTTTTGTAGTGGGTCAGGCGCCAGAACTGTTCAACTTGACTGGTTTGACTGAAGGCTATTTGACTTTTTGGTTTGCTCACAATGTACTAGGGTTATGGATTACGCCGGTTGCAGCTGCGATCGCTTACTATACCATACCTAAGTTGACAGGTAATCCGCTGTACTCTCATCGTATAGGTCACTTGCATTTCTGGGCCATCATTGCTTTTTATTCAACTCCAGCGTCGCATCACTTGCTGTCAGCTCCTTTGCCGGAATGGCTCAAGTCGTTTGCTTCTGTTGAAGGGGTATTAATCTTGATTCCAGCGGTTGCGTTTGTTGCTAACATTCTTCTTACCATGAAGGGTAGATGGAGTATGTTCGTTGAGAATATTGAAATTAAATTCTCTGTGACCGGTGTGCTTTTGGCTATTCCGTTGAACATGCAAGGTGGTTTCCAGCAAACGCGTGCAATTAATTGGTACGTCCATGGTACAGGTTGGATCGTGGCTCATGCGCATTTAGCTCTGCTTGGTATGTCAACCGCACTAGAGATTGCAGCAGTCTACTTCGGTCTTCAGCAAATGTTACGTCGTAAGCTTTACTCTTTGGCCTTGGCTAATTTTCATTACTGGTTCTATATCGTTGGGTTCTGTATTTACTGGATTTCAATGACGATTGCTGGGTTGATTCAAGGTGCAGGTAAAGTATACGAAGTACCCTATATTGATGTTGTTGTTGCGGAACATCCCTACATGATAGCTCGCTGGGTGGGTGGCACGATGGTGTTCACTGGTAACTTGGTCTGGTTATACAACATGTGGATGACTGCTCGTGAAGGTACTGTTCTTCCAAAAGGACGTTATTCTCATGAGTTAGCGTACGAACGTTAATAACAAGAGTGTATTCAACTGATCTGTAGTAAGACTTATGCCAACTGTTAAGCGACATAATATGAAGCTTAATTAGGAGGAAACGGCTCAAAACCCTCCGACCTCTGTGTCGGGGGGGGGGAGCTAAAGAAATTGGGAGGAGGTTTTGAAGTGGCAGGACAATTTCAAAAACACAAATTAGGGGCGGCTGGCATCGGGGGGATGCTGGGTTTATCAATGTGTATAACACTGTTTTTCCCCAGCTTCGATTTTCGTTCAGGTGAATCAACGTGGGTTGGTTTAGATAAAACGTTATCGAATGGCCGTGTTATTGGTTTTAGTTATGAAGACCCATTGGTTCGCGGTGAGGGTAAACCCACTACTGTCGTGCTCAATAAAGATCCAAAAACAGGTGAAGCGATTGATCCACCGATTCGTGCTTACGTTTATGATGCTAAGGCGCCTTTGTCAGCGGGTGTACGTCATCCCTCAAACATGGGGCCTACAGTAGGTAAGTTAAGCATCGAAAAAGGTAAGATTGATCAAGCTAACGATAGTGATCCGGTTGTTTTTACTATCGAAGCAACTGATGTTGATGGGGAGGAGTGGCATTACGTTAATAATGCCACTGTAAACAATGGTTGGACTGCTGAGGCCGTATTGAATACTGCGGGTGCAGAGAGTCAATATCTGATCGGTCGTGGTAAAACAGTGTACATTACTGAGGGTTGTTGGTGGTGTCATACCTTGTTGCCTGAGCATACTCAGGATTGGCAAGTATTTGGTACGCCTCCTTTCTTGGGCGATTTTAATGGTGAAATGCCAACGGCATTTGGTTCTGATCGTAAAGCGCCTGATCTTTTGCATGTGGCCGCGCGTAACTCATCTAAAGAATGGATGACGATGCACTTTTTTAATCCTCGTTTAGTTCAGCCAAACTCGATCATGCCTCGGTTCGATTATCTATGGGGTAAAACGGATGCGAATGGTAAGGCGATCGATTTTTCAAAATGGCGTGCCGAGTATAACGATTATGTCTCAGGAAAGACGGTTCATCCGCCAGAGGTTCCTGAATATGCACCAGAATCGGAAGCGCGGGCTTTGATCGACTGGGTCTTGATGAGCTTAAGATAGAAGGGGGAATTAAAGATGGGTTGGAAATTTGATAAACCACTACATGAAATGGCTAGCGAGGAAGAATCCACCGCTATGCTTCGTCAATGGGAGTCAGAAAAACATGGTGGGCTATGGGAGGGTAATAACCGCCTTCCACTGCCTTTTACTTATCTGATTGCTTTAATCGTTTTGACTGCGTTTATGATCACGATGCCAATTTGGGGGCAGCGACCCAATGCGGAGCATTATGCCCCAATGGTGAATGAGATGGACTCCGCAGCGGTTCAAAACCTGGCAACAGATGAAGAAAAAATGAAGTATCTGACTGCTTTTGCGATGAAAGAACTGGCCACAGCTTCGGATCCTCGAGGTCCTGGTTTGTTGGAGCGTCATCCGATTACATGGGATGATCTTCAAAATATTGCTCCAGGGATACGTGAAGCGCAAACTTCACAAAAGTACCCTTTGGCATTTTATAATATCGTAGGGGATAAAATTGCCTTGGCTAATTTTGAAGGCAATAGAACTGTGAACGGTGATTTTTTTGGTGAGCCAACAAACGCACCTGCACGTGTGCAACCTTGGTTTGATAAAGGCATGATTATTGACCTTTTTTATGTGAGTTACTTTTTTATTGTGCTTATATTAATAACTAAACGGTTGCCTAGTTTTACGCGTAAGCCCGACATGTCAAAAACATCGTAAGTTTATAATAAATAAACAGGAGATAAATTATGTTCGATATTGATTATGCACCTGGGGTGTTTGCAACCATTATTGCTTTTGTTGTTATTCTACCTGCTCTATATGGTATCTTCTTCGTAGATGCTTATTATGAGCAGCACCAAAAAGAAGAAGCAGACGATGCGTTTAACTAGGTTGTTGTAGACCTGATGCATGATTAGCGGTATAGTTAAAGTATTTATAATAAAAAGCCGTAAAATCAAATACATGAGCCGCTCTCTTGAGAGCGGCTTTTTTTTTGGAGTTTATGCCAGTCAAAGTAGAGTATAATGCATGGGTTATTAATTAACTCAGCGAAAAGTCAGATCAGGTGCGGAACAGTCCCTTAAGTCGACTGTCCTATTATTATAGATCTAGTGAGGAGAGTGAGCGAAGCCATGTTAGGCCGATATTCTGAATATACCGCTGATTGGATTGCAGCGACACTTAGCAATATTCGCGATACAGTTATTGTTGCTGCAGCGGAAAAAGATATGCTTTTTGGTATTGATATGAGTATCGAAGGTTTACGATCTCAAAAGTATAGTCAGGGTATATTTGTTTTTTTAATTTTATCTCTAATTTTCTTTGCATTTATTATTTATCTGTATATTCCAAAGAATGGAAGTCTGAAATTAGGCGAGAAAATTATGTTTGGATCATTAATCGCAGGTATTTTTATTGCAGTAGGGATGGGATATTTGCAACTGATTGATGGTTATTTATTATAGGAGAGGATAATGGCAGATTATTTCAACAGTCTACCTGACGGCTGGACGATTTACGTATGGCTCATAGCGGCAGCGGGCATATTGATTGGTGCCGGTTTTTTCTTGAGATGGGCCGTGAAGAATTTTCAATTTGATGAAGATATAAAATACTTAGTGTTTGATGAGACTGATAAAGATAAAATGTCGGATGAAGATTACCAGCGGGCCAAAAAAGTGACAGAAGAACAAGAAGCATTGAGAAGCAAGGTGCTTAAGAAAAAAGCAGAAGCACGAGCTGCTAAACATGCGCAAAGGTGAAAAAATATTTTTTGCGTCTCTGGCAGCTCTCGCGGTGGTGTTAGTCGCCTACAAGGGGTGGATTGTTGCGAGTGACACGGAAGAAGATCCTGGAATTCCGTTTTATACAACGGCAGATCTCTCTGTGCAGAAACAAGCTTCTCAGCTGATTCGTGATCTGAAGTGTAGGGAGTGTCATACGCTATGGGGAACACGTGATATGACGGCGAGCGTACCTTCTCCGCCATTGGATGGGCTGGGATCACTGCGTACGGAGGACTGGTTTTTTGACTATTTTTCTGCTGAAAACCCACAAGAAATTCTGCCATCCAGGTTGAAATTGAAATACAGGATGCCATCTTACTCGCACTTGGATGAAGTCGATATAAAAATACTTGCCAGTTATATGGCAAGTCTAAAAGTAGAAGATTGGTATTTGGAAGAAGTGAAAAAAAAGGAATACGAAAAGCTAACAGGAAAAACATATAAACCGAGTGATAACTAGGGGTTATTATTGTGAATGACAAATTAAAATATCAAATGACAGCGGTTTTTTTTGCAACGGTTGCTGTTTTTGCCGGAGCTGGAGTTATCCACTTTGGAGATCAATTTTTAGGTGTTAATTTAGCTGTATTTTACGGTGTGTCGACTTTTAATCCGACTTGGGTTGTTGCTTTGATTCTGGTTCCTTTTGTTGGTGGTTTTGTGGTTTCACTGATTTATGGCTTGGGGGGTAAACTATTGGCTTATCTTCCGGCTTTAATAGTGCATGGTATGGCCTATATAGAGTTATCTGCCAATCCAGCTTTGCTCCCTGCAGGCGTGAGTTTGTTGCCTCTGGGCTATTGGATTTTAATCGTTATCGTTGCTGTTGAGGCGGCAGGTATTGGTGGCATTGTTGGTGAGGTTATGGTTAAAAAAACATATGGCCGCTCAGACAAACGCAAGCTTCATAAAAAATACCAGAAACAGTCTCGTATTTAAGCGAGCTCAAGTTTCAAGCATAAAAATAATAAAAGCTTTTCGTTCGTGTCTTGTCCTATATTGATAGGGGCGTTTTGATGGCACATAGCAAGTTAATTTCATGAGTTAATGTGGTAATGACAACGTCTATGCATTCTAAGCATCGTGCTCCTTTGACAGCAGAACAGATGGCGCGCCGTCGTAGTTATTTAGGTGCGACTTTAGTGACGTGTATTGTGCTTTCCTTGGTCGGAGGGACGATACATATTCTAGAGCTGGGTTCTAATCGTATGTTAGATATGCGAAATCGAGCCAATATCGATTTAACTAAAGAAGAAACCTACTATCGCGCTGCAGGTGAAGAGACGTTTCGCCAGACCATTCATGAATATGGTCCAGAGGATATAAAAACATATACAGTAGAAAGTGCCACCGCATTATTGACGCCGGAATTATGGGCAGAAGTGAACTCCATGATTTCAATTCCTGCCGGATCTTTTACGATGGGTACAAATAACCCCAAATCAGATGATTATAACGGCCCTGAACATGAGGTGACCACTAAGGCTTATAAAATAGATAAATACCCAATCACTAATGCGCAATATGCCCTGTTTGTTGCTGAGACAGGTTATCGGCCCCCTTTAAAATGGGATAATGGGCGGATACCGCCAGGCAAAGTATTGCATCCTGTGATTATGATTTCCTGGGCTAATGCGACGGCTTATGCTAAGTGGGCTGGGAAGCGTTTACCTACAGAGATGGAGTGGGAAAAGGCTGCTCGCGGAACAGATGCTCGACGATGGCCGTGGGGCAACAGGATGGAGCCAGCGCGCTTGAATACTTATTATAATATAGGCTCGACGACAGATGTGACTCAGTTCCCACAAGGAGCGAGTCCTTATGGGGTCATGGATATGGCAGGCAATGTCAGTGAGTGGACGGTCGATAATTTTGAGCCTTATCAAGGTAGTAAGGCTGCTTCTGAGGTTTTTAATGTTAAGGTAGCGCAAATTCCTCAGTCTGCGAGTGATCGAGGCAAGAAGATGGTGGAGTTTGCGTCCGTGAAAAGTGAGCAATACAAGGTGATGCGGGGTGGTTCCTGGAAGGGGGATCCCTTTTCAACTTCGGCTTATCATCGAGGCTTTGCCTGGCCGCAAATGGCATCGGATTTTTTTGGTTTCAGATGTGTGTCAGATGATGTGGAGTGATGGATATGAAAATCAAGGAAAAAATAATTTATTTGTTTGTTGGGCTGGTTTTTTTGCCTTTAGAGGTCTTTGCCGCAGATAGTTATCGCTGGCTACGAGTGAGTCCTGAGACGCCATGGGCTATTTTTGTATTTTTGTTACCGATGGTGTTGATTCCAATTGTATTAATGGCGATCTTGCATTGGCGTTATGCAGGTAAGTCTAAACAAGCGCAGGCAGACAAAAAACCGGTAGAAGCGCGTAATAGAACAACCCCGTTATGGGGTAAAAGATGAAGATGTTGAGTTGTTTCGAAGGAATAAAAATAAAAATATGAGTGCCCGTATCAAGTCTATTTTTTTGTTGTTTATTACCGTAACTATTTTTGCGCTATCGCCCATGCTTTCAGCTCAAGAATTCAATAGCGGTTCGAGTGATCATGCGGTGGTTGGGGTTTTTACTGAGGTACTGAAAGAGCCTGGTGAAGCAGTCAAAATAGAAGATAAACAAAAGCGCCAGATTTTGTTTACTATGGGGGTTCTGCTTCTTGTTTTGATATTAGCCACAGCCACACTCGGTATTCGCATGGCGTTATTTGGTAAGCAGCTTTACATTTCTCATATGATTTGTGCTGGAGCGACGGTATTTTTGTCTTTAGCTCATGCCGTAACGGCGATAGTCTGGTTTTATCCGTTTTAAATAATCAAAAAATAGTGTGTTCGTAGGCCTCAATATAATTATTATTATTATTATTTGCTTCTGATCATCGAAAAACCTAACGCAATAATCCCTGTTTTTGATTGTCGCTTGGGTGGCATAAAAGTGCTCAATCTATGAATAAAGTCATGCGTCGTTGGTCAGGCGTGGTGGTTGCTCTTTATTGCGTGTCGGGTGTCACTGCGCTTGCCTATCAGGTTTTGTGGGCTCGAATGTTGGCATTGCAGTTTGGTGTCAGTATTTTCGGTATCGTGGCTACGGTTGCCGCCTTTATGTTGGGGCTGGGCGCAGGTAGTTTAATCGGTGCGCGATGGCGGTTGAGTTGGCAACCTCTTTTTCTTCTTGCTTTGTTAGAAGCCGGTGTTGCGCTTTTTGCAATTGCGATTCCCTTTCTGTTTGACCTTTCTGGTGGTTTACTTCGTGCCGGAGACCTCTCGTTAAAAACTTGGTATGTGTACGAATTTATTGCTGCGCTGATTTTATTGATGCTGCCAGCGACATTGCTTGGCATGGGGTTTCCATTAATTTTACGTGCTTTATCGAATAGTCGTATTAGTTTGGGTACCATCTATGGCGTGAATGCGTTAGGGGGTGTGGTGGGGGCGCTTATTCCTTTGGCGCTATTGCCTAGTGTTGGTTGGTTGGCTGCGAACTATAGTATTGCTGCTCTGGGTTTTTTCTTGGCTGTCTCCTTTCTGGTTTTGTCGCGGCGGGTTGAGTGCCATGTGCATTGTTCTGACGTAGTAAAAAATACAGGAGTACGACAGGTTAGTCATTGGGGGAGTTATTTGGCTTATGCGGGTGTAGGTGCTGCAGCTTTGATGCTGGAAATTGCCTGGACTCGTCTGTTTGGCATGATACTTTTGCGTACTGAATATGTACTGGCGGTTATTTTGGCGATGTTTTTGTTGGGTATAGGGGTGGGTAGCCTTTTGGCGAAGCGCCTGCTGTTGTTGCGCAATACCTTGGTCATATTGCCTGTTTTTGCGAGTCTTTTTGCCGTGTTGAGTTTGTGGGCGATCCCTTGGTTAGCCGATTGGGTTGAGTCTTCGCAATATGCTTCATTGACTACGGCGTTATTATCACAAGGGGTAGTTATTGTTTTACTGACCGCGCCTGTGACTTTGGCGTTAGGGATGTGGTTGCCCGTATTATCCAGGCATCTGGAAAACACGATGCCGTTGGCGGGAGCAAAATTGTATGGCGTTAATTCGCTAGGTGCTGCATTAGGCGCTTGTTTGGCGGGTTTTGTGATGATCCCGCTTTTAGGTACGACTTTGACTATTTGTGTTGCTGCGGTATTGTTGTTTACTGCGGGGATGTATTGGGTTACGGCACCTCGTATCAGGTTGATTGGTTTATTATTGTTGCTCTTGCTCTTGGCTTTTCCCGTTGCGATGCTACCCCAAGTCAATGTTCTTTTGCCACATAGTTTGGGTGCCTCCAGAGATCTCTATTTTTATGAAGATGCCGTTTCGATAAGCCATGTTGTTGAGCGGCAAGATGGTCAACGATTATTATTAGGTGATTTGCAACGTATGGATGCTTCTTCTGAGCCTTCGGCTGTTGTCGCGCAGCAAAATCAGGCACGTTTACCTTTGTTGTTGCATGGGAATCCTCGTAGTGTGCTTTTTTTGGGCGTGGGTACGGGTATATCGGCATCAGGTTCGTTGCCCTTTCCTGGATTAGAGCGTGTTGGGGTGGAGCTGTCAGCAGGGGCGATTCATGCAGCAAAGTATTGGTTTACGCAGGTCAATGATGATGTGAGTTCGCAGATGAGGGTGGTTCGTGATGATGTGCGACGATTTTTACAGAGAGATGCAAAAAACTATGATGTGATTATTGGTGACCTGTTTCATCCAGATTTGGTGGGTCGAAGTGCGTTACTTTCAGTAGAGCAGTTTCAGCGTGTTCGGGCGCGATTAACACCTGAAAATGGGCTTTATGTGCAGTGGTTGGCGTTAAATCAGTTTGATGTCGCGTCATTGCAGGTGGTGTTGCGAACTTTTCGTCATGTTTTCCCAAAGGGAGAGTTATTTCTTGATGGGTTCAGGTTAGCTTTGGTGGGTTATGCTGGGCAGCGTTCTGCTACGGCTAAATTATTACATTACTTGGAAGGTGTGAATGAGGCTCAAAAACGCCAGGCGATGACGGGTGGCGAAGGTTTATGGACTTGGTTGGGTCGATATTATGGGCCATTGCCTGATTTAGGTTCAGGTGCTATGCAAATGGAGCGCTCACCTTATATTGAGTATCGTTTGCCCAAAATACGTTTTAGTGAAGATTACAGCTTGGCTTCGTTGCTATTGTTTTTATTGGACTATCGTCCGTCAGTTGCGATTGCTGCCGTTAAGCTGGGCATTTCCGGTGATGCAGAGTTTGAACAGTTTGAACGTGCTTATGCGGCAGTGGGTTTGGTGACTAAAAGTTGGATTGCGGCAGTGCAAGGGGATAATCAAGCAGCAGAGCGTTTGGTACGTTTTGCTTATTCGGCTAATGAAAAAGATCGTTGGGTTGGCTTCGATCTTGCTGATCGTATGTACGCTTCCGTTTCGCAAGCCGTAGCAGCAGGATATCAACGTGATGTTGTATTGCAGCAGATATTAAAAATACGAGCTGACCATGAGGGGGCGATAAAGGAATTGTGGCAGTTAGCAGAGCGTGCGGGTGATCATGAGCAGGCCGTAAAGTACCGGGCACGTTTGAAGCAGCTTAGCCCCTTGGCTAAGGAATAGACGCGTAATAACTTTTCTGTTTTGCCTCTCGTCTTCGCCCGTTCTTCAATCGAGAAACTTCGAAGTAAAGCAACTATTCCTGCGGTTTTCTCAAAGTTTTCGCACGCATGCTCACGCTTCTTATCTACATTTCTGTAAAGGCAAAAGAACGAGCTAAGCCTGAGCACCAAACAGGGCAGTATTACGTGCTTGTTCCTGAGGAGCTACGTTAACTTTAAGGCGAAAAAAAACCTGGCAGAGCCAGGTTTTTTTAACGCGTTTTGCTCGTATCTATTTTTATTTGTCCGCTGCGCGGCGCTCTAATACGTCAACTAGCGCCTCATTAGAAATCATATATGCGCCGACAATAATGACAAGAAATACCAATATTGGTACTATAACGTTAATTCCAATCTCTTCAACCATCGTCCTCTCCCACCGACCGAAGTAAAATACCCAATCAGCATGCTACTTCTAGCTTGCTGCTCTAAACCAAAATATATAGGATGTTCTCCTAAATAACAATAGCCAACTCATATTGTTAATCTAGCATTAAAACAATTTATAGTTTGTTTTAATGTATACATCTAATTCAAGCATAGCATTGTTTGCTTGGTCTGTGTCAAATATCGAGATGTTACGATGAGGGTTCTTGAAGTTAAGCTTGTGAAAAACGAGCTGACGTGCTAGGGTCAATGTTACCTCTTTTAAAAAGAGGTAATTGACTAAAACAATCAACTATTATTATTTTAATAAATAATAATGAGGAGGAAGTCTCATGGCGAACAGAGAAGCATCTGCGGATGATAATTTCGTGGTCATTGCGATGACTGTAATCATAGCGTTACTTTATTTTGTGGGGATGAGTTTTTAAATTTTCAAAATATCCAAATGAGCTGGGGATCCTGAGTGTTGATCACTGTAGTTAGGGTTCTTGGTTTTCTGCATGTCTCTTTAAGTTTGTTCCTTGTCTATCTTTTTCGTTTGCTTCAATATGTTATTCTTGACACAGATAAAATCGATTTGAGTGATCCCTCTTGTTGATGGCTTTGGCATGTTAAAGAAGAAGTGAAATGAAATTATTATCAAAAAAAATGCTGTATTTACTCCTGATGGGGCTGATGTTCAGTTTTATTCTAGCGGGGTGTTCAAAAGAAGTTGAAGGTGAGGTGGTTCTGCCTATGGCGAATGAATTTTTTGCTGCAATTCAGGATGAAAATTACGATAAAGCGTTGACTTTTTATAGTGATGATTTTTTTAATCTCCAGACACCAGAGGATTGGCGTGCGTATTTGCAAGAAATACAAGAGAAGCTGGGGGGGTTACAAAAAGTTAAATTGAAACTCCAACAGACCAATACGGTTTTGAGCGGTCGGCGCTTTATTTTCATATTTACTAACCAATATGAAAAAGCGCGTTCAAAAGAAACCGTAATATTCTTTCAGCAAGTACGCAGTGATGATATTAAGATTCAAGTACATAAAATTGAGTCTGAAGCTTTGCGTAAAAAAAGTCTTTAGTTTTACAAAGTTAACAGTCACGGCTCAGCTTACCCTTAGAAAGGGTGAATTTCAGAGGTAAGCTGAGCCGTTGTTGGTTTTTTATTTGAATTGTAAATGGAGCATCAACCCCCCGGTTTTTTCCGCGAGCTGTGAATATTCTCGGGTTGTATTTGGATCAGAGAGTCCTAGTGGCAGGGTAAATACAGGGCGAGGTATATCTGAATAATGAATGCGGTCATCTGAAGGTTCGTCACCAATTAACACATAGGCGCCAGGAAGGTGAGGTAGTTTGGCTGCTTTAGTGAGGGCTTGGCCTATGGTTTCATTATTGCCAACAAAGGGTGCCCCCTGGAGAAGTTGATCGAACATGGCGCCCATTGTGCCTTGGTAGGTGTCTGTATCCCCATCAGAAAACCAGGTAATAGCGCTAAGTTCTTTGCCTGATTTTACGACCATAACACGCAATACAGGCACTAAAAATGTTGCTACGCCGTGCATGGAGCCGGTGGCATCAATGATCAGATGAATGTCCTTTCCGGGGATTTTTTTAAGGCCATCAATAAATAACTCAAAATCTTTTTTACCCACCCCTACTGATTTTAGCACTTGTTCTATTTGAGTTTCGGTAGCCATGCCAAGGAGCTCTCCCAACTCGGCAAGGAGGCGTTCTTTGTCCTTGAGGGCTTTATCGAGTTGCTCGTTAGACGCTTGTAGCTCTTCTTTCAGTTTAGGAACTTGATAAGTTTCGGCTACGCGGTGCGTGATGAGAATAGTGACCAGTAAAAATATAAAAGTGGCTAACATCAACAAAGCAACATCTGAAAAGCTTTCATAGATGTTGTTTGATGCTGATGATTTACCGCGATGACGCATATTAGCGTTTACCAAAAAGCCACATCAAGCGTGCCCACCAGCTTCGATTTACAGCGTTGATTAAATGCATTTCATCTCGTAAGACTTCACAGTAGGCGCGATGACGCTTAATCATTTCATCTAGTGATTCGTCATCATCACCTTCACTGGCGCTCTTGCGAAAGCGGTTAAGTTCTTCCTTAAATGCCGCCATGGTTTCTTGAGATGCAGCGAAACCGCGATTTATTTTATTTATATTTTGATCGAGCAATTTCATTTCAGAGTTGAGCATGCGTGTTTCACGGGCGAGGGTTGGCTTGTAGTCCGCTGAGCAGTAAATCAGGCAGATGCGCATTAAATTATCATAGAGTTGGCTGACCCCATTTTCAGTAATTTGTGCGAAAACACGTAATAATATACCGCCTAAAACTGCACCCAACAAAGTAGTATAAAAAGCCGTGCCCATGCCTCCCATAGCTTTACGCAGACCATCCAGAAGAAGTTCCTGGTCATGTCCTAATGCTTCTAGTGAGCTGGTGAGGCCGGTTAATGTTAATGTTAGCCCCATCACGGTGCCAATCAGACCCAACGTAATTAAAAGGTTGCCCAAAACTTCAATGGCATGGCTGGTACGGTGGAGTGCTGCGAGTTCAATATTGGCGAGCACTTCAACATCGGGTTGGCCGTCCGCTTTAAGTGTATCTTGAAGTGCACTAAAAAAACGGAGGCTAGCGCGATTGATTGAGGTGAGAGTAATGCCAAACAATCCTTTCTTAGCGGCCGCTTTTTGTATTTTATCAATGACGAGGCCTTCGAAGGTAATCATCACTACCAACGCTCCACTCCCTATGACACCGATAACAAATAGGCCGACTATGAGCCAGGTTATACGGCTGGGGTCGTTTTCCATAAACGTCCAGACTTTGGCGTCAATATAGAGTGTAAGATAGACGACAATACTTATAAAAGCCCATGCCCCCCAGAGTGTCAGTGTCTTGTACGGGTTTATTTTCATAATAATGGCCGTGCTTTATTATTATATTCAGGTTGTTATTAAACCCTATTGTTCAACTTATGGCCACTTTAATTTCTCCTACTGCCACAAATGTGGGTAAACACGGGTTGCAAATATGGGAGCGGGTTGTCATATTGACGTGATACACTGCAAAGCAAATTAATGAAGATGATGCATGTTCCTTAGCCCCTGAATATTGAGCGCCATAGTATTAAGGAGGAGGGTGGTTTGGTTAAAACTTCCATTAAATGGGCGCGACAGGGCTGAAAACACTAAAACGGATGCTAGGAAGTATCAATGTTTAAGAGCTTAAAAAATACACAATTTTTAACTTGGCGTATTCCATGTTTTCGAAAAGCAGGACGTGGCATTCTACTTTTTATCGCTGTGTTGTTGATGCTCGGTTGTGATAAACGAGAGCTGGAGCATGACATTGCTGATGTTTATAAAGTGCTGGAGCAGCGAAAAGAGGCGATAGATAACCAGAATCTGAAGCAGTTTGATGCAATATTGTTTGCAGATTACCAGGATGCGGGAATATCACGTAAGGATGTTATGGAGTATATGTCTATGGTGTTTGAGCGCTATGAAAACATCAGCTATAGTTATCAAAAAATTCGTCCCGATGTGAAAATGAATACCGCACGGGTTGTGCATAACATTGAATATAATTTCAATCATGGCGAAAAATTTTATCGAACCCAGGAAATAGTGATTTTTCGTTGGTACGAAGGACGTTGGACTATTTCGGGGGGGGTAAAATTAGGCTTTTTGTGAGGAAATAATTAGGTTTATGAGTAGCAGCATCAATACGCCCACCCATTTTATTCGCAATATCATAGATCAAAATAAGAGGGGGGTAACGACGCGTTTTCCTCCTGAGCCTAACGGCTACCTGCACATTGGTCATGCGAAATCAATTTGTTTGAATTTTGGTTTGGCAGAAGATTACAATGGACGTTGTCACCTGCGTTTTGATGATACCAACCCGCATAAAGAAAATGCCGAATTTATCGAGGCGATTAAACGTGATGTCACCTGGTTAGGTTATACCTGGGGTGGTGAACCTCGCTTTGCCTCCGATTATTTTGAACAACTGTATCAATATGCCGTTGAGCTGATTAAAAAAAACAAAGCTTATGTCTGTGATTTAAGTGCAGAAGAAACGCGAGTGTATCGTGGAACTTTAACCGAACGAGGCAAAGACAGTCCTTACAGAAATCGTAGTATCGATGAAAATTTGGATCTTTTTGCACGAATGCGAGCAGGAAAGTTTACCGACGGGCAATGTGTTTTGCGTGCCAAAATCGATATGGCCGCACCTAATATCAATCTACGTGATCCGGCAATCTATCGTATTCGTCATGGTGTTATTCATCATCAAACAGGTGAAGCGTGGTGCATGTATCCCATGTACGATTTTACGCACTGCTTATCTGATGCTATTGAGGCGATAACTTATTCGCTTTGTACCTTGGAATTTGAAGACCATCGACCCCTCTACGATTGGTTTCTTGATACTTTGGCGGTGCCTTGTCATCCGCAGCAAATAGAATTTTCACGATTGGAATTGCAATATACGATTACCAGTAAACGCAAATTAAGCCAGCTTGTTGATGAAGGTGTTGTTGCCAATTGGGATGATCCCCGTATGCCAACGATCGCGGGTTTAAGGCGGCGTGGTTTTACGCCGGCGTCTCTGCGTGACTTTTGCCGGCGTATTGGGGTGACGAAGTCAGAAAATAATGTTGAAATGAGTGTGTTGGAAAGTTGTATCAGAGAAGACTTGAACGACAATGCGCCTCGTCGCATGGCGGTGTTACATCCGCTGAAAGTCGTGTTGACAAATTATGATGAAGATAAGACAGAAAAAATTTCTGCTGCAAACCATCCGCAAAAGGAAGAAATGGGTCAACGAACCGTACCTTTTTCTCGGGAGCTTTACATTGATCGCGAAGACTTTCGTGAAGAGGCACCCAAAAAATTTAAACGACTTGTTATCGGTGGTGAGGTTCGTTTACGTAATGCTTATGTGATTCGTTGTGATATGGTGGTCAAAGATGCGGAGGGTGAAATCATCGAATTGCATTGCAGTTATGATCCGGATACTTTGGGTAAAACACCAGAAGGTCGTAAAGTTAAAGGTGTGATTCACTGGGTCTCTGCGGCGGATGCCATACCCGCAGAAATTCGCCTGTACGATCGACTGTTCACGCAAGCCCATCCCGATGCAAATAGTCTTGAAGGTAATTTTCTTGATTATTTAAATCCAGATTCTTTACGTACCTTGACACATTGTTTTGTTGAAGCCAGTCTTGCCTCAGCTCAGGTAGAAGACCATTTTCAGTTTGAGCGGGAAGGTTATTTCACGGTAGACCCAGATCATCACCAGGGTCAGCTGGTTT
Source organism: Gammaproteobacteria bacterium (assembly GCA_013151745.1). Classification (GTDB taxonomy): domain Bacteria; phylum Pseudomonadota; class Gammaproteobacteria; order JAADHS01; family JAADHS01; genus JAADHS01. The sequence goes on along the minus strand of JAADHS010000019.1, from coordinate 5,083 downwards.
TTAACCGGACGGTGACACTACGTGATTCTTGGGCGAAAATTGAAAAAACAGGGTAAAAAATTACTCAACTTTTAACGTTGTCTCGGTTTTTCTTGGATAGGCGCGGCATTTCTGTCGCGACCCAATTTACAATCGCGGCTAAAAGTCCGTACCTGCTATACCCGTAGCGTTTGAGATTTAGGTTCTGAGTGTGTGACCTATTCATTTCCTGACAAGGCGAAATGACGAGGTGTTAGCGGGCTATTGCGAGGAATTTCAACGTAGCCAGGGAATGAAGAGGGCGTGCAATCACACCTAAATTTTAATCGCTACGGGTATATAGCTGTGCTTCGCTGAAACCCGTTGTCCCACACTGTTGGTAAATCAGCGGGAAGGCGGGGGAGTCGGCCTAGCTCTGACCATGGGATTGCTGGATCATGGAAATCTGAGCCGATAGAGGCGCGCAATTCAAACTGTTCAGCTAATTTGATATTATTAGCTGTCTCATCGCGGTTGCCGTTACCGTGTGCGACTTCAATCCCCACACCGCCCTGGTCTTTAAAATCTTGTAATAATCGGCGCATTTTGCTCGCGGTGAATTTATACCGTGCCGGATGCGCAAGAATAGCGATGCCACCCGCAGTTTTGATCCATTGCACCACTTCTTCAAGGATGGGCCACTCCGTTTTGACATAACCGGGTTTGCCTTGGATAAGATAGTGTTTGAATACGCTGGAAATAGAATGGGCTTGACCTTGAGCAACTAAAAAACGTGCGAAATGAGTTCGTGTCAGGTTTTCTTCTCTCGTGTATTGTAAAGCGCCTTGATAAGCGCCAGGAATCCCTTCTTTGGCTAGGCGATGCCCCATTTCTTGAGCGCGCGTGATGCGCAAGGTTTGCAGTTGTTGTAACTGAGCAAGCAGTTCATTGGATTGGATATCAATATCGAGGCCGATGATGTGTATACCGGTGTTTTGCCATTGAGATGAAATTTCCACTCCCGGAATGAGAGATATAGAGTGTGCGTTCGCTGCGGTTATTGCTTCTTCAATGCCTGCTACCGTGTCGTGATCGGTCAGTGCGAGGACATCGACACGTTGTTCTTTAGCGCGGTGCACCAATTCGGTGGGGGTTAGCGTGCCATCAGATGCGGTCGAGTGCGTATGTAAATCATATTTAATCATAATGATTCGCTTATTTAATTTAGAACCAATAATGGTATCATCTCGTGGTGTAGAGTCCCCATTCCCATAAAAAAAAGATGGTGGTGCCTTTTTTTAGGTTCCCGGTTGGATATTTGTTAAATTGCCCGCTCTGGCGGGCTGGTCTTTATTATTGAAATTAGGAGTTAGAACTTATGAACAAAACTGAACTTTTTACAGCGGTCGCTGAAGCGAGTGAACTGAATAACGCTGATGCGACAAAGGCAGTGAATGCCTTTGTGGAAGTTGTAACTCAAGCGCTGTGTAAGGGGGATACCGTGACATTGCCGGGGTTTGGTTCATTTACTACCAGTGTACGGGCTGCGCGAACGGGAAGAAACCCCAGTACGGGTGATCCTATCGAGATTGCTGAGGCGACTATCCCTAAGTTTAAAGCCGGAAAAGGGCTAAAAGATCAAGTAAAAGCGGCGAACAGCTAGTTTTATTTCATCAAATCCAGTGGTAGAAGTAAAGTCAGAAAAATACATGGCTCTTGAATTCAGCATGAGCAGTGCGCCTCCGTCCTTAAATGCCATTAAGGTTGAGCGTGAACGTGCAGCGAAGGATAGAGCCACCTTTCGAGGGAAAAATATTCGCTTTCTGATTTACTTTTTAACGATATTGGTGACTTATGTTGTTACGATGCTGATCTTTATTATTCCGCATTTGAATGACCCCGACTGGGGGATCGGTTCGTATTTTTTACCCTATTTGACCTTTGTGATTTTTGTCTTGGGTAATAATTTACATACTAAATACATAGAAAAACCTCAAAAAATGGTAGATGCGGCGATTGCAGAGCTCCAAGCAACAACCCAAGAAGAGCTTTTAGAGCTTGTTGGCTCTAGAGAATACCCTGTTGAAATTACCTCTTATCTGGATAATATCGCCACTCACGAACGACTCCCCGTACGTGCAGAAATGAATGTACTACAAAAATGGATGGCAGGTTAGGTGGCCGTTCAGTCTGTAGAAAAACCTCGGCGAATAAATTTTTCAAAAATCGGGCGGAAAGTACATAGATGAAAAGTTGTATGTGGTGTATTTGTTTGATCAAAATTGAGGGCAATTTTCAGAAGAGGGGTTTTCTATATTTGTAGCGTTTGAGGTTTAGGTGTTGAAAGTGTGTCCTATTCATTTCCCAAGGCTTCCGTGTTCTCTCGGCTTTGTCTCTCCTGAGTCGCCCTATCTCCTGCATTCATGCAGCCGTTCTTACGCGCCTACCTACACCCTTGTAGGATAAGGTGAAATGACAAGATATAGTGAATTATTACGAGGCATTTGCAACGTAGTCAAGGAATGAAAGGGTGTACTGTCACACTTAAGTTTGAATGGCTAAAGGAACGAAATGCTAAAAGGTATTCTAATTTTAGAGACAAAAAACTTTTGGTTAAGTCACCGCTATGACGCTTGAATTCGCCTGTTATACCTTCGCTGCGGGTGCTTCTCTTTTCCTGCTGGCGAGAGCTTTTCTGGTTTGGCAGGGTCAGCTTGATCTTTTTTTATTTATTGTCTGTGTTTTTTTTAGCAGTCTGTGGTCAATCATGACCTTGGTTGTCGGCATAGATGTGATGCATAACACTGCAATCATCAATTTTTCTGAAACCTTTCGTTATGCCGCTTTTTTTTTATTTTTATATTTTTTTGCGGTTACAAAAAATATAAATGTCGGTAACGGTGTATTGACGCATTATAAACTGTCTATCGTACTTAGTTTGGCAGGATTCACCCTACTGATAATCTCGGGTATTTTACCCGTCAATACGAACCATGAATTATCAACATCATTCGAAATTAATCATACAGGTTTGTTTTGTCTGGCCTTAAGTGGATTGATCATGCTCCTGATTATGCCCCGTCGCGTCACTACGGAGCAAGTGTTGACCGCTCATCGTTTTTTATTTTTTGGGATGGTTTTTATATTTTCTTATGATGTTTTTTCCTTTGTTATAAGTTATTTTTTTACTGCATGGGCATATCACTTATTCGTTGTGCGCGGTATCGTTTTGGGAATAGTTTCAATTATGTTTATATTTATCCTCAAAACAGATATTTGGAGCAAGCGTATTTCAGTTTCGCATAGCGCTGCACGCCATACCCTGTTGTTGATTTTAAGTCTATGTTATCTCTCGTTTATGGCTGGTATAGCTTATTGGGTAGAACAAAACCAAGGCAACAGTAATGGTCTGGTCTTAATGTTCATACTGATCATTGCCAGTTTTTTTCTTGTTACGCTCTATACCTCCGAGCAAAAATGGGCACACATTAAAGTTTTTTTAAATAAACATTTTTATAATTACAAATATGAATACAGAGAAGAATGGTTACGATTTATTCGTACGCTCTCACGAGGTGGGCCTGGAGCGCACTTACTTGAAACCGTAATTGAGGCCTTGGCACAAATTGTAGGGAGCCGGGGTGGCTTACTCTGGTTACGTTCAAATACGGGTCATTATGATCTTGTTACTCATAGCGATTTTGATCCTCTTGACTGTAGACGAGAAGCCAATGATTCTTCTCTCATTCAGTTTCTTAAAAATTGGCAATGGATTATTGACCTGGATGAATATGAAAAAGATAGAGAGCTTTATCATGATTTGCAGCTACCTGACTGGATTGCCGCCGACACACGCATTTGGCTCGTCGTGCCCCTGATGCAAGACGTTGAGTTGCTCGGGTTTGTTGTGTTACCTCACCCTGAAGTAAAACATGCGATCAATTGGGAGGATCATGATTTGCTGAAAACAGCAGGGCGTCAGGCAACGACCCATATTGCGCAACTACTGGCGGTACAAGCACTCGTTGAAGCCAGAGAATTTCAAGCATTTAGTCAGCTTTCGGCCTTTGTTATTCATGATTTGAAAAACCTGGTTGCACAGCTTTCGCTGGTTGTTTCTAATGCTAAAAAACATAAACATAATCCGGAGTTTATGGAAGATGCGATTCATACCGTTGATCATTCAGTTTCGAAAATGAATCGTTTGTTGGCACAACTGCGCAAAGGACAAATCCAGCCTGCCGTCAGCAATCAATTAGACATCATTGCGTTGCTGAGACAGGTTGTTGATGAAAGATCATGCCAAGAGCCTAAGCCCATTTTTCATTCTGCCATCAAAAAATTGAATATCACAGCAAATAGAGATCGTCTTAACGCTACATTTGAGCACCTGATTCAAAACGCACAAGATGCAACTCCTGCTGATGGTGAGGTCACGATTAAAGCGGTTTATGATGATAATGAGAATTGCATTATCACCATCACTGATACGGGTTGTGGTATGGACGCTATTTTCATAAGAGACCGTTTGTTTCGTCCTTTTGACTCGACTAAGGGTCAGGGCGGAATGGGGATTGGTGCTTACGAAAGCAGAGAGTATATACGAGAGCTGAGTGGTGACATCGTCGTACACAGTACCCCCAGGAGAGGTTCAACATTCACGCTGACTTTACCTGAGATGATATAATTCTTGAATTCAAAATAATGGCTTTCTCATGAAACTATTGATACGTAATCTTGCTCGTACCACGACAGAGGCCGAGCTTCGCACTCTGTTTGGAACCTATGGTACCGTACAGTCCTGTAACTTGGTGATGGATAAAAAAACAGGCGAGTCTAAAGGGTTTGCTTTTGTTGAGATGCCTAAAGTAGGTGAGGCCAAAGTGGCAATGAAGCAGTGTAATGGCAAAGAAATCGACGGTCGAAAAATTCGTGTTAAAAAATCCGAACAAAAAAGGAGCGACGGATGACGATATACCCATGGCGTTATGAATTTAGGTGTGAAGAATAGGTCATTTTTTTTCATGGCAAGGTAGAATGACGACGAATAGTAGGCCTATTTGGAGGAATTCTAACGCTGCCATGGGAAAAACAGGGCGTGTTATTCGCCCTAAATTTATAACGC